>JBGTGS010000082.1:0-6193 GCA_041746615.1 Opitutaceae bacterium | reverse complement strand
CGGAACCGGGGAGAACTCGTCCTCGCCCAGCGAATCCAGCTGTTCCCCGGGAGACACCAGCATTTCGCCTTCCCGGGGAATGACCTGCTTGCGGATCGGGCAGTTGGGGTCCTGATGGTCGATGAGGTTGAAGTAGTAAGGCGTGATGGCCAGAGCCAGTTTTTGCCCGGCAAAGGCGACCCCGCGCCGCTCCTCGGAAGTGAGGGTCATGTAACTATCCAATTGGTCCAGCGTTGTGATCCGGTTCTTGAGCTGCCAGGTCCAATCCTGCCATTGCTCAGCCGGGATGTGCTGCCAAAGGCCCTGGCCCTCAAACCAAGCGGTGCGATCTTCGGTGTACGGCATGGGTCTGGAATAGTTAGGAGCCTGATTACCTGCTGTCAAACGGGGGCCGGATTTCAGCCCTCTGCATCCAATCCACGAGATTCTCAAAATCGATGCCGTTTCCCGCACACAATACCCTTGGCAGCGTGCGGGCGAGGCCCTTTCGTCTGGCTTTAATGTCCACGTCCCCGACCGCAGTCCTCGCCCTTGAAGATGGTTCCGTATTCCGCGGCCTTGCCTTTGGTGCCGATGCCACCGTGGCCGGCGAATGCGTTTTCAACACATCCATGACGGGCTATCAGGAAGTGATCACGGATCCATCCTACTTCGGCCAGATCGTGACGATGACGGCTGTGCAGATCGGCAACTATGGGATCAGCCCGGAGGATGACGAGTCCGGCGGGCCGAAGTGCAGTGGCTTCGTGGTGCGTGAGCTTTCCCCGGTGGTCAGCAACTGGCGGTCCCGGCGTTCGCTGGGTGATTACCTGCGCCAGTACGGCATCCCGGGAATCAGTGAGATCGACACCCGCGCCCTGACCAAGAAGTTACGGGTGGACGGTGCCATGAAGAGCTGCCTGAGCACCCTGCCGATCAGCGAGGAGGAGGCGGTGCGGCTCGCCCGCGGTTGGCGCGACATGGCCGGCACTGACTACGTAAAGGATGTGACCGCGAAGGAACCCTTCATCTGGAAGGCTGACGACGCGGGCAATTTCAATACGCCCTACCAGCCGGTGGGCACGACCCTCGGCCTGCCGGCGACCCCGGCGAAGAAGTTCCGCGTCGCGGCCTTTGATTACGGGGCGAAATACTCCATCTATCGCAAGCTCGTGAACCACGGCTTCGAAGTGCAGGTGTTTCCCGCCGGGTCCTCGGCCGGGCAGATTCGTGAGCACAAGCCCGATGCAGTCTTTCTCTCCAACGGCCCCGGCGACCCTGCAGCGCTTGATTACTTGCACAAGACGGTGACGGCCCTGCTGCCGGAATATCCGGTTTTCGGCATCTGTCTTGGGCACCAGATGATCACGCATGCGTTGGGCGGCTCGACCTTCAAGCTCAAGTTCGGTCACCGCGGTGGCAACCAGCCGGTGAAGAACCTCGAAACCGGCAAGGTGTCGATCACCGCGCAGAACCACGGGTTCGCGACGGATCCGAAAAGCATCGAAAAGGGTGGGGCCAAGGTCACGGAGATCAACCTCAACGATAATACCGTCGAAGGACTGCGGCACACCCAGCTGCCGGTCTTTTCGGTGCAGTATCACCCCGAGGCCGCCCCCGGCCCGAATGATGCCGATCCGCTCTTCACGGATTTCTACCGCATGGTCGAGGCCCGCAAGGCGGGGAAGATCTGAAGGTGGTAGTTGGAAGTTGGTAGTTCGTAGTTGGAATGGTAGCTGGTGGGTGGGCGGCGTGAGTCGCGTTCATCGCGCGACTCCATTCCGGGCACTCGACTTTCAACTTCGTTTTTGTTGAATGGCACCATGACCGTTCAGGAAGCCTTTGACGCCGCGAGCAAGGGTGGTTTCAACGACCTCGCCACCGTGCTGGCCATTTGCCGACGCCATGGCGATTACTGCGTCATCGGTGGACTGGCGGTAAACACTTACGTTCGACCGGTTTTCACGATGGATGCCGATATCGTCATCGCCGCCGCCCGATTGCCGGCCGTCCGGACGGATCTCCTCGCCGCCGGCTTCACCTTGCATGAGGAGGAATGGTCGTTGAACGCCCAGCACCCCGGCAGCGAACTGCGCATCCAGTTCACCAAGGATCTTCGTTACCAAGCCTTCCCGGCGGCCGCCCGCCCCGCCCAGGTGCTCGGCTGCGAGGCCCAGGTCGCCTCTCTCCGCGACCTCGTCACCGGCAAGACCCTGGCCTGGGCCGATCCGCACCGCCGTCTCTCCAAGCGCAAGAAAGACGAAGCCGACCTGATCCGATTGGCCGAAGATTATCCCGAAGTGCGCCCGCTCCTGCCCGAGGAGCTACGCCGACAGTTGCCCGCCAAGCAATTCTGATCGGAACTGCTCTCATGCAGGACCAACTGAGAAATTTAGTCGACGACATGCTGCGGCGAAACTCCGTAGGCACCTCACCGGCCGACTCGGCCTCCGGCCACGCCTACAAGACCGTGATGTCATCTGCTGACCCAGCCTTGCTCCAAGCCGCCCAAGAGGCCGTCATGATTGAAAAGGACAAGCAGCATCGGCGCCTCCTGTATCTCATCATCAGCAAGGTCGGCACCAAGCTTCACGATCTGGGCGCCGGTCCTTTCCTCATTCGGCAATTGGAAAGGGAGTCGGACAAGATGATTCTCTTGTTCCTCCTCGATGGTATCGCCAATATGCCCAAACCGAGAGACACGGATTTGACTGCGATCTTCAGGTGCCTTGAGGACGACCGGTGGCAGGTGCGCAATCCCGCGATCACTGCACTCCGCGGCACGGAATCCCCACATGCTGAAAAGGCACTGATCGAGCTTCTGAGGACCAGCAGCGATCCCTTCGATTTGGCCTCCGCGAATGCGACCCTGAACCGCATCGGGACCTTGCAGGCAATTCCGGCCATCGAACCTCATCTAAAGAGCCGGAAGAGGGACGTGAAGATGTCCGCCCGATTCGCGATTGAAGAGATCCGCAAACGGGCAGAGCTGACTCAAAGGTAACGTGCGGTCCCCGACGCCGTGGCGGGCATGTTGCCTCGGAGAGCCCTTGCTACTTCGCTTCGAGCATCTGCTCAAACCGCTCCGCGTCCTCCGGGGTGTCCACGCCGATGGTGGGATCGTCGGTGACGCCGACGGCGATGGAGTATCCGTTTTCCAGCACGCGGAGTTGCTCGAGTTTCTCAAGTTGTTCGAAATGGCCGGGCGGCAGGCCGGCAAACTTTTCGAGGAGATCAGCCTGGTAGGCGTAGAGCCCGAGGTGGCGGTGGCAGGCATGGGTCTGGACCCAGGCGTCGTCCACCGCGCCTTTGAGGTCGCGGGCGTAGGGGATGGGGGAGCGGGAGAAATACAGGGCGCGGCCATCCCGGCCGAACACGACCTTCACCTGGTTGGGGTTCAGGAAATCCTGTGCGGTGGTGAATCGTGTAGCCAGGGTGGCCATCGGCACATCGCCGGCGATGAGCGAGGCGAGGGCTTCGATCTGCCGGCCGGAAACGAGGGGCTCGTCGGCTTGCACGTTGATCACGCGGTCTGCCTTCACGGTGCGGTTGGCTTCGGCGATCCGGTCGGTGCCACTCTGGTGATGGACGCCGGTCATGAGTGTTTGGAAACCACGCTCGCGCAGCGGCGCGGCAAGCCAGTCATCATCGACGGCAAAGTACAGGGGTAGCTGGGGGACCTGGGTGGCGATGCGCTCTGCCACCCAGAGTACCAGGGGCTTGCCGTGGATGGGATGCAGCAGCTTGCGGGGGAACCGGGTCGATTCGAGCCGGCAGGGGACGATGATCGCGGTGGCTGGCATGAAGGGGGCAGGTTGGGGGACCGGTTTTTGAGTTGCAAGCCGCCGGGGGCAACAGAACCTTGGCTGGCCCATGCCAGATCAAACCGACACCCCCGCCTCAGGCCAAGGGCTCTCCAAGGAGCTCGTGGTCCAGAACAAGATGGGCATTCACGCCCGTCCGGCGGCCATGATCGTCCGCATCACCAACAAATTCAAAGCCGACGTGTTCGTCGAAAAGGACGAGGAGCAGGTGAATGGGAAGAGCATCATGGGTCTGATGATGCTGGCGGCCGGCAAGGGCTCGAAGGTGAAGTTCATCGCCACCGGCGAGGACGCGTCCCAGATGCTGACCGAGTTGGAGCAGCTCTTTGCGCGCAAGTTCGACGAGGCCTGACCGTCGGCTGGAGTGAAGCCCCCGGACGTCAGCAGATAATGCCGCGGGCCTTTTCATGGGGGCGAGTAAACTTTCAACATGAAGAAAACCCGCATTGCCATCAACGGATTCGGCCGCATCGGCCGCCTGGTCTTTCGCGCCGCCTGGGACTGGCCGGAATTCGACTGGGTATTGGTCAATGATCCCAAGGCGGATGCCACGACCTGTGCACATCTGCTCAACTTCGACTCGGTGCAAGGGCGCTGGCCCCGGGAGGCAGTGTCCGCGGGCTCGGATGCGTTCAGCGTTGATGGCCGGCGGGTGGAGGTCAGCGGGCTCAGCAAGCCCGGCGAGGTGGACTGGACCGGACAGGGCATCGATCTCGTGCTCGAGTGCTCCGGGAAATTCCGCACGCCGGAGCAGCTCTCGCCCTATTTTGATCGAGGCGTGAAGAAGGTGATCGTGGCCGCGCCGGTGAAGGGTGGCGAGGCCCTGAACATCGTCATGGGGGTGAACGATGATCTCTACGATCCGACGAAGCACCGCCTGCTCACGGCGGCGTCGTGCACAACCAACTGCCTCGCCCCCATCGTGAAGGTCATCCACGAAGGGCTCGGCATCGAGCACGGTGCCATCACCACGATCCACGATGCGACCAACACGCAAGTAATCGTGGACGCCCCGCACAAGGACCTGCGCCGCGCGCGGGCGGCGGGGCTCTCGCTCATCCCCACGACCACGGGCAGCGCCACCGCCATCGGCCTAATCTACCCGGAGCTCCTCGGTAAACTCAATGGCCACGCCGTGCGCGTGCCCCTGCTCACAGGCTCGATGACGGACTGCGTGTTTCAGGTGAAGCGCGACACCACTGTCGAGGAGGTCAATAATCTCCTCCAGACCGCCGCTGCGGCCGGTTCGCTCAAGGGCATCCTCGGTTATGAGGAGCGACCGCTTGTCTCGATCGACTTCAAGGGCGACTCCCGCTCAGCCATCGTGGACGCGCTCTCCACCCTGGTTGTCAACCAACGCCTCGTGAAGATTTACGCCTGGTACGACAACGAATGGGGCTACGCCAACCGGATGGTTGAACTAGCCCGGAAGGTGGGATTGGCGCTGTAGGCACCAACCCCACCTTCCGGAAAATCCCAAATCCCAAACGTCCAAATCCCAAAGAATGCTCAAAGCCAAAACCCGAGAATTTCTGTGGGGCTGTTGTTTGGAGTCTATTTGGACTTTTGGCGTTTGGACCTTTGGCGTTTGGAGGTTTCACCTCCGATGAATCTAAAAAACTACATTTTCGTCACGGGCGCTTACTGGGGGTTTACGCTCACGGATGGGGCGCTGCGGATGCTGGTGCTGCTGCACTTCTTCAATCTGGGCTACAGCCCGGTGACGCTGGCATTTCTGTTTTTACTCTACGAGTTCTGCGGCATTGTGACCAATCTGCTGGGTGGATGGATCGCATCGCGGATGGGTCTGCGGGTGACACTGGTGGCGGGCCTCGCCCTGCAGGTGGCCGCCCTCGGCCTGCTGGCGCTGCTCAATCCTGCTTGGTCGGAATTCGCCTCGGTGGCCTGGGTGATGGCGTCGCAGGCGCTTTCCGGCATCGCCAAGGACCTTACCAAGATGAGTTCGAAGAGCGCGATCAAGGTGCTGGTGCCGGATGATGGGAAGGGCCGTCTCTTCAAGTGGGTCGCGCTGCTCACCGGTTCGAAGAATGCGCTCAAGGGTGCGGGATTTTTCCTTGGCGGCTTCCTGCTGACGACGGCCGGTTTTGCCGGGGCGCTCTGGATCATGGCCGGGGCGCTGGCGCTGGTGTGGCTGGGTTCGTGGCTTGCGTTGCCGTCCGGGATGGGAAGAGCCAAAGGCAAGGCGGGTTTCAAGGACCTGTTTTCGAAGAGCCGCGAGATCAACGTGCTCTGTGTGGCTCGTTTCTTCCTCTTTGGCGCGCGAGACATATGGTTTGTGGTCGGTGTGCCGGTGTTCCTGCGCGGGGTGCTGGGCTGGAGCTTTACGGGCGTCGGCACATTCATGGCCTGCTGGGTGATTGGCTATGGCA
>JBGTGS010000081.1:0-10268 GCA_041746615.1 Opitutaceae bacterium | reverse complement strand
GCACGGCGGAACCTTGCGCCTTCAGGGCCGTTTCCAGCTGGCCCAAGGCCCAGGTGGAAGGCGCGGCGTTGGCGTGGGGGTCGTCGGGTGACACCACGAGGGCGATGCCCGCCCTGGCCTCAAGCACGGCGGCAAGGCCTTGGGTGCTGAGGAGTGAACCGAGCGTGATCGTGGTGGATGACTTGAGGAAATGACGGCGCGAAACGGAGGAGGGGGCAGGAGTTGACATGGGTACGTATGGGCTGGCGGATCAGCTGGGCGCTCCCTCAACCGGCGAGGGAAAAGGCAATGGAGCGGAGAACGAAAAGGAAAAGCCGGGGGGTTGCCCACTGGAGAGCCAGGGTGGCGCCCCTGCGGGGTCAGTGGCCGGCGGAAGCAGCTTCGTCAGGCAGACCGCGGCCGATGGTGTTTTGTGAGTTGCGTTCCCTCGGCGTGGGGCGGGGCGCTGGTGTTTCCGAGGTCATCGCCCGCACGGTGCGAACCTCCTGCTCAACGTCCTTGAGAATGGCCACCGGGTCGAGTTCCCAACCGCGCGCCACCACCTGCGGACGATACTGGCTGCTGGTCAGCGCGGCGTAGTGCCGCCAGCTCTCCACGGCGTTTTCCAGCGCGGTGACCGCCTCGGCCTGACGCGCAGGGTCGCGCTGGTGACGAAACTCGGCCAGCCGGGTTGCGGCGCGGATCTTGTCCGCGTAATACCGTCCGAGCCACGCCATGGACTCGATGTCGGTCACCACGCTGGCCAGCTCCGGTGAGAGCGACATCCCCCGCAACCGGGCGGCTCCCGCCAGCCCGGCGGCGGCAAACCTTTCCACGTTATCCGCGACGTCGGGTGGTGTGACGACCGAGCCGGGTGCCGCAGGGCCGGTGCGGCGCACATACGTCGGGATGCTGATCTCGCGCGTCCCCGGCATAGGTTCGCCGAGGATGAAATCATCAACGGTGAGAAATCCCTCGTTCTTCCACTGACAGGCCTCCGGGGTGAACATCCAGTCACCCTTCTTGTAGAAAAAGCGGTTGATCTGCGGCATGATCCGCGAGGTCGCCGCCCAGGTGTCATAGAGCAGGTCGGCCGGCACCTCAGGGTAGCGCGCGCGCAGGGCCCCCTCGAAGAAATGCCGGTCCAGCGACGGGTCGTAGCCCAGCCGGCCCCATAGCATGAAATTATACCAGTGGCGGCTGATCTCCAGCTGGCCGCGCTGGGCCTCGTCGACGAGAGCGAAGTTGCGCGCCCAAACGTAGCCGTCGGACCCCATGTGAAAACCGGCGGTTTGTTCGAGTGGGAAATTCCGGATCATCGCTCGGGCGAACTCGGGGTCACCCCAGCGCAGCGTGTAGAAGTCGTCATTGCGCAGCGTCCACCAGGTCTTCAGGCCGTGCTGTTCCAAATCCTTGACGAGCGCGTCGCCGATGACGGCATCGGGCGTCGTGAGCATACGCGCCCCGGCGTATTTGAAACTGAGATCGAAGGGGCCGGGATACGCGGCGAAAAATTTCATCACCGGCTCGAGCCCCGTCTGCCAGTCGCGGTGGATAAAGCGGATCGACCGGTCCGGCTGGGCCGCGATGACATCCTTCGCGCCGAGTCCATAGGTGTCCCAGAGCCATTTCTCCTTCGCCTCGTTGTCCGGGAACTGCGTCATGTTCTCTCCGGCGGTGACGCCGATGCCGGCGAGATCAGGGTAGGTCAGAAACATCTCGCGCGTGCTGGCACGCACGTAATCCACCGTGGTGGCGTTGTCGGCATCATCGGTGATTCCGTATTTGCCGTAGGCACCGTCAAGGAGGACATTCCAGGTGATGAAGTGGATGGCTATGCCCCGGTCCTTCGCATAAGCCATGACTTCCCGCCAGAAGGCGATTTTCCCGTCGATGGTGATTTTCTTCACCACGACCAGATTGTCCAGCACCTCGGGTGCCACGCCGCGCGGATGGTCGCGGTGGTCGTAGCGGTAGGTCGTCGTGCAGACGTCATCCAGCGCGACGTCGGGGTAATCCCTGAGTTTGACGAGTGAGGGGAACGGGTGCGGATTCCACAGGGTGAGGGTATTGTAGCGGTGGCGCGCCATCTCGTCGAAATGGGCCTGCCAGAATGTCAGGTCCCACATGGTCTCGATGTTCCAGAGCGCGGAGTCACCGGTGTCGTCGTAGCTCGGGGTGCGCGCATCCAGTGGGATGTTCATCTTCAGGCCGCGAAAAGGCAGATAGGGCGAGCCCGTCTCCGCCCGGATGCGGGCGAGAGGTCTGCCTTGCGCAATCAACTCGGCCAGCCTCAACCCGCCATACATCAGCCCGACCGTGTCACCCCCCGTGACGGTGAACTGCGCCGGGCCCGCGACGGCGAGCCGGTAGCCTTCGGCACCGAGAGCCGGGTCGAGGGTGAAGGCCACGGCGAGTTCAGATACAGCGGGACTCGCCGCAGCCCCCGCCCGCTTCAACTCGTCGATGGCGAAGGCCACGCGCCGAGTCGTGGTCTCGCCCGAGAAACTGAGCGCGGCGGAGACCGGGGAGATCATGAGCAGTGCGGCGGCCAACACGCCCCCGGCTGCACGACCGATCGCGGTGCGGGAGAATTGAACCGGAAACGATGGGAGGTGTATCATGGATGGAAGCGGGCTGCCGGCACGGGTTCGGTGAACTCCTTGATCCGGATGTTGCGCCAGTAGATCTCGCCGGTCTCGGATTCGAGGGCAATCGGACCCTCGCTCGCAGGGAGGTGGGTCGCCATGTTCACGACCCGGCCGTTCAACTTTTGCAGGGCATATTGGTCGCCCATGACGATGATCTCGCATTCATTCCACTGGCCGTCCAGACCGTGAAACGGAGCGTCCACATGGGCGTAGTGCTGGCCTCTGCGCATGGGCTGGGGGGTTCCGCCATTTTCCGGGAACTCAAAGGTTTTGCCGTCCTTCGAATACCACTGAATCACGATTCCGGATGCGACGAAGTCCCCGGTATGGTTTTGATCAGCGATGTGATCGTAACGGATCTGATACTGCAGCCCGACCGGGAAGATCTTCAGTTCGGTGATGTGATAAAACACCCCCGCGTCGTATTGGAACTGGCCGTGATTGTTGAACAGCTTGGTGCCCCACTTGTATTCGAATTTCAGGGAGTAGTAGCGGTAGCTTCTCTTGGTCGTCATGACGCCGTGGGTGGCGTTCTTGCGTGTTTCCACGCCCGTGCCGTCCGGGAGGTCGCGGAAGAAGTGGAGGACGCCATCGGGATTGATGGTGAATACCTTCTTGATGTCCTCGTCCGTCCCGTCGCGGAGAAGGAAGGTCCAGTCGTTGAAGTCCTTACCATTGAAAAGAGGCACGTAACCGTCATCGGCGGCGGCGGCGAGTCCACTCAAAGCGTGGGTCAGGAACAGGGCAGCAATCAGCAGGGGTTTCATAAGATTGGTCTTCTGTCTGGGCAGGAACGTCCCATCGGTGGGGTGAGGTGGCGAATGATGCCAAACCCTAAGCTCCCGAGGGTCAATAAACTCCGGGCGTCAGGACCGAAAATGCCGGCTCGATTTCAGGCTGCTTTATTGCAGAGTGCTGGCGGACGGCACAGATGGCCGCCAATCCGGGTCCATTCCCCATATGAAAAATATCCTTCCCCTGCTCCTGGCCGTCATCCTCGTTGCCGGGTGCGTGTCGGCAGAATCGAGTCGAGTACCGGACGTGCTGGTGGTTGCGGATGTATTTACTCCGGATAAGACCCTGCCCGAACCCACGGCCGACGAGCCGGTGTATTACTATTTCATTGGCGGCCTGGAGCGGGATATAGGCGGCTCAATCGCGGGGCTACCCTCCCCTTCTGCCGAAGAAATCCGCGGGTTGCTCAGCCGGGAACTCGCCCGCCGACATTTCATTGAAACCAAGGTGGGTGGCCCGCTGCCGGCCATCGCGATTGTCTGCTCCTTTGGCACGGCATTCCTCGACACGTTTGAGCAGAATGACACCGACTACGAAACAGGTGAGACCACGACAAGCATCCTGGCCTTCAACGAACGCGAAATGTACCAGCTGCTGGGCATCTTCAAAGCGAGCCAGCGACTGATGTCTGGCACCGAGGTCGACAACCTCAACGACGCCCTGAACAGCGACCGCTTCTACATCATGGTGGCCGCGCTGGATGTGCCGTCGTTGCTGCAGCGCAAGAAGAAGCTGCTGTGGCGCACGCGCATCAGTATCGACGCGCATCGCACGACCCTCCCCGATTCGATGGACCTCATGATCGCCAGCGCCGCTCCCTACTTCGGCAAGGAGGAATCCCGCCCGGTTTTTGTAGACGACAACCTCCGGCGCAAAGTGGAGGTGGAAGTGGGTGAGGCCACGGTGATCGAATCCGATGTCCCGCCGCCCGAGGGCGGATAGCCGGAGATACGGCGAAGCATGATCGACTGCCCGCGACCGCGCTTCGCGAATTCGCCCGCGACGTGAATGTGATCATGGTCGCGCATGTCCCGATGGCCCGGGTCCTCGACGGCTTGACGCACGAGGAGCGTCGTATTCCCATAATCGCCAGTCCACCACTGGCAATTATGCACCTGGCAAAGACGCTGAACCAGGCAACGGATTGACAGTTTACCTCCCAATACCGTGACCCCCATGACCTCATTCCACCGCATTTGCTTCATTGCTGCCGCCTTCTCCGGCCTTACATTGTTGACGGGGCTGGTGTTTGGCCGGCCTGAACTCTGGCAGCCGGCGGGGGTGATTCTGATGCTGGGGTTGACCTTGGGCATGGGCGGGATTGCGGCGCTGCGATCGTACCGGTATACGGCGTGGATTCTGTTGGCCGTGGTGGCGTCGATGACTTATCCGGCCGCGTTTCTGCGCTGGGGGGACCTCGATCTGCGGCACAAGTGGCTCGTACTATTGGTCGTGCAGGGGATCATGTTTGGCATGGGCACGCAGATGCGGCTGCGCGATCTCGCCGGTGTTCTGCGCATGCCGTGGGGGGTGGTCGTCGCGGTCGGGTGTCAGTTCCTCATCATGCCGCTGACGGGGTTTGCCTTGACGCAAATCTTCTCGTTCCCCCCGGAGATTGCCGCCGGCGTGATTTTGATCGGCTGCTGCTCCAGCGGGCTGGCCTCGAATGTGATGACATTTCTCGCGCGCGGGAATCTACCGCTCTCGATCACCGCGACGGCTTGTGCGACGTTGCTTGCGCCCTTGATGACGCCGCTCTGGATGAAGCTGCTCGCCGGCACGCTCGTGGAGATCAAGTTCTTCAACATGATGGTTGAGATTGTGAAGATCGTCATCGTGCCGATCGGCGCGGCGATGGTTCACGATTATCTGAAGACGGCGACGACGGCGGCGACGCGCGGACTGACGTGGGCGCAGATCGTCGGTGGCGCGGGTGCTGTGTTTCTGTTGCTTACCCGCAACGCCGATTGGCGCCTCGCGCTCCCGCCAGGCGCGGGAATGGCGGTGGAGGTGGTGGGGTTCCTCATGGGCGCTGTGGCCTTCGGCGTCTGGTTTCACCAAATGACGAAACTCCTTCCCCGTTTGGAGGGCGCGATGCCCTTCCTGTCGATGGCGGGTATCGTCTATTTCACCACGGTGACGACGGCGGCCGGGCGCGATCATCTGCTGGTGGTCGGCGGATTGCTGATCGTCGTGGCGATGTTGCACAACCTGGCCGGTTACGTTTTCGGCTACAGCCTGGCGAGACTATGCCGCCTTGACGTGCAGTCGGCCCGAACGGTGGCGATAGAGGTCGGGCTACAGAACGGCGGCATGGCCTCGGGGCTTGCGGGTGCGATGGGAAAACTCGCCACGGTGGGTCTTGCCGCCGCCGTCTTTAGTCCGTGGATGAACATCTCCGGGTCGCTGCTGGCGAACTGGTGGCGTCGCCGACCGGTTCCAGAGGCACCGGGGGTGGATAATCCCGCGGGACGACGGCAGTAGTTTACGGGCAGATCGAGGAGCTGCGCCACGACCTCACACAACGTGCGGAGGACGTGGTCAGGCTTGGAGGATCGGGTGTTGAATCACTGGCCGGCCGGAGCACGTTCACCGATCCAGAATACGGAGCGAACTGCGGACAGGCCCAAGGGAGCTTTCGTATACACTACCCCGTCACGTTCCTCGTAGGTGACCGGGAGGTCGGCGATGGCTCCGCTGTGCGGATCCCAGCCCTGCAACTTCAGCCGGCCCCGGAGGCTGACCCCGGTGGCGACGGGATCGTCGCTCGAGTTGGAGAAGAAATAAATGTCCTTTCCGTCGCGGACCTTGTGGATGTAGGAGAAGTAACCGAGTTCGCTGTGAATGCGGGGCGGGCCGGTGAAAGCGACATTCGGGTGCGGGGCCATGCGGTCGAGCGCCAGGGAAAGGTTCCCGGCGTCCGGAGCGGGGATGAAGAGGGCCTGGCCGCCCTTTGGGTTGGTTTGAAGGGTCGGGCGGCGGGCCGCATCGCGGCCGAAGATCCGCTCGATCTCCGCCACCACCTCCCCATCGCGGCCAAAGGTGGATGACCGGGTCGGCAGCAGGGTCGTCGCGATCACCTTGCCGCCGGCATCATAGAAGCGCCCGATCTTCTTCAGGGTCTCGACCGGGATGACGTCGCCGCCCGGAATGACAATCACCTTGTAGTCCTGGAAATGTTCCGTCTCATGGCGCAGGTTTCCCGGCGAGACGATGTAGGCGTCCGTGGCCAGATTCTCAGGATGGACGAAGGTGAAGTCGCGCCGGACCTCGTTCGTGAGCAGACCGCTGATCTCCAGGTAATCGGCCTCCGGATACGTCCACCAGCCGCGGCGGAGACGGCCCTCGTATTCGGGCGCGTCGAAATAAAATTCGGCCTGCAGACTGTCGATCGGATAGAGCAGCGCAATGTCCGCGACCCGGCGTCCACCGGTTAGGAGATAGCAGGCACGGCCGACGTAGTCGTTGTAGGCGGGCAGCTCGGCCACGATGTCCTCCGAGTAGCCCATGATCGAGTACGGCATGTTGACCTTGTCGGGGGTGTTCCAGGCGCCGTAGTGCACCATGATGAAATTGGCCCCACGGACGAAGAGTTCTCCGGCCACGCGATAGAACATGTCAGGATCGAGGGTATCCTCGTGAAAAGCGCCGTAGGCCTCCATCATCGAGATGGGACGTTCGAACCACTCGGCGGCGGAACTCGACAGCTTGAAGCCATGCAGACCGTTGCCATAGCTGATGATCGCGTCGGTCTGCGGGATATCAACGTGGCGGAAGAACTTGAACGAGTCGCCCAGGATGTCGACGGGCTGGTCCTTATAGCTGCCCGGAGGCTGGCCGACGTTGGGGATGCCGTGGGCGTCGCTCCATTCCTTGACCATCCGCGGGTAGCCTTCCGCGAGCAGCTCGGATCGCGTGTCGAAGAAGGCGACCCGTGCGGCCTTGGTTTCGGGGCCGATGTCGTACCACAGTGCCGGATAGTAGAGCGTGGGGTCGAATCCCTTGAGTGCTTTGAATTTCTCATTGAAGAGTGGCGTCCAGCAGCGCTCCCGGGCGAGGAAGCCGACATCGTCGTGCTGCACCCAGGCAATGGGATCGTTGAAGTAACGGGCGGAGTTCGCGGTCAGCTGGTCGTAGGTCAACTCACGGAAGCGCTGCAGTGCCTCGGCATCGAGGTAATCCACGGGCATGTCCCTTTTCCAATAGGTCGCCGGCACGCAGTTGAAGAACATAACGCGCCAGTCGCCGCCCGGCGGCACCTCCCAGGAGAGCAGGCTGTCCTGGATGAACGGGGCGAGATCGATGCGCTCGCGTGTTTTCATGTCCATGGCCACGGCAGCCATCAAATCACCCGCCGGCACGAAGGCTTTCCAATAGGGGAGACTGCCGGCTTCGTATTCAGTTTTCTCGAGCGTCTTTCGCAGGTGCTGGGGGTAAAGCTTCTCCATTTGACCTCCCGCGCCGCCGCTCGGGTACCCGGTGTCGTCCCGCCACATGCCGAGCAGGTCCAAGTCCCGGGCGCCATCCAGAAGGAGCTCGAACAACCCGTCGTCGCGGCTGCGGGCCATGAACGAGCCGAATCCCGAGGTCTGCAGGTCGCGCAGTTGCCGGAGCACATTCTCCGGAGTGGGTTCCCCGTTGATGTGCCAGAGAGCAACGGCCCGGTACTCCTTTGCCGGTTGCGCGAAGTCGGCCGCGAGCACCGGTCGATCTGTCAACGGCAAGGGCGAAGGCTGGGCCAGGACCTTGAGGCCCGTCACACCCGGGGTTATCGTCAGTAGTACAGCAGCGCAGAGCAGCGAGCGGGTGGCAGGCAGGTTCATAGGATAGGATTTTGGGGGTGGATTTTCCGTCCCATTCCGTCGTGGCGTATCCGGGAGATTTATTCGAGCCCGGAAATAGCCGGTGGGGACGGATGGATATGATCAGGAACCGGAGGACGGTCGCCTGACCTCGAAATGGCGGATCTTGAGGTGGCTGCGCACCGTGCGGAAGGCAAAGTAGCCGGTGGTCAGCGGCTGCGGATCAACGAAGGTGAAGACCTTTTCGCCATCGCGCCAATACTCGGTGACCCCATCCTGCACGGTGATTCTGATCCGGTAGGAGTGATTGGGACGCAACAGGAAGTGGGGGTCGCGCAGATCATGTTCGGGCAGGAGCGGACGCTCGGAAGTGCCATCATAACGTCGAAACCGGGTGGTGGTGTTGTGGTTTCCACCGTAGCCGACGTAGTAGGTGAGCAGTGAGTCGTATTCCTGAAACCTGCCTGAGCGTCCGGTCGGCAAGCCGCCATCAGTCCGCGCGGGATCCCGGGCCATCCAGAAGCAGTTGACATCCGAGAGACGGTCATGCGGCCCGCCTTGCACCACCACCTCGACTTCGTAGGTGATCTCGACCGGCGCGGCCAGCTGCGGACGGAACCAGATGGTGCTGCCGCCCGCGTCTTGAATGACCAACGCCCCATCCCGCGCCGCGACGCTGCCGCCCGCGACCTGTTCGGGCTGCCACTGGTCGAGCCCCTGCTCGAAGTCGTCCCGGAAGAGGACCTCGCCAATGCCCGGCTCAGTGTCGTTGGAGCGCGGACCGGCCGACGCGCCAGCGACCAGCTTGAGCTCTTCGAGGATCGCCAGCCCGAAGAACGCCGACGTGTAGCTGCACGTCAGAGGGAACCAGGGGCGGTAGGTCACGCCCGACTGCCAGTTGCGGCCGAAGACGCCACCGTGTCCGTCGGCGTCGGGGCCGGCGTACTGGTTCTCCAAACACCAGTCGAGCGCGCGCCGCGCCGCGTGCAGGTGCCCGGGATCGCCGGTGAAGGCGTGCAACCGGTAGAACAACAGGCTCCACAGCGCCGTGGCCTTCTCCCCCACCCCAAACTCCTCGACCGGCTGGTCAAACTCCATGGACCAGCTGCCATCGGGCTGCTGCGCGGCCTGCAAATGCGCGGCCAGGCGCACCGCATGGCGCAGGTACTTCTCGTCCCGCGTCAAATCGTAAACCGCGATCAGCCCCTCCATCGCCCACCCCGCCCCCCGCGTGACACGCGGGGCGAGCACCGTGCGTTCCGTGCTGAATTCGAAGCGACGTGCCCAGCGTCCATCCGGCTGCGTGAAACGCGCCAGCAGCCGGTCCATGTAAGTGGCACCAATCCGCTGAAGCCGCGGGTCTCCGGTCACGGCGTAGAGTGCCGCCAGGCCTTCGGGACCGAAGCCGGCTTCGTCGATGGTGTAGTCCTTCCATTCGCCCGGCGGCCGCAGGTAGTCCATCGGGATGATCTCAAACTGGCCGAGCAGGCGTTCGGTGGCCTGCACGAGCCGGTCCGCGTCGTCGAGCCAGCTGCGGTCGCCGGTCTCGCGATAGAGCGGCACCCAGCCCCAACCAATCAGGAACAGGGCATCCGCCACGCTGTAAAAATGATCGAAGCCCGCATTGCGGGTGAGATCGCCCCCGGCCTCGCGCCAGCGGCTCGTCACCACACCATCCGCAGGGTCACCGGGTACGTTGAGCTGAAAACGCCGGGTGGTCTCGCCGATCTCGCGCGCCACGTGTCGCAGGCGGACCGGATCGTGCGGCCCAAAGACATCCGGACCGGCCGCCGCCGCATCGAGCAAAAGTTTGATGGACGGACCGCAGCTCCAGATCCAATGAGGGCGCCGATAAGTGCGGGCCTCGAGATCGTAGAAAAGATTCAACCCACCCTTGGTGGGCGAACCCGGTGAGTGATCCTGCATCCGCAGGAGCAGGCCCAGCGTGGCCTGCAAGGAAACCTGCAACCGGTCAGGCGAGAGACCCCGACCGCGCCAGGCGAGCAGCGGGGATGCATCCGCCGTGGCCGCGGGCGAAGCC
>JBGTGS010000080.1:0-3647 GCA_041746615.1 Opitutaceae bacterium | reverse complement strand
ATTGAATGGACGTGTGTTCAACCCCCGAACCAGTGAGTATGTCCGCAATGCCGAGGTCAGAATCGAAGGCATGGACGTGGTCGTGGTTACGGGTGCCGGCGGTTCGTTCCGCGTACCGAATCTTGCTCCGGGCACCGTGTCAGTCACCGTGACTTACGCAGGTTATCCCGATATCCTCACTACAGCGACGATCCAGAGCGGGCAATTTACCGAACTGGAACTTGAACTCGATGCGGAAGGCACTACGACCGGGGAAGACGGTACCGTCAACCTGGCAGCCTTTGTTGTTTCTGCCGAGGCTGAAGGCAACGCCAAGGCCATCATGGAGCAGCGCAACTCCATGAGTCTTGGGCGGTCCATTGCCTCCGATGTGTTTGGCGACGTGACGGAGGGCAACGTGGGTGAGTTTCTAAAGTACCTTCCGGGTATTGAGATCGAAATGGTCGAAGCCGACAATCGCGGACCGCGTCTCGGTGGGATGGCCCCGGAGTATACCGGGGTTTCGGTCGATGGCATGCAGTCGGCGAGCGCTGACGGCTTTGTCACCTGGGGTGGCACCGAGAACAGTTCGGGTGGCGGGAGTTCCTCGCGCTCCTTCGGCTTCGAGCAGGTTTCAATCAACAGCATCGAGTCGATCGAGATCAGCCGCATCACCCCGGCGAACCTCGACGCGAATGCACCGGCGGGCACCATCAACATGAAGACCAAGCGCGCCTTTGATCGGAGAGGGCGTCTGGTGACGTGGTCCGCAGGCGTCGGCCTCAATTCGGAGGAATTCACCCTCAGCAAGACCAACGGGCCGGGCGATGAACATGGGCGCAAGGTGAAGCCCATCCTCAGCTTCAACTACGCGGACACCTTCATGGACAACCGCCTGGGGATATTGTTCGGATATAGCCACTCGAACCTCTATAATGAGCAATACCGGGTGCAACCCATCTATCAGCGCACCCCCACCGCGATAGACCCGAGGCCACAGGTCTTGACCGGCTTCAACATCAAGGACGGCCCCAAGTGGACCGAGCGAAACACCTTTACGACCACGATCGACTTCAGGGCGACCCCGAGCCTCATCTTGTCCCTGGGCGTGATCTACAACACCTACGAGGCGGATATTTTCAATCGCATGGTCCAGATCCGTGCGGCGAACAACAATGCCAATTCCCGGCATTTTGCGGCCGGGGACGGGATCACCACGTTCGGCACCAATCCCGACAATCTGGCGCCCGCCAACCAGCGCTGGATCCGGCCGGTGGGCGGCTACATCAACAAACAAACGAAGGGGGCGACGATTGTACCCAAGTTGGAGTACCGCCGGGGGGATCTCCTCGTCGAGATGTCACTTTCGCATTCGTATTCGAAGAATACCTACGATTCACTGCGTAAAGGATGGGCCGGGGGCGCCCGGCGGGATTACAACGGCATTGAGTTCACCGCCACCCGCCCGAGTGAGTCGGCCAGTGCCTGGACCATTGTGCAAACCGGCGGCCCGGACTGGTCGGACCTCGGTAACAGCACGGGTCCCAACACCATTGGCAACGATGTGCGGTACGTTTACAATGAGGTCAATATCGCCAAGCTGGACCTGACCTACAATCTGGCGCTGCGCTATCCGACCGTCATCTATGCGGGGGCGAAATACCAGGAGACCATCAGTCGGGCAAACCGGCGGTCCGGGATCAATAATTTCATATACAACGGGGGTTCGCTGGCGGACTTTCCTTCAACCTTTGATTTCCACCCCAAGGGGTTGGGCGTCAATTTCGTGTCGCTCAACGGTGGGCGGGGCCCCGAGTACGTGGACCGCGAGGCCCTGGGCAAACTCTATCAGGAATCACCGGAACTGTTCACCCGGACCTTCAACGCCAACCAGTACCATACGTCGATGTTTGGCGAGGTTCGTGACCTGACCGAGGACATCCCGGCGCTCTATACCATGGCTCGGACCACCTTCGGCCGTTTCCAGGCGCAGGCCGGATTGCGGTGGGAGGAGACGAATGTATCCTCGATGCAGTTTGATCCGCTGCCTGCCTCCGAGGTGAGCGCCGCCGGCTTCCCGACCAATACCTCCACGGGGCTGGCCACCACGGTGGATGGTCTCGACTACCAGTATCGCTCCCGGCCGATGGTGAATCGAACCGGGGATTATGACCGTTTGTTCCCCAGTATCTCCGGAAAGTACCGCCTCGGGGAAAACTTCATCTTCGATATCGGTTATGGCACGGCGATCCGCCGCCCCCAGCTCGGCTTGCTCTCGGGTCTGTTCACCGTGAATGAGGAAAGCGAGGTCATCCGCACCACCAATCCGGGTCTCCTGCCGGAGTATTCGGACCGCTTTGCGGCCAGCCTGGCCTATTATTTTGGCGGCTCCAGCAACCTCACGCTGACCTTGACGGACACCAATATTGAGAACTTTTTCATCCAGCAGGAGTTCACCGCTCCTGAATTTGGGATCACGGATCCCGACCTGCAGGACTATCGCGTCATCACGACGGTCAACGGCACGGATGGTCAAAAGTTCCGCAGCCTGGAGCTCTCCTACCGGCAAACCCTGCGCACCCTGCCGGCCTTCCTCGACAGTGCCACGGTTTTCGGGACGTACACCCGCACGTATTCGGATCGCCGTGCTCCGGGGGCCACCCCGCACACGATGACCGGCGGTTTCGACGTCAGCATCAAGCGGGTCACCTTTGGTCTCAAGGGGGTCTGGGTGGATGACGCGGAGTGGACGGGCGTGGTCGGCCGTTATCGTGAAAGCAACCTGAAGCTCGACGGTTCCCTCAACATTCGCCTGACCGGCCGGCTGACGGCCTTCGTTCAGGCCCGCAACATCACCCGGGTGAATCACACCATCTGGGAGGAGATCGGCGGCAACCGGCCCGTGATCTGGCGGGAAGAGAATTACGGAGCAAATTACGTCTTCGGCATCCGCGGCCGCTTCTAAAGCTTGAGCGATTCAACAGGGGCATCCGTTCGACAGGACGGATGCCCTTTGTTTTGTCCGGAACCTTGAAACTCCCCCCAACCCTCACCCCAGACGAGGGACAGTAATTTCTACCGGAGCTCTCTGGAGCGAACTCAATGCCCGAGCTCAGGTCGTGCACGCTGGGAGGGCGATCGCCCTGCCCATAGACGGAATATTTCAGCGGCCTATGGCCCGCTGAAGTTGGACCAAAAAACGTTTTCGAGGTGGTCGCATCCATTTAAGGATATAATCGCGGCTGCATTTGAACGGCATGCTTGTTTGGATCCATTCATGCAAAGGCCTGCCCCCTCAGGCTAAATCCCATTGGCTCGACCCCAAAGTCCATGACCCCCGCTTAGCGGCAATACGGTGTTGATTCGATCCTCGAATCGATAGTTGCCCACCGAATTCCACCCAAACTGACCCAACCTAACCCTAACCAAACCCTAAAATGAGATCATACCCACGTATGTTCCGCTTATTGCTGCAGTTCTCTGCATTCTGCTTGTTACTGGGCACCCACCCTTACGCACATGGTCAAGCAGCCGCCACGGGCGGATTGAATGGACGTGTGTTCAACCCCCGAACCAGTGAGTATGTCCGCAATGCCGAGGTCAGAATCGAAGGCATGGACGTGGTCGTGGTTACGGGTGCCGGCGGTTCGTTCCGCGTACCGAATCTT
>JBGTGS010000079.1:0-7662 GCA_041746615.1 Opitutaceae bacterium | reverse complement strand
TAGAGCAATTCAAGTTGAACTGTAGCCGGTTGCTGGTGGTGGTAGGGCGTATTGTCCCAATGCGCCGCGGCGCTCTCGGAGAGAGCGCCCTACCCTTCGCTTCTAGCCTAACGGCTACACTTCATTTTAAACTGCTCTAGTGGCTGTTTCATGGTCGCTGGTTGTTAGGGGCTAGGAGCTAGGAGCCCACCATAGGCGGGTAAACTAGGAGCCAGTTCCTTCGACATCGGCTGGATCTTCTCCTGCAGAAGTCCGCTCGCCAGCCGGCGAAGTCCGAGCTCCGGCTCGAAGTACTCCCGGCCAGGCATAAGAGCTGAATCGCGGCGTAAAGCCGCTCCTACGGGGTTCAATCCTCGGCCCACCGTCCTCCGTCCACCGTCAACCGGCCCTCCGTCCACCGGCTCCACCGGCCCTCCGTCCACCGTCAACCGGTTTCACTGCTCCGCTTTGACGCAAGAAGGCCAGTCCCTAGCCTTACCGAGCCTTTGCTCATGTCGAGCCGGGCAACGATGTCGGCGAAGCAGAGCGGCTCGGGAGATGCGAACAAAAGGCCGTATATGGCTCCCACCGACTTCGGCAGCCCCAGCACGTGCAGAAATCCGGAAAACAACTCCACACATTCACCCTCAAATCCGGCAGTTAAGCCGGTCTCGGACGGATGCAAAGCTGTGGCGGGGGAAGGCAAGCAGGCGCAGCAAGCGGGAGACGGAAGTGGAGTTCAAGAAAAAATGAACAGATTCTTAAGCCGCTTATAAACGCCAAACGAAGAGGCGGAGTTCGAACGCGAAGTCGCACTTGGGCGGGTACCTGATTGCGTCTTGACGTTCGCGGCTTGCCGAAAATCCGGGATACCTTCAGAATCGCGATCACGACGGTCGCCTCGGTGAATCTTCCGCCACCTGCCAGGCACCTTGGGGCTCCTTCCGCGACGCGATGAACAACACCGCTTGATCCAACCACGCCAAGCGCTCAGCTGGTGTCATGCGAGCGAACTCCGTGTGACCATCGTAGTCTTCGGCACTTGTCCGTCCAATGATTTCACGCACCGCTTCTTGCCGGGCAGCAGTCTCAGCCTTGGATTGTTCTTCAGAGTGGTTCATGCTTGGTTGTCGCGAAGCCATTCGATGTCGATGACGTCCTTGGCGCGAGGCGGTTGAATTGCCTGTTTGATCTCAAGCAACCGGCGGCGGCTGACCACACGGACCCGAAGCCCGTGCAGTTCCTTCCACTCCACATCATTGATCAGCGAAGCGTAGGAAAGATCATCTTTCAAAAACAGATCCACGTGACGGAAGGGCCGGTCAGGATCTATGAAACTAAAAACAAGCGCATGCTTTTCCTCCACCATCATTCTAACCGTCCGCGGATCGAGCAGCGAATCCGGTGAAATGGGAACACGTGGCTTCAGCCCCAGTTGATTCATCACCGCTAGGAATCTCCCGAAATTGTCGCTCTGCATCTGGACGGCAACATCCACATCCATCGTGACGCGTTCGACACCATGGAGTACACATGCCACGCCTCCGCCCACAATGAATTCGATGTCCGCCTGAGCCAAAGCGCATAAAATCTCTTCATACGGTCCCATTGAACGGTTATATTTCACCTTTGAGTCTGTGCAATCCCCGTGCTCGTACGGATTGCCGAAAAATGCAGGTTTCGGGAGCTCACGCTCAAGGCTACGGGGTGGTCATGATCTCTGATCGAATCCGTGTCCTCCAAAGGCGGACAAGTAACCCGTGGTCAAATTCCCGAGCGAGCGCGCGGGGAGCCACCTTTGCGGTCTTTCGCGTTCTCTGCGGTTAAAATTTCGGGTAATCTGACTCATTTCCGGAGCCAACCGACAGGGAGTGGAAGGATTCAAGCACCTTGAACCGGGTCCGATTGGCTGCCGGCATGCGGCGTGAACGTGAAGAAGCCAAAGACCTCGAAGTCGCCCGGGTTGCTGGTCAAAATCCGCGTGATTCCGGCAGAAGAATATGTCGCCGCCAGCTGAGTATCAAGCAGCCGCTTCCGACCGAGTCGATGCTCTCGCAGCCACTGCATGGCCAGCCGGGTGGAGTCCATGGTCGGGAAGACGGGCTTCACTTCCCTCGCCTCCCACCAGTGCTGGGCTCGGTCCAGCGCTTCATCCATCGCCAGGGGCACTGCAAATCGACGCGGATCGGTGACCACATGGATGAACTCCGTCAGCACCTGCCCCGCCAAGGCGAATGCCTGGGTATCTCCACTGATTTCACGCTCCAGCCATGCCCGGGCCGCAGCATGGCCGGGCACCTCCCTAAGTTCCACCTGGACAAGAAAGGTGGTATCAATCCCGTACATTGGTATCCATCAGTTCTTCGAGCAGTTCACCACGTCCAGTCCATGGCTTGAGCACGGCTTGCACCGAGGCCGGACGGGAATCCCTCAAACTGCTTGAAGGTCGGATCCGGGACTGACGATAGGCCTCCATCGCCTCCCGAATCAGCTCAGAGGTGGAACGATCCTGCTGCTGGGCATAACGCTGAAAATCCGCATAAACCGGTTCGCTTACATTGATGGTTATGGTCTTCATACATGGACAGATATGTATATTCAGCGAAAATGTCAATTTCCGGTGGTGGGTCGTGCAATTGTAGCAACAAGGTTGCGAGTTTACCGGCCTTAGGCGGGCTGGTCTCGCAATGGGGCGCGCGAGCACGCCACCTACACCCGATACCACACGTCTGGTCGGGCAATTAAATGGTGGCTAGTGGCCCGCCAAAGGCGGGTGAACTATTGGCTAGTAGCTAGTTGCTGGTGGCTAGTCGCCAGCAGCCAGAACCTAACGCCTAGCCACCCCTCTGAAGGCCGTGACAACAAGTATTCCGCCGAGGTAGACGCACCAGAGGAAGCCAACGAGCAGGATGGCATTGCGCATGCCCACGGTGGACACTCTTTCCAGGTGAAGCGGCTCCACCGTGGTATAGATAGTGGAGGGCTGCAGCTGGCGCTGGGAAATCTCTTCGTGCAACAAACGGACCTGGCCGATGACGTCTCGCAGGCTGGTGAGCATGATACCGACCTGCTGCCCCACCCATTCCCTCAGCTCTTCACGCTGCTGGGCAACGGCGGCCGAACCACCCCCACCGATAGTGGACAACATCCGCTCATAGATCGCCCGCTCACTGGCCAAATCCGCCATCTGGTTGTTGAGTTCCAAGGTTTCCCGCACGAGTTGTTGCCGGAAATTGATGTCCGTGCCCTGAGTCGAAAGGTCCATGATGCGGTCAAGAAAAGATTCGTTGATCTGCGTCGTGATCCCCGAACCGGACCCACCCGATGATTCCGCGCGGGAGCCACCGGACCGACCCGCGCTGTAGCTCTCCAGGGCCTGGTTCAAGGCCGCAATCCGGCTCTCCGCCGATTGCTTCTCCCGGTCCAGTCGGAAGATCTGTTCACGGATGTAGGCCTCGGAAATCTGTCGATTGCGATACAAGCCCAGCGTGTGCACCGGGGCCTCGATCATGCTCAGCCGGTACTTCAAATCATCCTCCAGAATCGCCTGGATCTCCCCGAGGGAGACCCGGGTCTCCCCCACCCGCACCAGATAAGCACCGGGAATGCCCTCGAGCCGATCGAGGTTCGCCAACATGCGCCGAATGGTCACCCGCAGGCGGTCGAGCAAGATGAGATAGTCATCACCGGCCGGAGTCAGCTCGGAGAGGATGTTTTCCGAATAGATGTTGAGATCGAACTTGAACACTCCCCGGGCCCGGGACTGCTCGGCCCAGACGGCGAGGATGTCCTCGACCACCTTGCCGGCCAGGGTCGGCGGCCAGGCCGTGAAGCGGCCACCCAGATTGGCCACCAGGGTGTATTCGCCATTCTGAAGTGAGCTCACGCGTGCCGCGTAGTCGCCTTCCAAACGTTCGCGATCCGCCGGGGTCAGACGACGATCCTCGAGACGGCCTTGGTATTCGCGTCGCAGCCGCTCGAGGGAGGGGTTCTGGTTGGTGACCGCAAAGGCTTCCTTGAATTCGTTGAAATCGAGGTAGGTCTCCAGATGGTTGCGCCGGTAAACCTCCTCCAGGACGGGGCTGGCCACCATGTCGGAAGGGGCAAATCTCATTGCATTGGGGTATTGGTTTCGCTCCACCCCGTCAAAGAGCAGGCGGACGGTCATGGAGGCTTCCTGGTGTGCAGGTCTCAATGCATACACCGCAATCACCAGGCCGGCGGCAACCACGGCACCGGCGGCTGCAAGCAGGCCGATACGAACACGTTCCGCCCACAACGCGCCCACAATTTCAACCAAACCAGGTCCATTCTCATCATAGGGTTCCTCGGGGGGGAGGTCCATTTTGTCACGGACGACGGGGGTTTTGGCAGTCATCATGCGTATGGGGACAAGGAGATTTGGAAAACGTGCAACAAAATTAAAACCGGATCGGTTCCGATCAGGGAAAACCTGATATCAGCGTGATCCAAAGGTCGGTCGGGCCGCCTTCCACCCCAAATTAACCAGGGTTCCCCCTAGCACCACGGCAAACGTCCCGAAAAGGACCACCCCGAGGCGGGTCGGACTGGTGGTGGCCACCGCGCGCAGGGAGGTCGGTCGGATGACCGAGTGGATTCGGTCAGGCTCGAGATCACGGCGTGATATCTCCTCATGAAGCAGGCCGAGTTCGGTGAGGCTGCGTTTCAGGCTCTCAATAAGCTGGGCGATATCCCGCTCCACCGCCGCATCCATCCGGTCTCGTGCACGCTCACTGACCGATTCCATTTTGGACAGGTTCTCCTGGCTCCGGGTGTAGATCCGGCGTTCGCTCTCCAAATTGGCCAGGGCCCGTCCGAAGTCGGCCACCTGCCGGCTGAGCGACTGACGAAAGGCAATGTCTGCCTCGGGATTGGCCATGCCCAGCACACGGTCGAGAAAGCCCTCGCTGATCTGGGGCATGAGATTGCCACCCGAACCTGAATCCATGGCACCGGCCACCCCATCCCCCATCCGCGAGCGGCTGGCCGAATAAGTGGCCAGTGCCCGTTCAACGGCACCCGCCCTGCTGGAAATCTCTGTCGCTTCACGTTCGAGCCGGACAAGCTGTTCACTCACATAGGTCGCGGACAGAACCTGGCTGCGATATAATCCCAGCTCGTAAACCTGGGCCTCGATCAGGCTCATGCGGTAGCGCACCTCGTCGCGCATCAACAGCTCCAGCTCTCCCAGGGACACGCCGCGTTCGCCGGCCCTAACCAATGCCGCCCCCGGAATCGTCCCAAGCTCCTCCATGTTGGTAAGGATGCGGTCGGTCGTGATGCGTAACCGGTCCAGCAACATCAGGTAATCCTCGTCGTAGGAGGACAGGCTGGCGAGCAGGTTGGGCGAATACACGTTGCGGTTGAATTTGAACACGCCCAGTGACCGGGATTGTTCACCCCACACCGCGAGCACCTCCTCCAACAGGGAACCTGCATCCTCCACCGTCCCATCAAGGCGCATGACCAGCGTGTACTCGACATTCTCCAGGGCCCGACGGCGACTAACATACTCGTCCTCCAGGCTGGCGCGCTGGACGGAGGACAGGCCACCTGCCGCCAGCCGCGGCTTGAAGTCGCGGCGGAAATCCGCCAGCGCCGGATTGTGTGGAACCACACCGAAGGCGGTCCGGAAATCATCGAAGGATCGGCCACCCAGCCCGGACTGCTTTCGTTGATACACCTCGCGGAGCACGGGCTCCGCAATGATGTCCGCCGGGGTGAAACGCATGCCGTTCGGATACTGGCCCTGCTCCACCCCCTTGAACAGCAACCGGAAGGTCAGGGTCGCCTCGCGATGCCCCGGGCTGAGAAAATGAACAGAAACCAGAATGAGGGCGCCTACGGCGAGCGTGCCGAGCGCAACGCCCACCAGTTTCAAACGATTCTGCCACCACGCCCGGACGAGGAGCGGCAGTCCGGAACTATCGGATGCGGAAACTGGATCTGAGTCGGTCATAAAGCTTGGGATGTTGGGCATGGGGGAAGTACCCCATGCCAGCACGGTGAATAACTCACTGATCACTCCGGACCCGGCAAGCTTTAAGCCCGCCATTGGCGGGTAAACTAGGGGCTAGGGGCCCACCATAGGCGGGTATACTAGGTGGCTAGTCGCTAGGTGCTAGTTACTAGTCGCCATTGCACTCCTGCCTCGTTTCATGCGGGACATGTCTGATCACTTCCAGCCCACCTGGCGGCGGGGTTTGGCCGCGGGTGCGGTCGCCGTCCTCGCCTTCCTGATCCCCCAGGAGGTTCCGCTGGAATACTACCCGCTCAACAATCCGTCGTCCGGGCTGCATTATCTCGAAATCACCTGCGCGGCCAACACCACCAGCGGCACGCAGGTTTTCCTCAATTACGGCGCGGGGATCAATCAGCTCGACTCCATCTACTGGCCCATCTCCGCCACCGAACGGCCCTACACCTACACGTTTCCGCTCAAGGACGCCCCCATCCATGAACTGCGGTTCGACCCGCTCGACACCGAGGGCGAATTGACCATCACGAACTTCCGCATCCACAATCGCCGGGGCGAGGAAATCCGCCGCTACACCCGTAATGACTTCACCGCCGTTGCACAGATCGCGGACATCCCTCCGACGACACACGGATGGAAACTGATAACAACTCCAGCCGCCAACGACCCCGTCGCAACCGTAAGCCTGCCCCAACCTATCGCCCCCGAGGGCATGAACGAGAGAAACTTCAAGCGCGTCCTGCTCTCCTGGAGCTATCTGGCGCTGATGCTCTGGATCATTCTGCTGGCGGTGTATTTCACCCTGCTCCGCCACCGGAACCGCCGGGCGATCGCTGCCGCAATGGGTTTCCTCGCCTTTCTCGCCTTAACCTTTTCCATCGTCGGCAACCGCGGTCTCATCCGGGAGTCGGTGCGCTCCGCGCGCTTCACGCCCCCACCGCCCTCCACCGAACGGTTCCTGGAACTCGATCTACGGGTCGACCTCCCCACCCCGGCCCAACTGTTCTGGGACACCGGCAGCAGTTTCAACCAGGAGGAAAGCACCTGGTCGGACTACGAACCGCACGCCGGCCTCCAAACCCTCCGCTTTCCCCTGCCGGGCTCCCGTTTGCATGGGCTGCGTCTGGATCCCTTGCTGAGTGAAGGACGCATCGAGCTGAGTGGCATCCGCATCGTGGACGGCCACCGCTTCACCCGGCATGTCCTGCCGCTCGATTCCTTCGACGCCATTAATGAGATTCAACCGCTGGAGACCGCCGATGACCACGTCGTGATCCGCACCACCCCCGGTGCCCAGGATCCCATTCTGTTGATGAAACGGGAGGCGGTGGAGGCGATCAATACTGGGTTCTAGTCGCTGGCTGCTGGTCGCTAGTCGCTAGCTACTAGCCACTAGTTCCGCTGGTGGGGGTAGGGCTCATTGTCCACCAGAGGCGGATAAATCCTCAATGAGCCGCGGCGCTTTCGGAGAAAGCGCCCTACCTTCGTGGCTAGCCTTGATGCTCCCAGCCGCTGGCTTCTGGTGGCTGGTCTCTAGCTAGAGCTCCTAGCAATTAGTCACCCTGTAGGAGCGGCTTTACGCCGCGATTTCTAACACCTAGCCCCTAGCTAGAGCCTGTCCCAAGTTCGCTGATTTCGGGAAGCAGGGTGTAAATTGACACTACGGTGGCGGCGGGAGCGCGGCG
>JBGTGS010000078.1:0-2827 GCA_041746615.1 Opitutaceae bacterium | reverse complement strand
CCCCGATCCTAATGCTGCCCCGTCCGGCTTTCGACCCGAGCATTTTTATGTTGGTTGTTCCCGGGCTAAACATCTTCTCACGATCATTTCCCGATCAGATGGGTGGTTTGTCTAACACATGGACTGTAAGGAACGTCGCCGCCAATATCTTCAAATCTAAATCACAGCCATCCCACAGGAAGGCTCAGATGAGGGGGTGAAAGCGGGCTGGTGTCGGGCTTGAATCCCTGCCACTAGGTAGGGTGTATGAAAAAAACACCAACACCAGCCCGGGCCAATGTGGTCGTCCTCAAGCAGATTCTCAACCTCATTCCCCGCGGATTGATCAACCGCCACGCCCTTGAAACCGGCGTGGAGGCCAAGGCGCGCACGTTCAGCGTGCTCAGCCATCTCTCGGCGATGCTTTTCGCCCAGCTCTCCCACGCCATCGGCCTCAACGATGTCTGCGACTGGCTGCGGCTCAAGGCGGGCGTCCTGGCGCGCTTCGGCGTCACGCCCCCGTCCCGGAACGCCCTCTCCCACGCCAACAAGGAGCGCAACGCGGATTTCGCCGAGAAGCTGTTCTGGTCGGTGCTCGCCCACCTCCAGAACGCCAGCCCGGATTTCGCGGCGGGGCGCAAGGGCAGGGGCCTGCTGCGGCGCTTCAAGGTGCGCATCCACGCGGTGGACTCGACGGTCATCCAACTGGTGGCCAACTGCATGGACTGGGCCAAACACCGACGGCGCAAGGCGGCCGCCAAGATGCACCTGCGGCTCGACCTGCACACCTTCCTTCCCTCGTTTGCCATCGTGGACACCGCCGGGGAACACGACAACAAGCGCGCCCGCGAGGTCTGCGCGACCATCGCCGAGGGCGAGATCGTGGTCTTCGACAAGGCCTACGTGGACTTCGACCACCTCGCCGACCTCGACGCGCGCGGGGTCTGGTGGGTCACCCGGGCCAAGGACAACATGAAGTTCCGGGTCGTGGGGAACCACACCCGGGGCCACGAGAACATCATCAAGGACCAGATCGTCGCGCTTCAGGGAAAGCACAAGGGGATGAGGCTGCGGCGCGTCGAGGCCTGGGTCGAAGTGGACGGGAAGTGGCGGACCATGGTCTTCATCACCAACAACACGGCGTGGAGCCCGCGCTCGGTGTGCGACCTGTATCGCCGCCGCTGGGACATCGAGGTGTTCTTCAAGCAGGTCAAGCAGAGCCTCAAGCTCGGCAGCTTCCTCGGCCACAGCGCTAACGCGGTGAGATGGCAGGTCTACACGGCGCTGCTGGTCTACGTGCTCCTCCGCTTCATGGCGCACCTCTCGGCATGGGGACATAGCTTCACGCGGCTCTTCGCGGTGACACGCTCGGCCTTGTGGGAACGGATCGACCTTCTGGCCCTGCTGCGATCCTATGGGACAGCATCCGGGCGCTTCAAGGTCATCGCGGCGCTCAATACCGCGTGGTTGCCGGGGTTCGCGCCACCGGCGACATGATCCCATGGGACAGCATCGCCCCGCAATAGCAACGATGGATCGCCCTTCCGGAAAAAAGTCGCAATCGCCATTCCCCCAAAACCCTGCCCAGTGCCTTGTAAACTCAAGGCTCAGGACGCATCATGCCTTTCCTATGGGATGGCAGTGAATCTAAATCCAGCAAATGCTCCAACGTCACTCCAGCCGCCGGAACCGCCTCGATCATGCCGTGCTCAACCAACGGCTCGATGGTGCGGCGTCCTACGACCGGATTGCCGGGTATTTCCGATCCAGCCTCTTTGAAGTCGCTGGGGAGGCCGTAATGAAGGTGACCGGCAAGGTGCGGATCATCTGCAATTCGGATCTTGAACCGCAGGACCTCGTGACTGCGGAGGCGGCTCAAGCGGCGCTCCGTCGCAGTTGGTGTTCCGGCAAGCCGGAGGAGGCGCCACCCAGCGCGCTTCCCCGATACCGTGCGCTCTACGAAGTTCTCACAAACACGAAGATGGAAGTGCGCGTGCTACCCGATTCGGCGTTCGGCCTGATCCACGGCAAGGCCGGAGTCGTTCGGCGCGCGGACGGCTCCGCCACCGCGTTTCTCGGCAGCGTGAACGAGAGCGCCTCCGCCTGGAAGGTGAACTATGAGCTGCTTTGGGAAGACAACGACCCGGAGACCATCGCGTGGGTGCAGGAGGAGTTCGATGCGCTGTGGAATGATCCTCGCGCCATCGATCTTGCCTGTTGTCCGTTCATCGCGCAGGACGTGCGGCGCATCATTTCGCGCAGGGTCATCGAGCCGGAGGAATTGAATGCAACCAGCGACCCCACGGCAGCCGCTGCGGCCGCTGCGGTCGAGTCGCCAGTCTATCGCCGGGAGCAAGGTCTCTGGCCGCACCAGAAGTACTTCGCGCGGCTGGCGCTGGAACGTCACCGGCTTGGTGGCGCACGGCTCGTTCTCGCCGATCAGGTCGGCTTGGGGAAAACCATTCAGCTAGCGATGGCCGCGATGCTCATGGCACTCGATGATCCCGCAGGCGGTCCGATTCTCGTGCTCGCTCCCCCGCCGCTGCTCCAACAATGGCAGGATGAATTGATGGAGCTGCTGCTACTGCCATCCGCCCGGTGGAACGGCCGCGCGTGGGTGGACGAGAACGATCTGGAGTATCCATCCGAAGGCGTGAAATCCCTTGGCAAATGCCCGCGCCGGATCGGCCTGGTATCGCAGGGACTGGTCGTGCGCGGTCTGTCGGAGGCGGTGGGTCTGCTTCTGAACCGGCACTATACCTGCGTCATCGTGGACGAAGCGCACCGCGCCCGCCGCCGCAAGGTGCCTAAGGTGGATGCCGGAGCCGGTGAAATCGACGAAAAGGGC
>JBGTGS010000077.1:0-11270 GCA_041746615.1 Opitutaceae bacterium | reverse complement strand
CTGACCTTGCCCCCGCAGCCCCCGCCCAAGATTCGCTACCCGGCTCCCTCAAAAGCGGTGTAGTCCCGACCTTTGGGCAGCTTGAGCCCTGAATCAACGAGTTACACCAGCGCAACTCCCCAGTAGCGGAAGTCGGGTTAGTATCGCTGGAGAAGACGTATTCGCCGAGTTGATTTGAACTAACACGAGGCTGATCGAGCGGGAGGATAGAGGATGTAACCATTGGTGTGAGATTTCCCCTAGCATACACATCACTCCCGAAATCGTCAGCTCTCCTAAATCCTCCAACTACCGAACCGATAGGCTATGCTCAGAAAATTGCCTGATGACGCCATAGGCCTAAAAAATTTTAGCTTGCTCATATCGGGCGGCAACCAGAGCGAGCCCAACCTCGAACAGACTGCCACGCTCGGCTGACGGGATGCCTTGAAGCCACTGCGCGAGCTGTGAAAGCTTTACTGGAACCAGTTCGAGAAGGTCGCCAGTTTCGCGACGCCGATCGAATGCTCGTTGTACTTGAGTCTGTGTCTTATCGAGTTCGACAAGGGCAATCACGCTCGAGTCACCGCTTTTGATGCTGCGGGCGAAGCCAAGCCACTGAACTCCCTGGGCCTCGAATCGCAAGCCCGTCTCCCTTAAAGCGACTGTCTGCACTTGCAGGTGTAAATCCGGTTTCCTTTCTTCCTGCACGATCTGAGAAGATGATGCGGCGCCGGCAGCGGACAGTTCCCAGCGTCCAACCGCCCCACTAACGCGTTGCTTACCGATGTACAGAATTGGGTCGGTGCCTGGACTGACAAGCGCGACGGATACGCAAAGGGCGTCGCGCGGGGGGCAGAAGTGATCTTCGCTCGAGCCATGGAAGTTCAGCCATTCGCGAAAGGTGCCCTCCTTTCGAGGGCCCGTAAACAAAACGTCGATATGCCGCCGCAAGAATAGATAGTCTTCAAATAAAATGCGAGTGGTGCTGATTCTAAGGGTCGTGACCCCGTCTGCCTCGGAACGGTGAATATCCTTAATCCCCCAAAGTTCGCCGGCATGTAGTCGAGTTCCTCCTGCAAGGACTGCAGCTGCCGATTCTTTCTCGAAAAAGCGATCTCTCAGGCGACGATACGCGGCCGCATGGCTCGGCGGATGCCACTGTGCTTGTGCCGACTCGCGAAAGGCCTCGATTTCAAGCCGATGCTCACCTCGATATGCACGCCACACTTGAGCCTTCAAAGTGACGTTGGGCATTTCGTTAAAGGCATATGTGAATGAGGACGTCTCAGTATGTGGAGCCTCCCCTCCAATAAAATCCCACGGCGCACACCTTCGTTCTAGTCGCAGACGAAACCGTATTGGTCTTAATGGCGCATCTCCCTCCAGCAGTAACGTGTAATGTGGCGCTGCCCAGTTGAGTTTCGTGAGATGGCGACGAAATTCTGCTAAGCCATTGGTTACCGCATTCGCGAGCCGCCGCCGACTCTCTGGATCAAAGCGCTGAGTCGTCTGAGTCCAGAACTTCTCCATCTCCGCCCTAGTGACCCATCCCCGTCCTGATTCATGTCTTTGTAGCAGCAAGTCTACAACTCGATGCATTCGGCGCCCGTTATTTCGAGGCAGCAGTGCTCCGGCGGCGAGAGATAGATACTTCCGGAGAGTGAGTGGCTTAGCTGATGGTAGAGGATGGTAGCGATTGTGGGGCATTGATTGACGCGCTTGTAACGGCCTGAGCCCTCGAATTACGGCTCAATTCCGATTGCGTAGAACTAGTCCAAGGCGAATTCGAGGTCGGCGACAATGATGCTGGAGGCGGGGAGGCTCGAAATGTATCTCATGGCTTTGACCTGGTTCGAGGGTGCGTCGTCTTAATCTTCAAACTCATTGAGATTCACTCCGCTGGTTTGGTGGGGCAGGACGACTTACAAAGTTAGCGGGATGCAATTCGGAGTTCACGGTTTATATCGTCGACTGAACAGTCACACATCCATTTGTAGACGACTAGAAACTTCTTCGTTTTCTTGTGGCAATTCCAGTTAAAGGACAACGACGGTTTGGCCTTCTGGCGTAGTTCGTCGAGGCGGTCGAAGTTGTGAAGCAGCAACAAGCGGTTTTCAGGACGCGAATCCAGCCAGGCCCATAGGCGGTTGTTGATGCCCTTGTCGGCGAATCCGTAGCCGGAAACGATTAGGAGATTCGTTTCCTTGAGCCGCTTGTGGAATTGAAACATGAGTTCGAGGAAGATCCCTGAACCATAGGCCAATTCCTTGTTGGTCGTTCCCGCGAGAAGCAGACGATGCTGCGGCGTAAGCAGGTCCTCGCCGTCCGGGCCGTTGATATGGTCCGGATCGTTCGTCAGGACTTTGAGATCGAGCTCGAGTTTATCAGCCGTCTTGTAACGGAACCAATTGATCGATCCGTGCGGCTTAAGCAGTCGAACCCTAAACGGACGACCGTCGTCCAGGGTCTTCGGATCAAACTTCGCCGCCGCAGGAGAGAAGGTTGCGAACCCGTCAGAGATCTGGTGCTTAGACAGATGCGTTTCAACTAGCGTATCGTGGTTGAGGGTTGCGACGTGGAGCGGTGAATTCGCGTCGATCGCCAAAAACTGATCTAGGAGGCCGAGCCCGACGATCTTCTCTCGAGGGGCGAGTTGCGCAGCGACAGACTCTTCGATGAAATGGATAGCTGAATCAAGGAGGCCCTCCAGCCCTAGTTTCTCCTTCTTCCGGCCAATGCCATCCAAGTGATAGATGGAGTTTAGATTCTCCACCATGAGCGAGGCCTTCGTGCGCAACTCAAACATCAGAGGCAGGAGTCCGGGATTGTCGTATTCGCCGCGGAGCCCATCGAGAAGCTGGCGGGCTAAGTAGTAGATGTCTTCGTAGTTCGCCGCATCCTTACCGTGGAGAGCGAGATGCTGGTCCACATGGCTCTTCAGGATGCGAAGAAGTCCCATGATGGCTTCCACACGTAGCGGGTATACGCCACCAAACGACTGGCTGAGCACTGGAACCGGAGAACGGGCTTCGTCTCGCTCGAACAGCCAGTTCTTCGCGAGAAGTTCGCGTGTTATTTCTGCGGTGGACGGATAGCCAGATGGAATCGAGATTCCGGAGCCGAGCAGGAATGTGGTGCAGCGGTGGTTAGGGACGCTCATGAATGCTCAATCAGATCGCAGCAGCAGTCGGGTCGGGTGCATCTCATCTCCTAGTTCTGTAGTGCTTCGGGATGAAGCTCGTCAATCCGAAGGACGACATCGCGCTCGAAGCGGCGGCAATGCTGCTCCAGGCGATAGAGGTTCTTGGTGCGAGACCAACACAGATTCTTGCGACCAAGGAAGAGTTGGCGACCAGGCTCCGGCTGCTGGCCATGAGCTTGGGCGCGGAATCGAAAATCGTTCCCCACTTGGACTCGGTGGATGAGTTTCGTGCAGGGCTTGAAGCGCACCTGCGCGGCTCCGGGCCTCCTCGATCCAAGAGATCGTAAGATGCGGCCCGCTCGCAACGGGCGACATCAACCATTAATCATTGACCCCTTCAGGCCCCTCCCCACGGTTCAACACGTGGTACATCCCACCGGTCTCCTCCATACGCAACTTGCGAGCCATCATCAAATGACTGCCGCTTGGAATTTAAATGTCAATAGTTAATTATTGACCCCTTTGGATCGACCATCCGTAACCGCTCCGGCGGCCAGTTCGCCCAGAGTGATGACACTGATGCGCGGCGCGGCCTTTCGATGCGCTTGCGCAAAGGCAACGGCCGGCCCGGCCTTCCGTCCTGCAATCTCCTCCTCCAAGTCGATCAGATAGCTCGAATCAAGAAGCATGGCCGGGCCGTTTGCCTCGAGTGCGGGACCGAAGTGGCTGGCGCTGGCGGAGCTCGGTTCGCTCCGCGGGGGTGAAAACACCCTGGCCGGAGAATTCCTGGAGTTGCTGCAAGAGCTCGGAGAAATTGGCCGCAGGCGGCCTTTCGACGGTGCGCTTGATCACAGCGGAAAACGACTCGCGCTTGGACTGCTTGGCGGATTTCAGCACGCGGTAGGCATCGAGATCGACACTGATCGTCTTGAAGGGCATACACAGAAGTTAAACAGATGGCTTGGGACGGTCAAGACGGGCCTTCTCCCTGCGCTCAGGCGCAGAGGGCTACACTTATGAAAAAGCGCCGGCTTGGGGGGCCGGCGCTGGGGAGGGGGGCTGCGGAGAGTGGATCGTGGATCGTGGAGGGTGGTGGTGGCTTGGCTGGGTGTAGGAGCGGCTTTATGCCGCGATTTCGAAGGCGCGCTGCGCGCGTCATCGCGGCGTGAAGCCGCTCCTGCAATTTCTGCAATGCCTCGGGGCTTGCCTCGAGGCTTTTTACGTATCCGGGGGCATTGTATGCAACCCCTTGAGTGCAGGTTTTGCCGCGGGAATACAAAAAAGCGCCGGCTTGAGGGCCGGCGCTGGGGAGGAGGGAGAAAGATTTAAGAGAAAGAGGGGGAGAGGAAAGATTGAGCCGTGGTGCGGCTCAGCGATACTCCTCCTCGCCCGTCGTTGCGTTGATGATCTTGAAGTTCTCCAGGTGGTAGTTGAGGTCGGCGCGGAAGGCTAGTTTCACGCCGTACATCTTTTCCATGCGCAGGAGGAGGTCGGCGTCTTCGCTGCGGAGGCGTTCGAGGATGCTCGGGTGCACCAGCACGCGGAGGGCGTACTCCTTGCCGTCGTTGCGCGCCACCAGGCGGCGGACGATGGAGGAGAGCTTGCGCTGGAGTTCGACCGACATGGTCGTCGCCGACTTCACGATGCCGCGGCCGTGGCAATACGGGCAGTCGGTGTAGAGATTCGACGAGAGCGACTCCTGCTGGCGCTGGCGGGTCATCTGCATGATGCCGAGCTGCGAGATGGGGAGGATGTGGGTCTTGGCTTTGTCATCCGACATCAGCTCGACCATCTTCTCGTACACCGCGTTGCGGTGGCGGCGCTCCTTCATGTCGATGAAGTCCATGATGATCAGACCGCCGAGGTTGCGGAGCTTGATCTGGCGGGCCATCTCGGCCGCTGCCTCGAGGTTCACGGCGTAGATGACGTTCTTCTCGTCGCCGCCGCGGTTGCGGTGGGCGCCGGTGTTGACGTCGATGGCGATGAGGGCCTCGGTTTCGTCGATGATGATCTCGCCGCCGGAGGGCAGGCCGACCTTGCGCTGGAAGGTCTGCTCGATCTGGCGCTCAATGTTGAAGCGCTCGAAGATGGGGATGTTATCCTTGTAGAGGGCGATCTTGGACTTGGAGCGCTGGGAGATCTGGCCGACGGCCTGGAGGCAGCGCTCGTGGTCTTCCTTGTTGTCGATGAGTACGCGGTCGACGTCCTCGGTGAGGAAGTCGCGGACGGTGCGTTCGACGATGTCGGGCTCCTGATAGAGACAGGCGGGGGGCTTTTCAGCCTGCATGCGCTGCTGGATGCCGCCCCAGGTCTTCAGGAGGATGTGGAGGTCGCGCACGAAGTAGCGGGCCTTGCGGCCCTCGCCAGCGGTGCGGACGATGACGCCCATGCCCTCGGGGATGGTGAGTTCGTTGACCAGCTGGCGGAGGCGCTGGCGTTCCTTGTTGTCCTCGATCTTGCGCGAGATGCCGCACTGGTCGGAGTACGGCATGAGCACGAGGTAGCGGCCGGGGAGGGAGAGGTTGGTGGTGGTGCGGGGGCCCTTGGTGCCGATGGGGCCCTTGGTGACCTGGATGACGATCTCGCTGCCGGGCGGGTAGAGGCCGGGGATGTCCTTGACGGTGGGCTCGGCGCCGCGGGGGGCGGAGCCCTTCTTGCGGTTGACGCGCACGACCTCGACGGAGGAGTCGGCGGCGGCGGGGAGCATGTCCCAGTAGTGGAGGAAGGCGTTCTTGGAGTAGCCGATGTCGACGAAGGCGGCCTTGAGGCCGGGGTCGAGGTTCTTGATCTTCCCCTTGTAGATTCCGCCGACCATGCGGTTGTCGGAATCGCGCTCGATCTCGAATTTCTCGAGGGTGCCGTCGACGAGGAGCGCGACGCGTTTCTCGAGCGGCTCGGAGTTGATGATGAGTTCGCGGAAGGAGGTTTTTTCCTTCTTGAACACGGCGAGAATTTTCTGGAGGAGCGGACGCTTTTGGGCGCGCTCCCGGGCTTCGGCCTTCAGTTCGTTGCGATCAACGATGTCGGCCGGCTGGGCGGGCGGAGGATGGGAGAGTTCCTCGTCATACTTGTGGTGGTCGTCCACGGGAGTGCCGTGGCCGGGGGAGGGAGACTGATCGCTCATGGTGGGTGTTGTCCTGGGTTGGGACGGGGCCCCCGGGTGCGACGGTTGCGGCGCAGGAAATTCCGGCAGAGCGTTCGTGATCGCGGAAAGGCTTCAGTTTCACGTGAAGTCCTTTCGGAAGCGATAGACGCTCTGAACCAGTCCTTGCAGCAAGCAGCAACTGAGCACAAAGGAGCCACCGTAGCTAATAAAGGGAAGCGGTATGCCCGTGATGGGCACGAGCCCGATAGTCATGGCTATGTTCACAAACACATGCACCGCAAAGAGCACCGTGACGCCAATGGCGAGCAGGGTGCCGAAGTGGTCACGGGCGAGGCCCGCAATGCGTATGCCGTTGAACAACACCATCCCAAACAGGCCGAGAACCGTGAGGCTTCCCAGAAATCCTTTTTCCTCGGCGATGACCGAGAAGATAAAATCGTTATGCGCCACGCCGGACGGCAGGTAGCCGAGCTGGGCTTGCGTGCCCTGGGTCCAGCCTTTGCCCATGAATCCGCCGCTGCCCACGGATATGAGTGACTGGTTGAGGTTCCAGGCATCGCGGGTTCCGGATGGGTCGATGACCGCCGGTGCGGCGAAGGTGAGGATCCGGTTGCGCTGGTAGTCCTTGAACGGCACCCAGGAATGCGGCTCATACCGGCCGCGATTGCTTATGGTGTAATCCAACTCATTTTCCTTCATGAAGTTGACGTAGCGCACCGTGTCCCAGGTCACGATGCCAACGACGAACAGGAAGGCTCCCAAGGCACCCGTGAAGAACCGGGGCGAGAGCTTCGAGACGTAGAGCATGGAAAACAGCATGGGAGGCAGCACGATGGCCGACTTCAAATCGGGCTGAAGGAGGATAAGGAACATTGGCAACCCTACCGCAAGCGCCAACTTGCCGAGTGTGCCGAGAGACTGCGTGACGGTCCCGAGTTTGGCCCGAATCAACAGGGTGGCGATGACCAGCAGGATGGCGGCCTTGGCGGGTTCCGAGGGCTGGAAGGAGAAATAGCCCATGTCCAGCCATCGCTGGGCTCCACCCCGCGCATCGCCGATCCCGGGGATGAGCACCAGGACCAGGGCGAAGATGACCGCCAGGTAGAACCAGTGGACCACGCTGATCCAGAAGCGGTAATCGATCAGCGAGACCCCGACATAGATTCCCGCACCCGCAATATAGAAGACCAGCTGCTTGATCCAGTCGTTGCCTGCGGTGGAGAACTGGGCGCTGTAGATGAAGGCCAGCCCGATGGCGCTCAACCCGAGCATGGCCAGGGGCGTACCCAGGTCCCAGCGCTCACGCGTCGTCACCTTGAAGACGCTGAGGAGTTCGATGGGGGCGCGGAGATTCATAGCACCCTGTCGGACAAGCTGACGAAAGTGAGTGGTGAAGCAGGGGAGCCCCACGCCAATGTGGGAAAGTGCCCCGACAGGGTGCTAAAGGCGGCGTGAGACGCCGCTGGGGAACTGGTAAGAGAGGAAATCATGGAGGTTTCAGCAGGCTGCCCATCAGCGATTGGCGGGCTCAAGTTCACCCTGCCACGAAGGAACGTCCAGCCCCACCTCTGCGGATGCCGCGGTTTCCTGCGCGTCAGCCTGGCTGGCCTCGGGGTCTTCCGTCGGTGTGCCTGCGGCCAGGCCCAGGAGGCACCAGAAAATCACCGCGCCCATCGGGCCCTCCAGCACCACCCCGAAGGTCGCGCTCGTCAGCAGCACCCACAGCGAGCTCCACCGGCCCCAGGCGGCCTTCGCGTCATCCGATCGCAGGCTGCACCAGGTGCGCCGGGCCATCACCAGGCACAGCCAGACCCAGGTGGCCAGGCCGACCAGCCCCATGCGGCCGAAGATGGTCAGGAAAATATTATGCGGACTTCGGGCCGTGAAATCATCGAAGGACTCCGGATAATATTGCATCACAAAGCTGCTGGCCAGGTTGTACCCGAAGCCGAGTCCGAAGACCGGGTTGCCCTCCAAGGCTTCACCGATCACCGCCTGCCACCAGACCGTGCGGAAGAGGTTGTTGTCGCCCTTGAAATAGCTCTCCTCGCTTTCGTAAACCTGCGCCCCTTGCGGATCGAACACCGAACGAAGCCGGTCATAGGTTCCGTGCAGGCGTTGTTGCAACCCGGCATGTTCGCCCAGAGTGGCCCCTGCGACCACCACGGCCAGCACGCCGGCCAGCGCCCCCCCTTGCATCAGGGGATAACGCCAGTGCCGGACCAGCATCAACCCGGTCATCACGACCACCAGGCCAAGGAGTGAAGCCCGGTTGTCACCGGCTGCAACGCCCAGGCCGAGCAACACGGCCGCCACCTGCATCCACGCCCGGTTGCGCCCCTCGAAGAACAGCAGCACGGAGCCCACCCCCATGATGGTATAAACCAGATCTGGTTTGTAGAAGAAGACCGGGATGCCGCGTAAGGTGAGTTGGCTGTTGAAAAACTCCGGGAAAGCATGCGTCAGCCCGAACATCACGGGGAGCATCAACAGGCCGGCGATGAAGCAGCGGATCAGGTAGGTGCGGGCTCGGGGCTCGCACACCATGTGGCGGACGACGAAGTAAAACAGAGCGTAATACACCATGGCAAAATCCCGCAGCGCGAGAAAACCATGCACCGGAAAATCGAACAGGAACCGAATTCCGCCCACGACGACCCAAGCCAGCACCGCCCAGTCGAGGGCATCTCCACGGAAGGGCAGCCGTCGTTCGAGGGCGCACAGCAGCAGGCGCCAACCCAAGGCGAGCGCGAGGACCCCTTCGGCGGGCAAAATCGGCAGGGTCGGACTCGGCATCAGCTGGGCGAAACCACGGTTGCCGACAATGTAGCCAAACACGGCGAGGCCCAGAAGGACCACGTCGGCCGGTAGTTTCAGCAGGCGGGCCAGGACTGCGGCCACGGTGAGGGCCAGGGCCAATCCCGGGAGCATATAGTTGCCGTCCGCCACGCTGAACCCCATCCAGATGGCCAGCACACTGGCGGCGGCGAGGATCAGGGTTTGGCGAAGGTGCGCGTGCACGACCTGCATCCAACCGGACCCACGCACGAAGGCAATGTCCTAGCAGCCTGTCGGACTTGGATTCAATACCCTCAGTTGTCGGGCGATGATGACGCATGCGCGGGGGCCCTGTTGACAGGCTGCTAAAATGAAAATGCCCGAGGCATTTTCGAAAGTTTTCCGCCACTTTTCCGTTGCTGGCGTGGTTGCGCGCCACGTTGCGTGCAAGCCCGACAGTGGCAGGTAAACCCGCAACCTACGTATCGGCACACTGCCCGGAATTCAGTCTTTCAGCCTTTCAGTCCTTCAGCCTTTCTCCCTCTCCGGCGCAGTCTTGCCATGATGTTGCGCGCGCCCAGACTTCCCGGCCATGCCTGCCGTTTCGGTTCTCATGACATTTCATCGTGTCACACCCTTCTTACGGCCGGCCGTGGCGAGCATCCTGGGCCAGACCTTGCGCGACCTTGAGCTCATCCTGGTGGACAACGGCACCGGCACCGGTCTCGACTCGCTGGGGGAGCTGGGCCGTGACCCTCGCGTGCGGCTGATCAGCAACACCACGAACCTCAGGGAGGCCCCTGCGCAGAAAATGTCCCGCGGCGCGGCACGGGGCGAATTCATCGCGCTCATGGATTCCGATGACATCGCGCTGCCGACCCGCTTGGAAAAACAACTCGCCGTGCTCCGGGCTGAGCCGCGGCTGGGCCTGTTGACGACCCATGCGCTGGCCATCGACGAGGCGGGGACCGTGCTCCGCCCCCAGTTCACACTGTCCACCGAGGACGAGCAGCGGGTTTACACGGCCTATTCCCTGCCGGTGACCAACCCGACGGTGGCCGGCCGCCGCGAGGTGTTCGATCAATTCCCGATGCGTGACTGGTTCGAGGTCTCGTCCGATTATGATTTCTTTACCCGCGTGATCGAGGCACACCCCTGCCGGACGCTGCCCGAGGTGCTTCTGCATTACCGGATCCATCCCGGGCAGGTGACAGTGAGCGAATATCCCATGATGGTTTTGAACGCATGTGTGATCCGACTCCTCACGGCGCGCCGGCGCGCCGGCCGGGAGGAAGACTTCGAATCCTTGACGGCTTCACTGAGCAACGTGAGTGGCCAGCCCCCCCCACCGTTGGTGACCTATGCTCACTTCGCCCGACTGGCGCTCGACGAGGGCTTCCCCTTGCTGGCAGTGTTTCTCGCCCGGCGGTGTGTGGTCGTTAGGCGGAGCGTGCCAGTTATGCTGCGGGCCGGTCGTGTGCTGGCCAAGGCGCTGCGGTCGGCACCCCGGCAGGCCCCGATTTTGCTGCGGATGTTTTTAACGGGTCCGGTGCGCACGCACGGTCTCAGGCCGCTGGGAGGATGAACCGGCGGGCCAGCGGGCGGTTGACCAGCCAGGGCACGAGCGGGCTCATGACCAGCCAGTGCTGAAACCAATCCGCGCCCGCGGCTGCCCCGGCGAGGCCGCCCAGCAGGTAGCAGCCGGTGGCCAGCAGTTCCACACGGCGGCAGGCGGTCTCACGTTGGACGGCGAACAACAGCGAACTGTAGAAGCGGCCGGTGGTCACCGCCACGGTGAAGCAGCCTGCGCCGAGCACCCAGTCCAAAGCCGCGAGGTAAGTGACGCTGACGAGCGGGCCCACAAACAGCGGCATGGCAAAATGCAGGATGACCGCCAGAGCGAGTGCGAGTCCGGTGTAGCCTGCGGCGGCCCGGTCCACGCGATCCGCCAACTGCCGGCGCTCGCCGGCAGTGGTGTGGCCGGCGGCAAACCAGGCGGGTTGCAGATATTGCATGAGCATGGTGCCGAGCATGGAGGGGAGGATGACGGCGATGTTGGAGGCCAGGGAGAAGTATCCAGTGACCTCGGTGCCATAGAACACCGTGGTCAGCCAGCGATTGCTGCCCCCCAGCACCCAGCCGGCCACGGCCAGGGTGAAAAAAAGCGAGCCCTGATAGGCGGCCGGAAGCTCGGCCCCGGTGCTGCCGGCGACTGGACGCAGATGGCGGCGCAGCAACCAGGCGCCGACCGCCACGCCCAGC
>JBGTGS010000076.1:0-6595 GCA_041746615.1 Opitutaceae bacterium | reverse complement strand
GCGCATGGTTGCCGGCGGAGGCGGCCACTACTCCGCGGGTGCACTGGGCGCTCGTGAGGCTCAGAAGCGCGTTGCGCGCGCCACGCTCCTTGAAGCTGCCGGTGGCCTGGAGATGGTCGTGCTTGGCAATGATCATCATCCCGGCGAGAGCGCTGAGCGGTTCGGAGACCGCGCATGGGGTCGGGCGCAGGCCGCCGGCGATGCGCGTGTGCGCCTGCCGGACGGATTCGAGGGTGATGGTCGTGGGTTTCATGAGTGGAAAAACAAAAAGCCCCGGGCTTGCGGCCCGGGGCTTCAATGGAAAATCGCTGTGTGTGCTTATGCGTTCACGCGACGTGTCCACGCCCGGGCCGGAGGCGAATGATAATCATCATGCCGATGATCATGGCGCGGGCGCTGGGGACGAAGGAGGTCATGTGTGAGCAGGGAACAAACTGCGACTGGAGGGGTTTGGCAAGAACGGAGTCAGAAGCTCAGGCGCACCCCGGCGGTGACGTTGCGGCCGGGGAGGGGGGCGACCTCCTTGAGGAAGGAGGTGTGCGGGCGGGCCTCCCGGTTGCCGAGGTTGGTGCCGCGCACGAAGATATCGCACGTGGCCCGGCCGAAGGCGAAGCGGTAGCCGGCGTGGGCACTCACCAGGGTGTAGCCATCCGTTGGCGTCTCCAGGAGCGCAACGCGACGCTGGGATTCCACCTTCTCAATGTCTGCTCCGAGGCTGAGCCCGTTGCCGATCCACAGGATTCCCGCCCGCAGGCGTCGCGGGGTGATCCGGGGCAGGTCGGTGCGGTCTTCGGTGCTGCGGCCACGCACCAGGTCGGCGGCGACGTGCAGGTCTAAATGATGGCTGTCGCTTTCGTGCAGATGGAAGATCGCCTCCAGTTCGGCCCCGTGGAAGCGGGCATCGCGCTGAATGTAACGGTATTCCGGCAGGTCACCGCTCTCCGGATCGTAGGTGCCGTGGAAGTGATAATCCCCGTCCTCCTCCACATGTACGCCCCGGCCGGTGGCCTGTTCGTAGATGTAACCGTCGAAGCGGTTCTGAAACAGGGTGACGGCACCGGTGACGGTGCCGGTGCGCTTCCGGAGGGTGACGTCAATCGCCGCGGAGTTTTCCTTGCGCAGGGTGGGGTCGCCGATCTCGAAGGCATTGGTGCCGATGTGCGGACCCTCCGAGAATAGTTCCTGCGCATTGGGAGCGCGCTGGGTGCGGGCGAGTGAGGATCCGAGCGTCCAGCCGTCGCCGAGCTTCCAGACCAGTGCGGTGGACAGACTGGTGCCCCGGTCATCCCGACGCACGCCGGAGCCGTCGCGCAGAGCGATGTCCTGATCTTCGATGCGGGCGCCGAACTGCCAGATTAGGGAGTCAAACTCCGCTTCCTCGAACAAAAAGGCCGCCCGGTTGGTGGTTTTATTGGAAGGCAGGAAAGCCTCGGCTCCGACCGCATTCAGGCGGTTGTGGCCGGCCTGTACGCCAAAAGCGCCGGTGAAGGATCCCACCGGGGCATGTAGCAGCTCGATGCGGCCGTCATAACCCCGGTTGCTGAAGACAGTGCCCAACTCGCCGTCCTCGAGTTCAACATGACGATACCGGGCGGTGCCGAACTTGAAGCGGGCGCTGGTGAAGCCGGCGAAGGGATTGCGGAGTTCGCCCTGCAGGTCGAAGCGACGCTGGTGGAGATCAATATCCACGGCATCACCATGCCCGTCACCCTGGTCATCATGATCTTCGTGATGGTCTTCGTCGTGATGATCATCGTGGTCGTCATGATGGCCGTGCTCGCCGTCATGATGAACGTGGGCGCCGGCGGGTATGCCGTAGAACGTGTTGTGTCCGCTGAACGAGAATCCGATGTAGCCTGAGCGGCCGACCAGAGACAGGCCGAAGGCAGCCCCGTCGGCGGTCAGGCCGGTGTTCGGAATGCGGCCGAAGGCCGGCTCCTCGTCATGATCGTGGTCTTCATGATCATCGTCATGGTCGTCCTCATGACGCAGGCGGGCGCTTTGGGCGAAGCCGGGAATGCGGACATCGCCGGTCTCACGGCGATAGGCGTCGAGGTGCCAGGCGAGGAGGCCGGCTCCACCTTCAAGGACGACACCGGCGGCTGTTTCGTCGTTGACGGAATTGTAGCGGGTTTCAACCCGTCCGTTGACCGGGTCGGCGGGTGGGGAGGTGTGGATGCGGTGGGTGATGACATTGACCACGCCACCGACGGCGGTGCTGCCATGCAGGAGGGAGGCCGGGCCACGCACGACCTCGACCCGCTCGATCAGCAGCGGATCGATGGACACGGCGTGGTCGGGGCTGATGACCGAGGCATCGATGGTCCCGGTGCTGTTTTCAAGGATGCGGATGCGGTCGCCGCCGAGCCCGCGGATGATGGGCCGGCTGGCACCGGGGCCGAACCAGGTTGAACTGACCCCGACTTCGCCGGAGAGCAGCTCTCCCAGCGAGGAGGCCTGCTTCAGTGAGAGCTGGGTGCCCGACAACACATTGGTCGGCTGGGCAATTTCGGCCTGGTTGCGGCCATAAGGGTGGGCGGTGACGATGAAATTCTCCAGCGGTACCGGCTCTTCGCCGGCCGGGGGAGGCGTGCCTTGCGCGAGGAGCGCAGTGGCGGTGGTGGTCGATAACAGGAATAATCGGAAAGGGTGCATGATGATGGTCTGACGAAATGTCTGCGGGCGCAGGTAACGCCCATGATGGATCCCGGCGCATAGGCACCGGTCCGTTGAACAGGGGCGCGCCACGCGCGCTCCTTGATCGGACACTGCGGTCAGGCCAGCGGCGGACCCCGCTCCGGATGCCGGAGGTAACGGGGGGCCAGCAGTAGAAGTTCCTCAAACGGAAGCGGTGTCGCTTCCTGCCAGGCGGCGTGCGCGGGCGAAGCCTGGTCCGTGACCGGGAGCTCGACGCCTTGGGCGAAGAGCACCACGGCGCAAAGATGATCCTCATCATGCGCCGGTGCCGCCGGTGCATCGGCATGATCACAGGAGGCATGCGACGTGCCGGCATGGATCAGCGCATGCGTCTCGGGAGAGACACTGGCAAACGACAGCCCGAGTACCAGCCCCACCAATACGAACACCAGCGCCCGCCACGGTGTGGCGGGAAGGGAGTGGCGTTTGGAGGAGTCGAATTGCATGACTGCTTGAGAAGGCAATGTACCTTATCAAAGTCGTCAAGCCCCCCGGAATTGGCGGGGTGGTGGCCCGGGAATGTATCCCGGTTTGGGTCAGTTCAGGGGGTGGCCAGCACAACTTCCTCAAGCCACCAGCTATTGCCCCGACGGGTGATTTGTCCGGTGATGGCCTGGCCCTTCTGCGCATCCCGGAGGGCGGCGGGACCAACCTTGAGCATCATGGTCATGGCCCGCATGAAGCCGGGGATCTCCTCATGTTTCACGAGCAGGGCGTGCTGTTCGGGGACGATGTCCATTACGATGCCTTTGAGAGGATGGCGGGGGCCTTGGGCGGCAGGTTCAGCATCGTCGGAAACACAGCAGCAGGTGTCCTTGCCGACGCAGCATTCACAGCCGCAGTTCTTGGGCGTCGCGGCGAAGGCGGCGACGCCGGTGGCCAAAAGCAAAATGGCGAGTCGAAGTTTCATGGGAAGCGGATCGTCAATATGGTTTAAGCGGGTGAAAGAATCAAGGTGGGGTGTGCGCCCTGCGACCCCCCCGGGCCAGAATCAGGAGGCGATCGGCGGCGAGCAAACCCACCAGGGTGGCGGCGAGCAAGGGCAGGAAGCAGGCGAGTATGAGCACCCCGAGGACGACCGGCCGCGGCAGTGAGGATCCCTTCGGCGGTGCGGCAATCGCTCCCGGCGGTCGCCGCTGCCACCAGAGGAACAATCCGCTGGCCGCCATCAGGAAGACGCCTCCGGCCGCGAGGGTGCTCAGGATCTGGTTGGCCAGACCGAAGAGCTGGCCTTCATGCCCGATCATGCCCACGAGAAAGAATTTCCCCATCAGGCCATAATCTCCGTAGCGTACATCGGCGAGGATCCGCCCTGTGTACTGGTCGAGATGCAACTGCACGCGTCCAAAAACCCGGGTGCGGTCCGTCATCACGCTCAACACCCCGGTTGGCCCCACGGGAAGCGCCAGGCTGTACGGGCGGGGCACGCCATGGGCATCGGCGATCGCCATCACTTGGTCGAGGCTGATGCGCGCAGGCAACTCCATGCCGGGCGGCAGGACGTCGGCGGGCGGTGCGGATGAGCCGCCATGGTCGTGCATGGCGGAGGCCAGTGCATCGATCTCCGGCGCCAGGCCGACCCGAAGGGGCGGTGACCAGCCGACCAGCTCGGAACGGTGAGCCCCGGCATTGGACTCCCGCGGTGAGCCCTCTCCGATGGCTGCAGAAACCGTGCGGAACCAGCGCCCACCGTACTCCGTCCACGGGAGGCCGCTCGCAAGCAGGAAGAGTGCGGCCGCCGAGCACCACACCGCAGGCACCGCATGAAGATCCCTCAACAGGGTGCGACGTCCTTCGTCAAATCGCGGCCAGAGAAATCCGCGCAACTGAAACGGACGCGGCCACCACAGGTAGAAACCGGTGAGCAGCAGCACGAACATCCAGCTGGCCGCGAGTTCGATGAGAAAACTGCCCCGTTTCCCCGAGAGGAGTTCGCTGTGCAGTTTCATGACCGTATGCATGAGGCGTTCCGTCTCCACCACTTCGCCGGTGACGGCTCCGGTGTGCGGATCGACGAAGACGCTGGTGCGTTCGCCCTGCCACGCAGGCAGGTTGGCGGGAGCATCAGGCGAAATGACGCGCACGATCAGCTCGCTGCTCCGTCCGGCGGAGAACGCAGGCGTGAAGGTCACCGGCTGTGCGCCGGGATGCCGAGAGAGTGCGGCGGCGAACTGTTCCTCGACAGGTATCGCGGTGTCGGTCGGGGGGACCGTGACCAGAGCCCGATAGCGCCACTCCTCGTACTGGGGCTTCCAGACGTAGGTCGCTCCGGTGACGGCGAGAAATAGGGCGAAGGGTGCCACGAGCACACCGGCGAAGAAATGCCAGCGCCACACGGCGCGGTAAAGCGCGCCCTGGGGGGCTGGAGCAGGGGAGGAATCCGCCGGTGTGCTCATGGCGATGGGAAGGGCCGGATCACCAGTGGTGTTCGATGCCACCGAAGAAGCCACGCCCGTCGCCGGGGAGGAACTGCGTCTGGTCGGCGCCGTTGGCGTTTTCGATCACGCCGGTGGTGGCGGCGTATCGCTTGTTGAAGGCGTTGCGCACCTCGGCGAACCAGGACAGGCCCTGCGCGACCCGTCGGCCGAGGCGAAAGCCGGCGAGGGCATGGGCGTCGGCCGCGTAGGTGTTGCGGAAGTCGATGAAGGTCTTTTCCGGCACCCACTCGAAGGTCGGTCCGGCATACCAGCCACCGGCGGTTTCCCAGGTCAACTCGCCGCGGATCACGTGCGGGGGAAGGCCCGCGAGCCGGTTGTTCCCATAGCGAGGATCTTGATCAAAACGGAATCGGCCATGAGTCCACGCGGCGCGCAGCACCAGCCGGCGGGTCGGAACTTCCGGCGCGTTCCACGCCGATCCAAGGAGGTCGATCTCGACGGCGAACTCGATGCCGGCATGCGTGGTGCGGTCTGCGTTGACCGTCGCGGCAGGTGTCGCGGGGTTGTTGTCGTGGTCGATGGTCAGCAGCTCGTGGCGCAGGTCGGCGTGATAGATGGAAGCGTCCCAGCGGACGGGCCCGCGAGCGCCGCGACTTCCGAGTTCCCAGGTGGTCGCGGTCTGGGCGAACCGGGCGGTGTTGAGTGTGAGCGTCTCGCTGAAGGACGGCGGCTCGTAGCTGCCGGAGACGTTGGCGTAAACCTGCACCTCAGGTCCGTCCCAGCGCAGGCCAAGCTTCGGCATGATGCGATCGTAGGTCAGGTCGTAGTCCGGAGTGGCGCCCTGGATCTGTTCATTCTCGCGGCGGTTGGAGGCGGCGCTGGCGCCAAGCACGAGCGTGAACCCGCGCACGAGCGCGATCTGATCCTCGGCGAAGGCCTCAAGGTTGGTCGCAGTCTGGGTGGCGGCGGAAAGGCGTGCGCCCCGGGTTCCGCCGATGTTGGCAAAGTTGGCCGCGTCCGTGACCCCGCGATTGAACAGGACGCCGGTGCGGAGGCGATGATCCTGTCCGGCAACCTCGCCATGGTGAGTGGCGACAGCGCCGAGTAGCAGGTCGTTGGAACGCTGGTCGATCACCTGAAAAATCGGATGATCAAGATCCTTCCAGGTCCACGCGGCGGTGAGGTTCCACGACGTCGTGCCGGTTTGCACCAGGGTTTTGCTGGCTACGCGCAACAGCTCGAAGTCTCTCTTTTGGTCCAGGGCGATGTTGCCGGCATTCGCCTGACGCGGATCGTCCCGGAGTTGGGCCATGGTCAGACTGCCGGGAAGTTCGGAGTCGGTGATGACACCTGTGACATACAAACGGGTCTCTGCTCGGGGCGAGAGGCGCAGGCCGGCGTTCGAGAAAAGCCGCTGGTTGCTCTGCCGGGCATGGCGGCGGAAGCCGTCCTGCTCCTGATGGGTGAACGAGGCGTAGGCATCGCAGTTGCCGTGCACCCCGCCGCCGGCGAGGCTGGTG
>JBGTGS010000075.1:0-7157 GCA_041746615.1 Opitutaceae bacterium | reverse complement strand
GGAGGGCGCGCTGGCCGCGGATGCCGTCCGCCGCGCAGCGGTTGAGGACCGGGTGCAGATCGCCGTGGAGAACGCCGCTTTGCTTACCGCTGAGGTCCAGGAAGGTGTGCTGACCACCCTTCGCGCCCTGCCGGAGTCCGGACTCGACGTGGCACTCGCCGGATTGGAGAACGGGAATCCCTTTGTCAGAACAGCATTCCTTGTCCGGTCGGATGGCCTTCTCCTGCGCCCGGTGGCTAATGGTTCCGCCAGCGCAACCACCCGGCGATTCCTCCGTGATTTCCCGCAACTATTGGGCAATGTGCTGCCTTGGAACCCGGACACGCCCGAAATCGCCGCGCCATCGGCAGCCCCGACGTTTTCGCCGGCGCAGGAGCGAGCCAACCGCAACTTTGTCCAGTTTCAGGAGGCTCGTGAAAAAGTGCGCCAGGCTGCGCCGTCGATGCAGGCGCTGGCCGAGGCTGACTATGCCGATGCTGCGACGACCACCGACAGCACCCTCGCTGGACGCAGCCGGATGGAGGCAGGTCCTGCGCTGGCTGATCGCAGCGGCTGGCTCCCCGCGAGAGTGGACAACCGTTTTTATCTGCTCGGCTGGTTGCAGCCCAACGGTTCGGGTAATGTTCGCGGGGTGGAGTTGGATATCGATGAACTTGTTTCCAGTCTGGCCCAGGTGTTGCCCGTTCAGCCCGGGGAAGGAGAGCGCTATGAGCTTCGACTTGTCCACGGGGAGACCTATGTTCGGCACGAGGTCGGAGCCATGAGATTTCGGGATGACGCCGAGCCTCTCGCGCGACTGGAGATTTCATCGGTCCTCCCCGGGTGGGAGATTGCCGGGTGGGGCGCTAGTTCATATGCACATACCTCCGGTGGAACTGGCTGGTTCATGATCGCGGTCCTGATGGTCGGGATTTTTGTGGCCGCGATCCTCGCCGGCGGCTCGCTCCTGCTTTGGCAGGCGCGCAGCAGCGAGGCCGAAGCCGCGCAGAAGACATCGTTCGTTGCCAACGTCTCCCACGAATTCAAGACCCCGCTCACCACCATCCGCCTGTACTCCGAACTGCTGGCCGAGGATCGCGTTCGCGAGCCCGAGAAGCGCGGGGAGTACCTGCGGACCATCGGCCGCGAAACCCAGCGCCTCGCCCGGCTCGTCGGCAACGTCCTCGACTTCAGCCGGCTGGAGCAGGGGAAAAAACAGTACCGCCCGGAACCGCTCGAACTCGTGGCAACGCTGGGCGCGCTGTTGGATGTCCATGCGCCCCGTATCGAGGAGGGTGGGTTGCGCCTGATCCGAGACGTGCGTGGCGACCCTCTGCCCGTCACGACCGATCGCGATGCCTTGGAGCAGATCGTCCTCAACCTCATCGACAACGCCTGCAAGTATGCCGCTGCGGGCGGGGAGGTCGCCGTGGAGGCGGCTCCAGGCCCGGGTGGGGGAGTGGAGGTGCGCGTGCTTGACCGCGGTCCGGGTGTGCCCGCGGCGCACCGGGATCGAATCTTCGAAAAATTCCACCGGGTTGACGACGCCCTTACCGCCGAGCAGTCAGGTGCCGGTCTCGGGCTGGGCATCGCCCGACAGCTTGCCCGAGGACTCGGCGGAGACCTTCGTTATGCACCACGCCCCGGTGGTGGTTCCATCTTCATCCTCGCACTCCCATGAACGCCCGCATCCTCATCGCCGAAGACGACGCCAACATCCGGCTCGGTCTCATTGCCACGCTTGAAAGTGAGGGCTATGCAGTCACGGCGGCCTCCGATGGGGCCCAAGCCCTCAAGCTCGCGGCCCAGACCAAGTTCGACCTGGTGATTCTTGATGTGATGATGCCCAAGCAAAGCGGCTATGATGTCTGCCGTGAGTTGCGCGCGAAAGGCCTGCGCCTCCCCGTGATGATGCTGACAGCCAAGGGCGAGGAGATCGACAAGGTCGTCGGCCTCCGGCTGGGCGCAGATGATTATCTGACAAAGCCCTTTGGCGTGCAGGAACTGCTGGCGCGGATTGAGGCCCTGCTGCGGCGTGGCCGGCTCACCACCGATGCTGGAACGAACGAGCCGCATCTCCCCGCAGTCTTTCACCTCGGAGCGGCCGAGATCGACCGCCGCAAGTTCACGGCCACCCGGGCAGGTCGCACTTCCGTCACGCTCACCGCCAGGGAATTGAAATTGGCCGAGGTTCTGGCGGCCCGGCCGGGCGAGGTCATGACCCGGGACGCGCTGCTCAACGCCGTCTGGGGTGTGGATTACTTCGGAACCACCCGCACGCTCGACCAGCACGTTGCCCAGCTGCGCAAAAAGATCGAGGCGGACCCGGAATCGCCCACCGCAATCATAACCGTGCATGGAGTGGGATATCGGAGCGGCTCCGCCGAAATCCCAAATCCCAAATAATATCCAAATCCCAATCAGCGTCGTTCCGACTTTTTTGGATTTCACTGGCTGGAATTTCTTTGGGATCTGGACGTTTGGGATTTGGGATTTCCCCAACGGGGTTCGGGATTTCCCCCTTCGGGGCTGATTGTGGCTTGCCCGGCTCCGATGGGGCTGTCAGCCCTTTCAGGCTCTGCAATGCCACCCCATTTGCTCGAGTTAAGGAATATCACCAAGTCCTACCTGGACGTGAAGGCCCTGCGAGGGGTCGATTTCGACCTGCGGGCGGGCGAGGTGCATGCGTTGCTTGGGGAAAACGGGGCCGGCAAGAGCACGCTCATCAAGGTCATCACCGGCGCACACGCACCGGATGACGGCACCATTGTCATCGCCGGTGAGACCGTCAGTGGACTATCCCCCGACGCCGCGCGCCGGCTCGGCGTGGCCTGCATCTACCAGCAGCCCGCACTTTTCCCTGCGCTTACCGTGGCGGAAAACATCGCCCTCCGCCTCGAACCTGCGAGCGGTTTCCGCAAGGTCGACTGGCCGGCCCGTCGCGAGCGGGCCGCGGGCCTGCTCACGCGCATCGGGGCAGACATTTCCCCGGAAACCGAAGTCTGCCGGCTATCCATGCCCGAGCAACAGCTGGTCGAGATTGCATGCGCCCTCGGGGCCGGGGCACGCATTGTCATCATGGACGAACCCACGGCATCGCTCACGCAGAAGGAGCAGCACCTGCTCTTTGCCGTGGTGAGCGACCTGCGCGACAGCGGGGTGGGGGTCATCTACATCTCCCATCGCTTGGATGAGATCTTTTCACTGGCGGACCGCGTGACCGTGCTGCGCGACGGCGAGAGCGTCGGCACGAATCCCGTCGATGAGATCAATGAGTCCGCGTTGATCCAGATGATGGTCGGGCGTGAGGTCGCCCAGATTTATCCTCCGTCTGAATCCGAACCCGGTGAGGTGGTGCTCTCATTGCGCGAAGTCGGTTGCGCCGCCTCGGGGGTCAAGGGGGTTTCCTTTGACGTTCGCGCGGGCGAGGTTTTTGGCCTCGCGGGACTGGTCGGGGCCGGTCGTACCGAGCTTGCGCGTATCCTCTTTGGCCTTACGCCGGCCGATGCCGGTGAGATCAGGTTAAGGGACGCCGTCGTCACCGTCCATTCGCCCCGCGATGCGGTGGCCCGCGGGATTGCCTATGTGCCGGAGGACCGGCGGCGCCACGGGGTCGTGCTGGAGATGCCCATCGCCCAGAACATGACCATGGCCGTGCATCGGATTCTGTTTCCCGGTTCCTGGCTGCGCTTTGGCGCGGAGCGCCGGCTCACACTCGATTATATCCGGGACCTTGCGGTGAAAGCCTGGGGGCCCGAGGCACCTGCCGGCAGTCTTTCCGGAGGCAACCAGCAAAAGGTTTCACTGGCGCGGTGGCTGGCCACCAAACCCAGCGTGCTCATCATGGATGAGCCCACCCAGGGCGTGGATGTCGGGGCCAAGAGTGAGATTCACCGCATTGTGCGCGGTCTGGCGAAGAAGGGTCTCGCTGTCATTTTGATCTCCAGCGATTTGCCGGAGGTGCTGGGGATGAGCGACCGAATTGGCGTCATGCGGGGCGGCCGCCTCACGGCCGTCCTGCCGGGCAAGTCCTCCGCCTCCACCGTGATGGCCGCCGCCCTCGGACAGGCGGAGAAGGGCGCGGCATGAAGGCGGACACTCCTGTTGCCGGCATCGCCGGGGGGCTCGTCCGTTACTCGCGCGAATTTTCCGTGGCCTTCGCCTTGCTCGCGGTGCTGGGAGGGTTGGCGGTGCTGGCGCCCTCGTTTTATCAACCCCAGCCGCTGCTCTCGCTGGTCACCCGCGAGGCACCGACGCTCGTGATCGCCTGCGGCATGGCCTTGGTCATCATTGGGCGGCAGATCGATATTTCCGTCGGCTCGCAATTCGCGGTCTGCGCGGTTTGCGCCGGAGTGCTGGCATCCATGGGCTGGCCGACTCCGGTGGTGTTGCTGGCCTCCATCGGTTGCGGTGTGCTCATGGGCTCGATCAACGGTCTGCTGGTCGCCGGTCTCGGGTTGCCATCGATTGTGGTCACCCTCGCCACCATGGTGACCTGGCGCGAGGGCCTCCGCTGGCTGCGGCAGGGGGAGTTCGTCAACCTACCGGACGGGCTGCAGTGGTTCGGGCTGGGCCAGGTCGCCGGCCAGTGGTCGCTGGTGGCAACCTCTCTGGTGATTCTGGTGGTGATTGCACTGGCCATGCGTCGGATGGCGGCCGGCCGCTTCATCTATGCGGTGGGGGCCGATGCCGAGGCGGCGCGTCTCGCCGGACTGCGTCCCCATTGGGTCACCTTTGCCACTTTTGCGCTGCTGGGTGGGCTTGCCGGGCTGGCGGCGATGCTCAACCTGGTGCAATCCCCGCAGGTCGATCCGAAGATGGGCACCGGGCTCGAACTCAAGGCCATCGCCGCCGTGGTCGTGGGTGGTGTGGCCATCTCGGGCGGACGCGGCAATCTCTGGGGAGTCTTCGCCGGCCTGCTGCTGCTCGCCACCGTCTCGCCCGCTCTCACGCACCTGCGCATCGAGGCCTACTGGGAAAAGGCCATCCAGGGCACCATCATCCTTCTCGCCGTGATTGCCGACGGTCTGCGGACCCGCAAAACCGGAGCCTGAACCATGTCGTCACCCGCACCCGCACCCCTGCCCAAGACCCGTCGGGTTCCGTGGAGCCATGAGGCCGTGCTCTTCCTGCTTCTCGGCATGGAGTGGTTCTACTTCAATTCCGTCGGCGCCCGCTTCGGCAGCATCGACAACACCTTCGACATCCTGCGCCACTCGGTGGAGATCGGCCTGCTGGCCCTCGCGCTCACCCCGATCATCCTGTCCGGCGGCATCGATCTCTCCGTGGGCTCCCTGCTCGGGCTCTGCGCCATCGTGTTCGGCAAACTCTGGCGTGATGCCGGTGTGCCCATCCCGGTTGCAGCCGGCTGCACTGTCCTGCTCGGCGCACTCGCCGGAGGACTCAACGCCACCCTCATCACCTGGCTTCGGCTGCCGCCGCTGATTGTCACCCTTGGCACCTACTCTCTCTTCCGCGGCATCGCCGAGGCCGTCACGCATGGGGTTGATACCTTCACCAATTTCCCGTCCTCCTTCCTTTTTCTTGGACAGGAACGCTGGATGGGGATGCCGGCGCAGGCCCCGATCTTCATCCTCGTGGCCGTGGCCATGTGGTTGTTCGTGCACCGCACGACTTATGGGCGGTCCTTCCGGGTGATCGGATATGCACCCGAGGGAGCGGCCTACGCAGGCATCCCGGTGACCCGCCGGCTCGCCCTGGCCTATGTGCTGGCCGGTGCCATCGTCGGGCTGGCTTCCATCATTTATACCGCCCGTCTCGGCCAGGCGCGGGCGGATGCCGGCACCGGCTACGAACTTCTGGCCATCACTGCGGTGGTGCTGGGTGGCACGAGCATTTTTGGCGGCATCGGTTCGATTCATGGCACCCTGCTCGGCGTTGCCGCCATCGCCGTCCTGAACAACGGCCTGGTGCACGCCCGCCAGCCGCGGGAGGTGGCCGGTCTGTTGACAGGCGCGCTGTTGTTGATCGCATTGTCGATGAACACGGTCACCGCCAAACTTTCCTTGTGGCGTCAGCGGCGAAAAGCCCGCGCCAGCCCTGCCCCTCAACCCCCATCGTCATCGCCATGAAAAAAATCGCCATCCTCCTTCTCCTCGCGGCAGGCATCGTGCTCGCGGGGTGCAGCAAAGCCTCCGATCCTTCCGAGACCGGTGAAAGAAAACTGACCATCGCCCTCCTGCCCAAGTCCAAGGGCAACGCCTATTTCATCTCGGTGCGCGAGGGGGCCCAGCGCATGGCCGATGAACTCGGGGTGGACCTCATCTTTGACGGCCCCACCGATCCGGATCCGGCGCGCCAGAATGAGATCATCGAGAACTGGATCACACTGGGCGTGGACGTGATTGCGGCCGCCTGCGAGAACCGCGATGGCATTTCCACCGCCCTGCGCCGCGCACAGGCCCGCGGCATCAAGGTCATCACCTATGACTCGGACGCCGCCCCCGATGCCCGGACCTTCTTCGTCAACCAGGCCACGCCCCAGGGCATTGGATACCGCTTGATGGACGAAGCCGCGCGCCTGACCGGCGGTTCCGGCGATTTTGCCATCATCACGGCCAGCCTGACCGCCGCCAACATGAATGAGTGGCAGAAGCACATTGAGGAGCGTCGCGTGGCCAATTATCCCAACATGAACATGGTGGCCCTGCGTCCCTGCGATGATCTCAAGGACAAGGCCCAGGCCGAGGCCACCGCGCTGATGAGCGCTCATCCAAATCTCAAGCTGATCATGAACATCTGCTCACCGGCTGTCCCCGGTGCGGCCGAGGCAGTGAAGCAGGCGGGCAAGGTCGGCCAAGTCAAGGTCATCGGCCTAGGCCTGCCGAGCGAGAACCGGCGCTATGTGCACGAGGGTGTGACCGACAGCGTCATCCTCTGGAAGACCGAGGATCTCGGCGCGTTGACCGTGCAGGCCGCGGTCGCGCTCGCCCGGGGCACCCTCAAGCCCGGCGACACCACCTTCAATGCCGGTGCCTTCGGCAGCTTCGAGATCCAGGGAGACAACATCCTCCTCGGAGAACCCTTCGTGTTTAACAAGGACAACATCGACCAGTTCGACTTCTGAGTGGTGATCGGGTGGAACGCAGTGCTCCATATGCGTTCCGACGGGACCGATACCCCGAAGAGAGCTTGGTTTTGATTGTTGTAGGAGCGGC
>JBGTGS010000074.1:0-3733 GCA_041746615.1 Opitutaceae bacterium | reverse complement strand
GCGAGCAAGATGATGACGAGGCTTTGGGTGGGGGATTTCATGGCCAAAATGAATTCGGGCAGCGTCCTCGTGCAACCTGTGCAAGACTGGACGAAAATCAATCCCGCCAGAGGAGGACAACGCCTTGGGCGCGGGTGTGGATGAATTTACCGAAAAAGTCGTGTTCCCGTTGCTTGGGATTGTTCATCCGTGCGGGGCGGCGATGGGTTCTGATGGCGGTGAAACCCGCTTCAGCTTCCGGCTGGTCCAGAGGTAAGAGATCACACCCAGGCCGAGAAACGCAGAAATGAGTTTGCCGACAAAAAAGAAGTCCCAATCAGGTCCATGCCGAAAGGCTGTGATAAACTCGGGGAGATTGATGGCGATCATGCTGAGAAACAGGATCGTGATCCACATTTTCAGGGAGCGACTCATGATGGATACAGGGAAGGCAGAATCTTCCATTCGGGTCAAAGGTTAAGGGGTGGTGTCTGGGTGTGGGCGTCCTCCGGAGCGTGCAGGGGTGGTCCTTGGCTTGCCTGCGGGTGGAGGCGGGTAAGACTTGAGGGCGTGACCCGCCTGCTGCCGACCATTTTGCACCTTGATGCCGACGCCTTCTTTGTGGCGGTGGAGCAGGCGCGCGATCCGTCGCTGCGCGGGAAAAAGGTGGCGGTGGGTGGACGCGAGCGCGGGATCATTTCCTCGGCGAGCTATGAGGCCCGGGCCTGCGGGGTGTACACGCCGATGCCGACGACCCGGGCGCTGCGGGTTTGTCCGGATCTGATTCTGGTGGCGCACACCGCGGGCGCCTACGGGGAGGTCTCCCGGCGAATGTTTGACCTTTGCGAGCAGCTGACCCCGTTCCTTCAACGCAACTCCATCGACGAGGGTTATCTCGATGTGGGGCCCTGTGGGTTCAAGTCGGTGGAGGAGATCGAACAGGCGGCCCGTGGCCTGCAGCGCAGGATCTGGGAGGAGTTGCAGATCACCGTTTCGTTTGGATTGGCGACGAACAAGTTGGTGGCGCAGATCGCCTCAAAGCTGCGCAAGCCCCGGGGCTTCGTGGTGGTTCCACCGGGCACCGAGGCGGCGTTCATGGCCCCGCTGGGGGTCGGGCGACTGCCCGGGATCGGCGGCAAATCGGAGGCTGTCCTGAAGGAGCGCGGGATTGTTTTGGTGAGTGATTTGCTGGCGCGGTCGGAAAGCGAACTGCAGGCGGCGTTCGGCAGCGGTTGGCGCGAGGTGCGGGCTGCTGCCCGCGGTGAGGATGACCGGCCGGTGGAAACGGAACACGACGATGCCAAGAGCTACTCCCAGCAGGAGACCTTTGCGAAGGACATCGGTGAGTTCACTGCGATTGAGCGGGTGGCCAAGCGGATGATTGACGAACTCATGCCGGCGATCCGCGCGGACGGGAAGCGGGTCCGCACCCTCACGGTGAAGGTGCGTTACCCGGATTTCACGCAGGCATCAACCGGACGCAGTCTGGCCGAGGCCACGGATTTGGAGGCGGCGTTTTATCCGCTGGTGGAGCCGTTGCTGAAGCAGGCGTGGATCCGTCGCGGGCCACTGCGGTTGGTGAGTGTGCGGTTTTCCGGAGTCGAGGACAGCCCGGTGCAGCTGGGGCTCTTTGCGGAGGCGGATGAAAAGCGGCGGCGTCTGGCTGCGGTGATGGACGGGCTTAATCGGGGCGGAAAGGACGCCGTGGTCCGCCGCGGGCATCAGTTGACGGATTAGCTTCGGGTAGTGTTGCCTCCCTGACGATGAGAACGGAATTGGGGAATTGGAAGTTGGCAGTTTGGATTTGGTGACAGACTCATTTCCTTGAGAAAGGTCGCTGGGTAGCCGAAGACCAACTTCCAACTTCAAAATTCCAACGACTCCCTCACCCCCTTATCGTCTCAAACATTGTTGTTGTTTGTGAGTGAGGGTCTAAATTCTTGGATTGGCTCCGGGGCGGAGGGGGTAAAAATCAGGGGATAGTTTTCAATCATGCCGATCTACGAATTTTACTGTCCGGACAACCACACGGTTTATCAGTTCTACGCCAAGACCCTGGCCCAGGGGGCAATCGTGCCCCGGTGTCCGGACAACCCAAAGTATAAGATGCAGAAGCTGGTATCCGCCTTTGCGGTGACCCGCAAAGGCCAGGGGGACGAGGCGACCTCCGGAGCCGAGACGCCGGCGGGGGAGGCGCGCATGGAGGCGGCGATGGGTGCGATGGAGCGGGAGTTTTCCAACGTCGATGAAAACGATCCCCGCGCCATGGGCCGGATGATGCGGCGCATGGCGGAGCTGACGGGAGAAAAGCTCGATGGTGAGATGGAGGCGGTGGTGCGCAAACTGGAGGAAGGGGCGGATCCGGATTCGCTGGAGGAGCAATTTGGCGGAGAGGATGCGATGGGCGCAGGGCCGGGTGATGAACCCGACCCCGGGGGGGAGCTGCGTGAGCCGCGTCAACGATTCAAGGCCCGTCGTCAGTTGCCGCCGCGGCGGGATCCACAACTATACGACTACTGAGAGCAGCCCGCCGGTATTGCAGCGAGGGCTTGTACGGTGCGAGCGTTCAACGGCGGAATTGTCCCTGGGTCCGACGGGCTAATAATGGCCGCGCATGCGCGGCCTGTTGCGAGTCGGTAGGGCGCATTGTCCCAAATGCGCCGCGGCGCCCTCGGAGAGAGCGCCCTACCTTTGATTTTCTTCTAGCAGCCGGGGGACTGGGTGGGGCAGTCTGGGAACCTTGCGTATGAATTCGTCTGCTCCCGAACTGGTTGCCCGCATCGCCTCCGCCCGGAAGGCGGTCATGACCCAGACGGATCTCCTGCACCGGGAGTTCGGGCGGGCGGCCAGCAACTGGAAGAGCGACGGCACACGGGTGACGGCGGTGGATGTGGCGATATCGGAGAATCTTTTCAGGATGCTGCGGGCGGAGTATCCGGCGGACGACTATTTCAGCGAGGAGCTGGCGGATGGTACGGCGGCGATCACGCGCCGGGCCCGGTTCTCCTGGGTGCTGGATCCGATCGACGGGACGAACAACTATGCGCTGGGGATCGCGCACTGTGCGATTGCCCTGGCCCTGTTGGAGGACGGCATGCCGGTCTACGGGGTCATTTATGATCTGGCTCGGCGGACGCTCCTGCATGGAGGTCCGGGCTTCGGGGTTTTTGACGGGGAGCGATCGGTGAAAGTGCGGACGGAGCCCCCGGGAGCCCAGACGCTGATTGGATTTCACACGCCAATGGACCGGGGGTATGCCCCGCATGCGGAGAGCATCGTGAGCGAATTCAAGATCCGCGGACTCGGCAGCAGCACGCTGCATCTGGCCTATGTGGCGGCGGGGATCCTGGACGGTACCGTGGACCACAACGTACGAATCTGGGACATCGCGGCGGCGGTGCCGATGGTCTGGGCCGGAGGCGGACAGGTGGAGTTCCTCAACGGTGAACAGTTTCCCCTGGAGAAATTCGATCTGAAGATGGACCGCATCTTCTACGTGGCCGGGAACACCGCGGTGTGCGCGCGGTTGAGGGCAGTGCTGGGGAGGGGATGACCGGTGGACCTCGCAGTCGCGGGGGTGGACGGTGCCTCGCTCTTTCGTCTTACCTCTTTCTCTTAATCTTTCTCAACCTGAGATTTATCCGCCGACGGCGGTCCTGAAATATATGCGCCGACGGCGGACCTGAGAACCGAGTTTTTACCACTGATCTTCACTGGGCACTTATGTCACTTATAATGCCGAAGTTCGAGGGTA
>JBGTGS010000073.1:0-11179 GCA_041746615.1 Opitutaceae bacterium | reverse complement strand
GGCCTCAAGGGCGGGCCCCTCGCCGGCGAACCACAGCTGCCAGTCGAGGTCGGGTGGCAACCCCGCGGCGATCTCGATGAGCTCGCGCTGGTTTTTCTCCGGCCGGAACATGGCGACCGACAGCAGGATGGTGGTGGCGGGCGACGCCCTCTGGGCCGCGCGCAGGGCAGCGGCGGACTCTGTGGAGGGCGTTTCGGGAAAGATGAGCGAGTTGTGGATGACGGTGACAGCCGCGGGTGAAACACCGTAGTGATTCACCAAAGTGTCCTTGGCCTCCGCACTGTTTGCGACGACGTGGGCCACACGGCGGAGTGACCGACGAAACAGCCAGGGCAACCCCTTGCCGGTCCGCATGGTGGCGACGACCACGGCATCGTGGGCATGCCGCTGAATGGCTGCGCCGTAGCAGTTGGCCATGCGACCCATGCAGAGCACGGCGTCGGGAGCGAAGCGCTGGACGGCCCGCTCCAGCTCCGGAGCGAACCAATCGAGCCGGGTATCAAATGGTTGCAGGCACACATGCGGCAGGTCGCCGAGGGTGGCCCCGAGTGCACCGCCCGGGCGGAAGGTCAGCAGGCGGACGTGATGGCCCGCATCGCGAAAGGCGCGGGTGAGCAAAATGGACTGGCGTTCGGTGCCGCCGCTGCGGAGGTGGTCCTGAACGACTAGGATTTTCATTGCTTGGAGGACGCGCCGGAGAAGAGTGGAAGCAGCCGATGAATCATCCGTTTTTTCAACTGCTCGTCCGCTGGTCCGTGCTGGCCTTGGGCGTGACCATCGCCACGAAGCTCGTGCCGGGGATCGAGTGCGAGGAGATCGACACGCTCATTGTCGTGGTGCTGCTGCTCAGCCTGTTCAATGCGATTCTGCGTCCGTTGCTGGTGCTGTTCACGCTTCCGTTCATTTTGGTGACCATGGGGCTCGGGATCATCCTGATCAATGCCTTCCTCTTCATGCTGGTGAGCCGGCTGGTGGAGGATTTTTATGTCAGCAGCTTCTGGTCGGCCCTGGGCGGATCGCTGATCGTGAGTGCTACCACGATTGTGCTCAGCAGCCTCATGGGTACGCGCAAACGTCGGGGCCCACCTCGTCCACCGCCCGGCGGGGGGGCGAAGCGCAACGACGTCATCGACATCTGAGAGGTGGGCGCTCCGCGCCCGCCTTCGGGAATTTGCCACCCGCTGAGTCCGTTTCAGCCCTGCCGGCAAATTCCTATTTGACCGGCTCCGGACTAGGAGTGACCGTGGGACAAACTATCATCACATGGCTGACACTACAGACTACGACCTGATCGTCATTGGCGGTGGACCCGCCGGCTACGCCGCGGCCATCCGCGCGGGCCAGCTGGGCAGAAAGGTCGCCTGCATCGAGATGGAGCGGGCCGGAGGCACCTGCCTCAACTGGGGATGCATTCCGACCAAGGCCCTGCTCAAGAGCGCCGAGCTCTACCAGAAGTTCAAGAAGGCGGAGACGTTCGGCCTGAGCGCGAAGGACGTCTCCTTTGACTTTGCCAAGGTCATGGAGCGTTCGCGCACCGTTGCCGGGCAGATGGCCAAGGGCATTGAGGCCCTCTTCAAGAAGAACAAGGTGGATTATGTGGTCGGCCGTGCGCAGGTCAGCGCTCCCGGTCTCGTATCGGTGACCGAAGGCGGGAAGAAGGGGGAGTTTTTCAAGACCAAGAACATCCTGATCGCCACCGGCTGCAAGATGCGCCGCATTCCCGACCTCGAGCACGATGGTGTGCGGGTGATGACCTCGCGCGAGGCTCTCGCCGCCACCACGCTTCCGAAGTCCGTCATCATCGTTGGGGCCGGCGCCATCGGCGTGGAGTTTGCCTATTTCTACAATGCCTTCGGCGCGAAGGTGACCCTGGTCGAGATGCTTCCCCAGATCCTGCCGGTCGAGGACGAGGAGGTCGCCCGGGTGCTCAAGCGGTCCTTCGAAAAGCAGGGCATCGCCCTCCACACCGACACGAAGTGTGAGAACTTTCGGGTCGGCAAAAACTCGGTCAAGGTGGACATGGTAAGCGGGGACAACCGCCAGGAGATCGAAGCCGAGGTGCTTCTCTCCGCCATCGGCGTCGTGCCAAACTTGGAAGGCGCACTGGCCGCGAATGTGAAGCTCGAACTCGACCGCGGTTACGTGAAGGTGGGCGACGATTACCAGACGAGCGTCAAGGGCATCTTCGCCGCCGGCGACATCATCGGCCCGCCCTGGCTGGCCCATGTCGCCACCTTCGAAGGGATCAACGCGGTCAATGGCATGTTTGGCGACGCCAAGCCCAAGCGCGTACGCAACTTCCCGGGCTGCACCTACTGCCAGCCGCAGGTTGCGAGCACGGGCCTCACCGAGAAGGCGGCGAAGGAAAAGAAGCTCGACTACAAGGTGGGCAAATTTCCCTTCACCGCCTCGGGCAAGGCCGTGGCATCGGCCGACTCCGACGGCTTCGTCAAAGTCATCACGGATGCGAAGACCGGCGAAATTTACGGCGCGCACATCATCGGTTCCGAGGCCACGGAGCTGATTGCGGAGTTCGGTCTGGCGATGGCACTGGAGGCCACGGTGGGGGATATTCACCACACCATCCATGCCCATCCGACCCTCAGCGAGGCGGTCATGGAGGCGGCGGCGGCCTCCGTGGGTGAAGCCATCCATATTTGAGCAGAAACCGGCCTGTGGCCGGTTTCTGTAATGGGAATGCTTCGATAAAGAACCCAACCTGTACCCGTGCCCGGTTGTGCCTGGCATTGACATGGTTTCCCCGGAAGGATCGCCTGAGGGGTGAATTTAGGCGCACGCTCTGACAACCCTTCCTTCCCCATGAAATCCTCGCTCCGGTTCCTCTCCCTTATTCTTAGTGCCATCCTTCTGTCCCCCTCCCTGGTTGCCGGGCCGTGGGAATCCCTTTTCAATGGAAAGGACCTTACCGGCTGGAAGCGCCTCAACGGGACCGCCCCCTACACGGTCGTTGATGGGGCCATCGTCGGAGTGACCATTGCCGGTTCCCCGAACAGCTTTCTCGCAACCGAGCGCACGTTTGGCGATTTCATCTTTGAGTGCGAAGTCATGCAGGATGTCGGTCCGAGCAACAGTGGCATTCAGTTCCGGGGGTTGAGTCGGCCGGACTACATGGACTACCGGGTCCACGGCTACCAGATGGAGATCGAATCATCCTCCCGGGCCTGGGCCGGCGGCATCTTTGATGAGGCGCGGCGTGGCTGGCTCTACCCGGTCACCCTCAATCCACGAGCGCACTCAACCTATCAGTTCGGGCGGTGGAATCATGTTCGCATCGAGGCGATCGGCCACTCCATCCGCACCTGGATCAACGGCATCCCGGTGTCCCATGTCATCGACGATATGACTCCAGAAGGATTCTTTGCCCTGCAGATTCACAGCATCGGCCGTCCCGCCGACGCGGGCTTCCGGGTGCACTGGCGCAACCTGCGCGTGCAGACCACGGACCTCCAGCCCTCGCCCTCCGACGGGCTTTTTGTGCGCAACCTGATTCCCAATCACGTGAGCGAGGTGGAGCGAAGCGAGGGCTGGCGCCTGCTATGGGATGGCAGGACGTCTGCCGGTTGGCGCAGCGCCCGTGCGTCGGCCTTTCCCGCCAAGGGTTGGAGCATGGAGGAAGGGGTGCTATCCGCCCTCGGGGCACAGGGTGGGGATATCGTCACCGAGGAGGAGTTTTCGGCCTTTGAGCTTCAGTGGGAGTTTATGCTCACGGAAGGATCGAACAGCGGCATCAAGTATTTTGTCATGGACTCGCCGGCCGGGCCCGTGGGGCTTGAGTACCAGCTGCTCGATGATGCCAAGCACCCTGACGCCAAAAAGGGCGCGGGAGGCAACCGCACGCTGGCCTCGGTTTACGATCTCATTCCGCGCGGGCGCATGCCCGGTGGCCTCGCGGTTGTTCCGAGGGTCGGCCACTGGCAGCACGCACGCATTCGGGTGACGCCCGAAGGCCGCGTGGAGCACTGGCTCAACGGCATCCAGGTCGTCGACTTTGAGCGGACCTCGCCGTTGTTCGAGTCCCTGGTGGCCCGCAGCAAGTTCGCGGAGATCTCCGGCTTCGGGCTGGCGGAAAAGGGCCCGATTTTGCTGCAGGACCACGGAGACACCGTCCGCTTCCGCAGCATCAAGATCCGTTCACTTGCCGAATAGGCGAATAGATGGGGTTTGAAGATCGGGCCAGAACTGGTAATCCCGTCTTCATGCCAACCCGCTATCGTATCCATGCCGATCGTGGTTACGTGGAGGAGATTTATGAGGGCCGGGTCACTCTCGCGACGCTCAATGAGCTGATGGCCGCTGTCTATGGGGACCCGGCTTGGAATCCGGATTTCCATGGCATCGCGGACTTCACCAACGCCTTGATCGAGCTGTCATTCGATGAGATGTGGTCGTTGGTTAAATTCATGAGGAAAAGCGGCGTGGCGAGTCGAGGTCGGTGGGCCTTCGTGGTGCCCAGCCAAGCGAACTATGGCATGGTTCGTATGTATGAGGCGCTATCGGATGACCTGCAGAGTCAGATCTGTGCATTCAAAACCCGCGGCGAGGCCCTGCAGTGGCTGGGTGTCAGCGAAGCGGTGCAGTCGCACGAAGGCCGGGCTCAACCCTGATACGGCTTGTCTGTCTGCCGGTCAGGTGGGTCTGGGAAGGGGCTCACTCCATGAATTGCTGCAATTCCTCATCGGTCCAGGGAGCTTCGCGACCGGCCACGTCACGCCGGATGGCGGCGACCGTGGACGGGTCGACCGGGTCGGCGGTGTGGCCCCAGGCGCGGCGGATGTATGTGAGGACGCCGGCGATTGCCGTGTCATCCAGCGCCGCACCCAGCGGGGGCATGGCAAACATTTCCTGCTGTCGGCCACCGAGTACGATGCGTACCGCGGCCTGTTCCGATCCGAGGGTGTAGGGGGAGTTGACCAGTGCTGAAGCCAGGCCGGGCAGGCCCTGTCCGTTGACCTGATGACAGGCCGCGCACAGCATCTCGTAGGTTTCCCGGCCCTTTTCGAAAAGGGCGGTCTGTTCCGGCGTCAGTTCCCTGACGGTGGGGATCTCTTTCTGGCCGGGTTTGCCCGGCCAGCGGAGGCGCGTGAGGATGTCGGCGGCAAGCTGACCTTCCTCGTTATCACGGGTGGCGAGGGTGATGAGTGAGGACGGTTCAACCGGAAGGGTGGTCATGGCGGCGCGGCCGCGACGTGGAACGAGTGCAAAGCGATCAAATGCGTTGAGCAGGGACTGTCGGGCCCACGGGTGAAGGTGGACTGCGGGCTCAAGCATCCCGAGCAAGTCGGTGATCTTGTCGGCTTCGCCGGAACCAAGCACGGCACCGGCGGCGAGGGTGACGGCGTTGACGGCGTTGCCTGAGGCGGGCCCGGAGGTGGCGTGACGGATGAACTCAAGCTCCCGTCCGGCGAGACCGCTGATCACGGCCTCGGGGAGGAAGGGCTGGCTGTCGTTACGGCTGGCGAGATCCATGAGCGCATCAAAGGCGGCCGGTGAACGAGCCTCGCCGAGGGAAAGAGCACGCTGCAGGATGATGGCCGGGGGGGGAGGTGTGCCGTCTGAACTGTTCATCACGGTGGTGACGTGCTGGAAAATTTCGCTGTCGCCTGGTTGGGCGAGCCAGGGTTCGGACAGTCGCATGGCGGCGGCAGTCACGCGCACGTCGGTGCCGTCCATGGCGGCGAGTACGGTTTCGCGATCGAGCTGTTCGATGCCGCGGAGAGTCCAGAGTGCGTGGAGACGGGCCAGGGGGGCGGAGGCCTGTGAACGGGCGAGGCTGCGGAGCGGGTCGATGGAGGCGGCGTCGCGACGTTCGACGAGAATGCGCTGGGCGGTGTCGCGCCACCAGCTGTCGGCTTCGGTGAGGCGCTCGACGAGGCGGGCGGAGGTTTCACTGGAAAGATCAAACCCCTGGGGAGGTGGGGGGGCATCTTCCGGCACGATGCGGTAGATGCGGCCGAGGCCGATGCCCTGGTCGAGCTCCCGTTCCTCAATCTGCTGACGGAGGAAGGAGGTGAGGAAGATGCGGTGCTGGAGAATGCCGCGGTACATATCCACGATGTAGAGAGCACCGTCGGGTCCATGGGTGAGAAAGACGGGACGAAAACGCTCATCGGTGGAGGTGAGAAACTCGGCACCCTTGTAGGCGTTGCGCCCCTTGAGGGTGCCATTCTCCTCTTCGACGATGATGCGCTTGACGAGATTGGCGGACGGTTCGGGGACGAAGGCGTTGCCCATGAAGTCGCCTGGGAAGAGGGTGTCGCGATAGATGGTCGGTGCGCTGGCGGCGGTCATGGCCCGGATCTTGAGATCATCGTCGAGGATCTGGTAGCCGCGGTTGACGCCGGGGGTGACGCGACCCGGCCAGATGCGCAGGTCATTTGGCACCAACTGGAGATTGACGCCGTCGGGATTGATGAGGTGGGGGTTGCGGGCGAGGTATTCCGAAGGAATGACATCCATACGCAACGGATCACTGTTACTATTGTAGTAGATGCGGCCCTGGTTGTCCTGGGTGATGCCCCATTGGCCGCGGGCGATGGTTTCCTCGCGGATGAGATCGCCGCCGCCGGTGTGCAGGTAGCGGATGTCGCTTTTCGCGTTGTACATCCAGTTGTCGAGGGCGCGCATGAGCCCGTTGGCCGAGTGTTCAGGGTTGGCGGGTATGCCGTAGTCGGAGGCGATCAGGGTCCTGGTGTCGGCCACGCCGTTGCCGCTGGTGTCACGGTAGAACCAAAGGTGGGGCGGTTCGGCGATGATGGCACCGTCCTCGACAAGGGCGATGGTGCGCGGGAGGACGAGGCCGTCCACGAAGACGATCCGCTGGTCCATGCGTCCATCGCCGTTGGTATCCTTGAGCACGGCGATGGAGCCCACCGGGGCGTCCTCGTTGGTGCCATCGGCATTGAGCATGAACCCGCGCATCTCGACGACCCAGAGCCGGCCGTCGGGACCGAAAGTCATGGCCACGGGGTCGTGGACGAGCGGATCGGCGGCGACGAGTTCAATGCGGAATCCAGGGGCGACGGTGAAGGTGCCGAGGGCCTCCTCGGGGGAAAGGATGGGGGCTGGCGGAATCTCAATGTGGGTGGACAGCGGCGCCTGCACCTCGCCGGGTCGGTCGCCTTCCTGTGCGAGGAGGGGCGTGCATAGGATCAAGACGGGGAGGGAATAGCGCAGAATCATGGTCAGAGGTTATCAATCAGAGAGAAAGTATCGGACAAGCAAACGCAGGGTGCAGTCTGACCCGCACCTGGTGAGAAGTCCGGAGGGCGGACCCTCAAGCCGGCTGGACGGGCTGGCCCGTCGCGGCCGAGGCATAGAGCGCGTTGACGAGCGCGACGGATTTACGGGCCTCGTGTCCGGAGATGGCGGTGGGCCGGTGGTCGCGCAGGGAATCAACCAGATCCTGGATCTGGCGGAGATGGCCTTCGTAGGAAATCGCATTGGCGGCGGCGGCACCGGAGCCCATGCCGCTGTCCCGGGGTTCGCGGATGGCGGCATCCTCCGGCAATTCCTCCCGGAAGTTCCAGCGCGCGATGGTATCATCCTCGAGCACGACGGAACCGTTTTCTCCGCAGAGTTCGATCCGTCGTGACCAGCCCGGCCAGGCGGCGGTGGTCGCCTCGAAGGTGCCGAGGGCACCGCTGGGAAAGCGCAGGGCCGCGCTGGCGGTGTCCTCCGCCTGAATGCCGGTGTGGACCCGGCGGGTTTTGAAGGCGAAGACCTCCTCCGGCATGCCGGCGAACCATTGGAGGAGGTCGAGGCCGTGGATGGACTGGTTGATGACCACGCCGCCGCCGTCAAGGTCGAGCGTGCCCTTCCAGCCGGTGTAATAGGAGGCGTCGCGGTGCCATTTCACGTAGGCACTGGCGAGGACAAGCCGGCCGAAGCGGCCGGCGTCAAGGGCGGCCTTGACGGTCCGGGCCCCGGTACCAAAGCGGCCCTGAAATATCGGAACCACACGAACACCGGCCTGCTCGGCGGCGGCAAGAATCCGGTCGGCACGTTCCGTGGTGATTTCGATGGGTTTTTCGATGACGACATGCTTGCCCGCGGCGATGGCGGCGAGGGCGGGTTCCTGATGGGCGCCGCTGGGCGTGGTGATGCAGACTACCTGCACGTCAGGCCGGGCGAGCAATTCATCGAGCTTGCCGGTGGAGAAGGGGACGCCGTGCTTGTCGGCGAGGGTGCGGGCGCTGGCGGCGTTGCGGCTGGCGATTCCAGCCAGACGGGCGCCCTTGACGCGGGTGATGGCCTCAGCATGGAAGCCGGCAATCATGCCGACGCCCACGATGCCAAAGCCGAGCGGTGAGGGAGGGGAGGAAACAGTCATGAGACGATAAAGAGGAACCCGGCACACGGGCGACCCTGCCCGGGCTTAAATGGTGCGGTCGCTGGGAATCGAACCCAGATCACCGGCTTCGGAGACCGGTGCACTATCCATTGTGCTACGACCGCACGGGTGCGGGAAAATTCATTGCGGCATGGCGTGCTGTCGAGAGCAAAACCGTGGAACGGCGGGACTCAGGCAGGCTGGCGGTTGGCGGCGGCCGCCAGCCGGCTGATGGCAAGAACCACGGCTGCGCCTGCCATGACGTAGAGCAAGGCGGGGACGAAGGCGGTGAGTTCGGCGGGCATGACGTTGGTCTGCATCAACGGAACCTCGACGCCCTTGCTGTTGATGCGGGTGGAAAGGGTTTCCTTCCAAGGCCACACGGTCCGGAGGGCGCCGGCCATGATGCCGGTCAGGGTGATGAGGGTGACGCGGCGATAGTGATGCAGGAGCCAGCTGACGATGCGCACAAAGGAGAGTATTCCGGTGGCGATCCCAGCGATGAAGACCGCGAGGGTGAGGAAGTCCCGGTTACTGACTGCTTCGAGCACCTGATGGTACTTGCCCATGATGACGAGCAGGTAGGATCCGGAGATTCCGGGGAGGATCATGGCGCAGATGGCGATGGCCCCGGCGAGAAACATATACGGCAGTCCGGGAGGCGTCTGCATGACCGGCAGACCGACGAGCCAGAAGGTGATCAGGCCTGCGCCCAGAAAGGCCAGCCAGTCAATCGGGCGCCACCGCCAGGTGTCATGGGCCAGCAGAACGATCGAGGCGAGGACCAGACCGAAGAAAAAGGACCAGAGCTCGATCGGGTGGCTGATGAAGAGCCGGGACAACAGGCCGGAAAGCGAAAAGACTGCGGCGAGGAGTCCTGAGCCAAGACAAAGGAAAAACAACAGTGGCAGCTTGCGGGAAAGGGTGGACCACTCGAAGCGCAGGACCAACCGCAGCGCCTTCAGGTCGAACGCCTTGATCCCGTTGATGAGGCGATCATAGATGCCACAGATGAAGGCGATGGTTCCACCCGAGACGCCGGGGACGAGGTCGGCGGCACCCATGAGAAAGCCGACGAGCATGATGTGCAGGTGGCGGATGAGGGACATGGCGGGCAGGGATGACGCCGGTGAGGCGGGAAGGCGAGGTATTGTCCAAGGACCGGGCCAGAACAGCCGGGGCACAAAAAGGGCAGGACGATGGGAATCGTTCCTGCCCGGGAAAGGGACCGACGGAAGCGGCTCAGACGTCGGGCTTGGTCTTGCGCAGGCCTTGAATGCGGTCGCCGACCTTCCACTGACCGCGCTTCTTGAGCAGATCGACGCGTTCGAAACGCTTCAATACGTTGCGCTTAACAACCAGGCCGCGGGGGCCGAGGAGACTTTTGTGCTGGGACATGGTGATGAAAGAGACGAAAGGGACGGGTTAAAGGGGCGCAGAAGTAGAGTTGGCCTGCGCCCATGACAAGTATTTTTCTGCCACGTGCTCGGCGCGGACGACCACCCACTCAGGCACCTCGTACGGATGGCGGCGGGCCAGCCAGGCCTCCAGTTCGATTTGTCGCCCGGACAGGAACTTGACGGACAGGCGGTATTCCCCGGCCTGCTCCACGCGGTTTTCCCAGCGGTAAAATGAGGTGATGGGCCCCTCGATCTGCACGCAGGCCGCGAGGCGGGCCTCGATGAGGCCGGCGGCGAGGGATTCGGCCTGATCGCGCGTTTCAACGGTGGTCCAGCCAATCAACATGCCCCCACTTTATTCCACCTTCGGCCGGGAGTCGAGGAGATCAAGGGGCGGCAGGGAGCCGGGTTTGCCGACCGCAATTGGGTAAATGCCCTCTAAAATTGCCCTTGACGGACGGGGGCAGGAGCCTTGCCCTTGCCGGTTTACGTCAAAGCCCACTGTCGAGCCATGCGAGAAGACTATATCCAAGAAGCGCTAAAGGTCATACCCGACCCGAACATCCTGATCAACGTGGTTTCCCGCCGCGTAAAGCAGCTCAAACGAAACAGCCGACCGCTGGTTGAATCCCTTGAAAAACTCGCGCCCGAGGATGTCGCCCTCCGCGAGATCATCGAGGGCAAGATCAGCTACGAAACGGCCGTCGCCTGAGGCGACAGTAGCCTCCAGCCCATTTCCAGGCGGCCCCGCATTGGCGGCGCCGCCTTTTTTTGCATCATTACCCACATGTCCGCATCGAATAAAAAGTCCGGTGGTGAACGTTTCACCGAGATACGCAGCTCCAAGGCGCTGCGGGACTATACCGTGCAGGACAAGTTCGAGGCGGGGATTGCGTTGCGCGGGACCGAGGTGAAATCCATCCGGGCGGGCCGGGCGCAGATCAACGATGCATTCGGCCGGGTGCACAAGGGCGAGCTCTGGTTGATGAACGCCCACATCGAGGAATACGCCTTCGGCAACATCTACAACCACGAGACCCGGCGCAGCCGGAAGCTGCTCCTGCACCGCCATGAGATGCGCAAGATCATCCAGGCGATGGAGGTCGGCGGCCTGGCCCTCGTGCCGCTGCGGCTCTATTTCAAGCAGGCCCTGGTCAAGGTCGAACTCGCCCTGGGGGTCGGCAAAAAACTTTACGACAAGCGGGACGATCTCAAGAAGAAGGTCGTGATGCGTGAAGTCGATCGAGCCATGAAGGCCCGCAAGTGATGTCCACCCCGAGCAGGATAACGGTCCGGGTTCCCGGCAGCACGTCGAATTGCGGTGCGGGCTTCGACACGCTCGGGTTGGCCCTCAACCTCTACAACCGCGTCACGATTGAGCGCACCGGCGCCGCGGAGACCCGTGGGGCGACCCCGGGCGACGAACGCG
>JBGTGS010000072.1:0-35200 GCA_041746615.1 Opitutaceae bacterium | reverse complement strand
AGTGAGCGGGTGGCGATCACCCCAGGGACGCGACGCGACTGGCTTCAACGGGGCCGCGCCCTCGCGGGCGCGGAGTGGCCGCTTACCCAAGCCGTTGCAGGCCGGGAAGCAAGCGGGAGAGTTTCGAGCGGCAACGAACTTGATGCATCCAAATACACGGGAGAGACTCTATTTCATCCCTAACTTCATAGCTGACAGGGTGCGAGCGGCTGCACGACACCGGTGACCATCCCGGCGCTCGCATGCTCACAGTCAAAGAACCGGCTCTCTCATACCACATAACAGGGTTGGTCAAAATGGGTGTAGGCCTGGCCGAGGGCCATGATGGTCCGATCCCCACGGCTTTCCGCCGGACCGAGCGAAATAAACAAAATCTGATCCAGTTCGTGATGGATGATCTCCCTGAGCTTCGACTCTAATTCCACCCGTTCCAGCGCACTCAGGTCGCACTCAAAAACCGAATACTGGAGATGATTTCCGTAGTCCTGGCACACCCGGAAAACCTTTCGCAACCGCTTCGGGTCGGCGATGTCATAACTCACGATGTAGGTATGCCTCATGGGAAACGCGCTAAGCGTTTCCCAAAATGGCCTGCAGCCCTCTGGAGTCGAGTGCGGATTACCCCAATCAATGCCTCCCCTCCGGGGAAACTGGCCGCCAGTTTCCTCAGGAATCGCGCCAGCGATTCCTATCGGGTGGTAAAGGGCACATACTGCTCGATCTCCCCCGTCAGCACCTTCGCCAGCAATCGCGCCTGGAGCTCCAACGCCCGCCGATAGCTGACTTGATAGTCGAACACCGGGTGCACAATGGTCGCGTTCAACCGTTGTTCATACGCAGAAAAGAACCGCTTCCGGCCATCCGCGCTCAGGTTCACCGCATCCCCGGCCCGAACGAAGTCTGTGGGCCCGATCACCCGCGTATTCATAACCGTCAGCGCCACCGAATCAGCAATCAGCGGCCGGAACTCCTCCATGAGGTCAAGCGCCAGGGCCGGACGTCCAAATCGTGGCTGGTGATAAAAGCCCACGTAGGGATCGAAGCCAACCGCATGAGCCGCCACCGTGCAGTCACGGGCCAGCAGGCTGTACCCCAACGACAACAGCGCGTTCACCGCATCCCGCGGCGGACGCCGGTTGCGCCGCGTGAAATCGAAGGTGAAGAACTGCTGGCCAGGAGCATCACCGCCGTTCCTCCGCGATGATCGGCCCGGGCGCGAGGCCACCCCTTCGCCGTCTCCCGCCATCCCACCGGACGGGACCGCCAGAGCACCATCACCTACGAGGGCCTCGTCCGGATTCTCCCCCGTCTTGATCATCCCGGAAAAGTTCTCGAAGTACACCAGTGCCGCTGCGCCCTCGATGCCGAGCAGTTCACCGGCATACTCCGCCGCCAGCGCGGCTTCTGCGGCATGCTTGAGACGGGCCACCGCGAGACTTGGAGGAGACGAATGGTTGCGCATGAGCAGCGTACGCTGGTTGCGGATCTTGCCGTTCACCATCAAGCGCGCCAGTCGCAGGCTCGCCGGGCGGTTGGCCGCGGCTTCAAACTGCGAGATGCGTGTAAAGACGTTCTTCAGGCTCTGCCCACGGGTGAGTCCGTAGAAAAAACCCCCGCTCGAAAAATAGCTCACCGGGATGTCCTTCTCACAGAGAGTCTGAAGCAGGGCGGTGGAAACTGTCGCCGCGCCGAAAACCGCCATGTGGCTGAGGTCACTGATGCGGATCTCCGACACGACCTCTCCCTTCTCGCGCACCTGAACGAGTTCCGACTTGCGCCCCACGCTCACGCCAGCGGTGGCGATATAGAGTGGCCTCTTGTCGTCGCGGGTGGCGATGAGCCTCCGGACCGGCTTTCGCGCCGGCAAGGCGGAGCCGGCCGAGGTGGTCCCGCTTCCCTCCCCTGTGGCCGGGCCAAGCGGTCGTTCCTGCACGGCACCAAACTCGCGGTCGAACCCGAAGGTGTCCTGGGTGGCCGCTGGTTCTTCGTCATCCGGATGCGAAGGGGCCTCGTGCAGTAATCGGGTTTCATCCGGCAGGCAGACGGTCACCAAGGAACAACGCGGGCACTTGGGGGAATCCTGCAGTGGCGGCGGAATCGGCCCGGCCATCGCGCGTCGGGCAGCGGCTATCTGTGCCTCGATCCAGGTTTCGAGTTCGGGAGTTACTGCCAGGGTCACCCGTTGCTTGGTACCCCGATAGTAGATGACACCCTCGGTGCAGGCATACCCGTGGTCGCGGAGAATCAGGCATTGCAGGCCGAGTTGCATGCGGTCGGCATCCCAGATTTCAGGGCCGGCATCGCCCTCGCGCGGCGATCCGGCCTTGTAGTCTACGGGGCACACAGTGAGTGGAGCGAGCAGGTCGTTCTCACCGCCGGTACGGATCTCCACCAGGTCCATCTTGGCGGTCACGCCCAGTCGGTCGGACGCCAGCGAGACGGAGCGTGAATGAATATGAATCACCTCCGGAGGAATCGCTTCGGGCGATTCCTTAGCTCCCGCTGCAGGAGGGAGCTCTCCCTTCCCAGCATCGACACGTTTGTGGAGAGCGGCCCCGCGGCGGGTGTCGGCGTTGTGGACGAACACGCCTTCGACCTGTTCGTAATAGAAAAGCCGCGGACAATAGACGAATTCGTTGAGCATCCGGGCGGGCAACGGCTCCTGAGGCTCGTCACCTTCCGTGCGGGGCGGCGGAAGTGAACTCATCCTACACCAAGGCTTAAGGTGATTGCCTTGCGGAAGCGAGAGGTTTTCGCGGGACGAAAACCCAAGATGCACTGCTCTCAGCCGGGTAGCTCAACTCCCGGCAGGAAGGGATTGAGCACGGTCACGCCATCATAGGTCTGGCCGTGGGCGAGGTCCTCGGAGAAGACGGTGTTCGCAGTGAGTTCCTTGGCGGCGGCGAGGATGGCGGCGTCCCAATAGGATATCTGATAGCGTTGCTGCAGGGGGATGGCAGCCTGCACGATCTCCGAGGTGACCGGTATGACCGGCAGGAGTGCGAGGGCATTGACGATGGCCGCCGCAACCTCTGCCGACATGCGCAGGCCCGGCTTGCTGATGGCGTTGTGATAAAACTCGGCGAGTACTTGAGCGGACAGACCGATGTCGTCGCGCCGCATCAAAGCCTCGGCCACAATGCGCTTGGGTCGCTCAGTTTCGCTGGTCGAAGCCCGATATAGCAGGATATTCGTGTCAACGAAGCAGGCTGCCTTCATTGCGAGGAGGCTGAATCCAGCAATCGGTGGCGCTGATCGAGTTCGCGCATGAAGGTGCGGTCGTTGACCTGGTCACGAGTGAGCCGGTCGGTGGCATTAAAGTCGGTCACCGCCTCAAAAGCCGCGTCGATGGCGGTTGATCGACGGGTGTGGCGGGATCGGCCCGTTGCGATCTCGTGCAGAATTTCGGCCACCATGGCACTGACGGAAGTGTCCTGCCGGGCGGCCGCCAAACGCGCCCTGCGATATATGTCGTCAGGAACGGACAGCGTGATATTTTTCATGACTGTGATCCTGTGTAAATGTGTAAGTGTGTCAACCGGGAGCAACAAAGGTATTTAAGACCTCGGCCACCCAAGCCACGATTCCATTGGCATTTCAGTATGCGCATTTCGGAATCCTGTTGGATTTCGGAGGCTTAGAGGAGTTTCCAATGCCCGATGGCGTGGCTGTCGAAGTCGCAGCCGGCAAGGCGCAAACGCAGTGGCTGGCGTGGATCCCAGGGGAAATCCGGCACACCAGCCAATTCGAGCACGCCGGCAAGAGTGTCGAACTGGCCGCGGCGAAAGCGGACCTCGACGCGCTCTCCGAGCGGGAGACTCCAAGCGCGGGCAATCTCGTCACGCAAATCAGGCGGAGCTGCGGGTGCGACGTTGAAGGATGTGTCCAGCGGGAGATCAGCTTGGTGTTCGGGCATGGCCGGCCGGGAAATCAGGTGCCGGTGGTGACGTCGATGCCGCGCAGACCAAAGTGCGACGCAGCGGCGAGGAGGTGACGGTCGTTGGAATGGATTTCCTTGAACCCGGCCTCGACGGCCGCGCAGAGATGGAGGCAGTCGGCAGAGCGCAAGAAGGTTGTTGGAGGGAGGGTTTGAAGACGGGCAACCGATTCACGCACGAGGGATTCGGTGACCGGCAGCCAGTACCAGAGGTCGGCTGCTTGATCGTCTTCAAAACGTCGGCTGACCTTGAGGTAGGCGGCTTGGTTGAGGCGGCCTTCACGGAGTTGGCGATGAAAGGTCGATTGCACTTCGGTGAGCGCAAGCAGGAGGGAGGTGCGCCCGGCGGACGCCTCGACGAGGTCGAGTACCGCATCCGAACCGGGCTCCCGCAGGTAGCACTTGGCGATGTAGGCGCTGTCGAGGTAGATCATCGACCGTCGCGGTCTTCGGAGATCAGGATGGCAGAGTCGAGGTCGGTGACTGGCATGGCTGAGCGGTTGCGCTTGGGGAAGGGCTTGCCGACCCGATTGGCCGGAGTGGCCGGTTGGATGATGGCAACGGTTTCGCCGCGATCAGTGATGGTGATCGGTTCCTTGGCGGCACGGCGAACGTAGTGGCCGGTGCGGGTGTGCCGCTCGCGGATGGATACGGTTTTCATGGCGATTGTGTCCAATGTGTCACATCGCCGGATCCGGTCAAGCGGGAGGTTTTCGCTGCGCGAAAACCTAACCTCATTCCTCATTCACGGTCTCACCCCGGAACCGTGCACCTTGCAGGCAGGGGGCTGCGGGCGGACCACCGGTCGCGGGCTCCCCCAATGAAGCCTTGAATTTGAAGTAGCGATCCCGGATCCCGGCATCCCAGGAGTTGTCACCGGTGGTGACCAGATGGCGCAAGAAATCCAGACAAGTGCCCGAGTATTCGGACTGGGGGCTGTCCGGATCGAGAAAACCGGCGACAAGCCACTCCGCCGATTTCTCATCCGCCGTCCATTGTTGGTAGTAATCCGACATCTCAAAACCCCAATCCATCGTCGAAAGTGGTTTGGACAGGTCTCCACCTTCGACGACGACGATCCGGACTCGCCGGCAGTCACACGCGGGGTTACTGCAATAGTGCTCGATAAAATGGAAGACTCCGGGGAAGAGGATCGGACTTCCCGGCTGAACCTCGATCGACATTGTTTCAGGGAAGTCGGGAAACCGCTTGTAGTATGCGATGAAGGGAAAGCTCATGAGAAATGGTTGGAGCAGGTTCGGGTTGCCGCCGCTTGTTCAAGTGGCCTCCGGTCGATCGGGCGGATTGTACATCTCGTCAAGGAGTCCCCAATAGCCGTGCTGGTGCAGCCTGATCGGATCGGCGTTGCGTCGGATGAACTCGTCTTCGGACAGGCCCTCGATCGTCGGGGGACGACGGACGCGCTTCTGTTTGCCGTTGATGAAAATCATCATGAATTCTTTCTTGCGCTGCTTCTTTTCCCGGCGCTGCGCGGCAGTGAGCTTTTTCTTGGGCTTCTTGGCCATGGTGAGTGGATCGGCATATGTTTAATGACGGTCAGGCTGGCTCACTTTTGATCGCGAACGCCGGGGGGAAGAGAGTGGCCGAAGAGGGCGAATTTGGTGCGGAGCACGGCGTCGAGGCGCGGCTTGTCAGCGGGATAGAGGGAGATGAGACGTTTGCCCTCTTGCTGGTAGAGCTGCTGCTTCTTGAGCATGCCGATTTTGTAGTCGGCGGTGTCCATGCCCCAATACTCGATGTAGAGATCGAGTTCGGGCAAATAGAAATCGGGCCGGATCGCATGTCCGCTGAGGATGCGATACCGTTCGTCGTAGCGATAGGCGATGTTATGCGCGGCGAGCCAGTCGGCGATGAGGCGCTCGCCATCGGATTGGACGAGGGTGCCAGCCCCGGCGACGATGGTCTTCTTGAGTTCGACCTTGGTCTCGAAGTTCCGGCGGTCGAGGAAGACCTCGTCGAAGCACCGGTCGCAGAAAGTGCGCTGGAAGGCCTGGCGACTGCGGGCATGCTCCTCCGGGGTGGTGTCGTGTCCGCAACGGTCACAACGGTGGCGGGCACCCTCCTGCTCGAGGCGCACGGATTCACGGATGGCCTCAGCAGCGGAGTGAGCGGCACGGCGGACGTAGTCCTTGGCCTGCTCGTTGGCAGCCAGATCGTCGAGGTCGTGGAGATGAGTCGCGGCCACAGCACCATAGGCTTTGAGCGCCTTGAGGGCATATTGCTGCGCTTGGGGATGTGGGTCACGCAAGGCCACCGGCGCAAGCGCCTGCACGGCGGCTGACGGATCGGCGCCGAAGCCGGCGAGCTTGCCGATGGCGGAGACGGTGAGGCGACGAATCTCGGCCGAAGGCATCGCGAGGAGTCGCACCAGCTCAGGCAGGGCCGCCGGGTCGCTGTCCCGACCGAGCTCCAAAGCCCGTTGAAGAGCCCGATGGTGGACGTCGCGGTCCATGGAGGTTTTCATGGGAGCAACCGAGCGGCTGCTTCGGCGAGTCAAAGCGAGATAGCAGCCACGGACGGCGTCCCCTCGCTTGACTGGCAATAGTCATCAGCGGCGAACGCGTAGAGCGAACAGTCGCCGCCGATGACGAGTTCGGCGGTGAAATCGCCGTGTTGGATTTGGAAGTGATGTTCCTGCATGAGAATAGAGGGAGAGAGGGTGGATTGGATCTGGGGTTAAGCGTCTGGCGTTGGAGGGCGGATTCGGCGGTGAGGAGATCGGCAGGGGACGCTTATAACCGGTGCCGGGGCGGACGGGCTTTCTAAACCCGGTCGTGGCATGGCTGTGATGCTGCTCCCAGATGGCGCGGTCGGTTTCGATGAGGCGCTCGAGTTCCTCCGGTTTGGGCAGGGCGACGAGGTAGCGGGAGACGAAGAGTTGGTGATCGAGGCCTCCGGTGGCGTATTCGACTTTGGTCTGGTCCTTGTCGGTGCAAAGGAGCAGGCCGACGGGTGGCTGATCGCCGGGCTGCACCAGCCGGTCCTTCCAGTAGTTCAGGTAAAAATTCATCTGCCCGGCATCGCCATGCTGGAAGGCGCGGGTCTTCAGGTCGATCAGCAGGTGGCAGCGCAGGATGCGATGGTAGAAGACCAAGTCGAGGTAGTCATGCTCGTTCCCGACCGTGATGCGCTTTTGCCGCGCCTCGAAGCAGAACCCCGCGCCCAGTTCGAGCAGGAAGGACTGAAGGTGGTCGAGCAGCGCCTTTTCGAGGTCGGATTCCAGATAGTGGGTTTTTTCCGCGAGGCCGGTGAATTCGAGCACATAGGGGTCACGGATCAGATCGGCGATAAACTGGGGAACGGCGACGGACTGTTGGCGCCCGGCGTCGATCACGGCCTGTTTGTCGGTGGAAAGCCCGGTGCGCTCGTAGAGCAGGGCGCCGATCTGGCGCTGGAGCTAGCGCTTGGACCAATGGTCCTTGAGGCATTCGTTTTCGTAGAAGGCGCGCTTCCACGGATCGTCGATGGCGAGGAGATCCACGAGGTGCGTCCAAGAGAGTTGCAGGAGCATTTGGACCGGCAACCCGCGAGGGCCGGTTTTGGTCTTAGTTAATTTCGTCACCGCCGGTGGCGAAATCCCTAACTTATTCACCGCAGCCGGAATACGAGATATCGTCGCCAGTGGTGACGGAATCGCCTCACGAAGCTGGGGATAAGAGAGATAGAGAACACGCATACGTTCGAGCATGCGCACGGCGCAGCCGGAAATGTCCCGAGCCCTGAGATCGGTAGCCACTCTCTTAAGCAAGCTTGTGCCATACTTCGCCCGGTCCTCTCCCGCCTGCTCGAACTCAACCAAGTAGGCGCCGATGAGCCAATTGCGGAGGATGAGGTGGCGATTGACGGCCCCGGCAGCCCCGGCGAGCGCCTGGTCATGCGCGCTGGCGATGGCGGAGATGAGGGCGACGTAGTTCATGGGAGGCAATCGGGTCCGGGGTCCAGGATCTGGCGTCTGGGGGGTGGGTCGGAGACGTGGGCCGCGTAAAGACGGCCTCACGCGGTTGGAGATCGGTATGAGGAGATCGGGACAAGACTCAGTCCACCGGGACGAAAAGCCCGAGGCCGAAGTGGGCGGTGTGGGTCAAGCGATCGCGGCGAAGAGGCCGGTGCCGGAGAACTTGCCGCCGCCGAGACAGAGCGGGCCGGGGATGGACAAGGGTTGTCCGTACTCGTTGCGAAACTGGATACGGACATGGAGCTTTCTGAATCGGCGGTGCTGGTCGCCGGTCATGTAGCGTGAGGCGAGATCAGTGCCGGGCAGATAACCGGAACCACGCCACTCGATGCCGGCGTGACGGGTGATGGTTCCTGAAAAACCGGCTTGGCAAAGAGCCTTGCGGAGAAGGTGGTCGATGCGTTGGTCGAGTTTCGCAACGAGAGCGTTTTTCTCCTCAGCCGTTAGGCCGGGTCTTCCACGAAGGCGTTGGCGAAGTTTGCGCGGGTCGTCGTAACCGGGCAGGACGACCGGCGTGACGGTGGCCCAAGTGGTAGATGACGCGAGGTAGTTGTCCTTGGTGAGCTTGTCGGAGTCGGGGAGACGTGAGAGCAGCGTGGCAGGGCTGTTGGTTTTCTCGTCGATCAAATCGAGTCCATCCAAGCGCTGCACGATACGGCGAAATTCATCATGCTTCATAGGGCCAGTGGCGGTGATGAGGACGCGACGAATGGGGCCGACAACGTGGGCTTTCCCTTCGCCTCGAGCTTCGATGCTGGGGAGCGGCAAGAATTGAAGCCGTGTGTTCGGCGAAGTGGACGACACGTCCTCGTTGTGGCCGTGGACAAGGCGGGCGATTTGGGCGTCGTTCCAGCCTATCGAGCGGGCGATATCGACCCCGCCCGCGACGTGGCGCAACATGGCGGCGACGTGAAGGCCGCGACGGACGAAATCGAAAGCGCGGAAACCGGAGTCGTCCAACTGGCGTAGCGCGAAGACGGCGAAGGGCGGTCGGACGGGATCGGTTTCGCGCCGATAAGTGAGAACACGGAAGTGCTCAAGTGGCGGGACGGGACGGAAAAACTGGCTGCCGTCGGGGGCTGTGGGAAGGCGTGCGAGAAACGCCTTATGCCGATCCTCCAAGGCGGCGAGTGTGCCGCTTACGGGGACGCGTAACGCGGCAATGCCGTTGTCGGCCGGAAACCATTTTTCGGTGTCACCACTGGTGTCGGTTACGGCTCCTGATTCGACGACAATAGCGTCGGCCACGACCATGTTGACGCCCCAGCCAAACGCGGAAATTGCGCGTGCGAGCTGACGGATGTGATCAAAGAAATGGGGAGGCGGCGCGCCGTTGATTTCCCACGAGTAGGCGACGACGGCATTATCCGGGAGGCGGGTGGGGCGGATTTCTTTGGCGGCGCGATAGTTGGCGATGTCGTTTTCTCGTCCTCCGGTCCACGATTTTGCCACCAGGTCGCCGACGTTGTTTGGGACGAATGTCTTGAAGCCATAGCGCGGCTGCATGGAGGCAGGTTTGCTGGCGACGACGGTGGGCGGTGGCAGTTGTTCGAGGACTTCCAGGGCCGGGACGAAGGCGTCCATTCCGAGGCGAGCGGCGGAGTTGGTGAGCGTTTGGAATAGGCGTAATGGCGAGGGTGGCCATTCCGGTTCGCCGCCGTCGCCGCGTCCGTCAAACTCGTCCAGCAGGAAGCAGACGGAGATTTTGAGGAAAGAGGGCATGGGTGGTGATTCGTTCAGTTAGCTTTACTCGCTCGCCGCCGATTCCGCGGTGCCAGCCGTTGTGTTTGACGGTGCTTTGCCCTTGGCGGCCTTTTTAGCCTTCTTTTCGTCGCCGCCCTTGAGGTCGGCTATGGCTTTGGCGGCGTCGAAGGGCACCGTCTTGCCTTCGCCGACAACAAATTCGGCGGCGGCGGCTTGTGAGAAGGCAAGTGCGGCTTCGTGGGTAATGGCAGCGTCGGCGCGGGTGCCGTCAGCATGTACGGTTTTGAATTCACGTTTCTTTTCCGTATCCGGGTCGCGGACTAGGATCGTGCCTTGGCGGTAGTATTCGAGCGGAAGTTTTGTGAACGCGACGAGGGCGAGTCCGAGAATGTAGCGGCGGAGTTTTGTGGTGTTTTCCGGCGTGTCGGCGCGGAGCAGTTTCAGCGCGGAGAGGGCAAGAACCGCATCTCGACGAATTCCTCCATCCGCAATCACGCCGCCATGAGCACCGGTGGATGGAACGTGGGTAAAGCCGGCTGTTGACCGACTTTCCTTGTCGTTCTTGTCGGTGATGGGGCCGAGCAGCGATGGGTCGTCGTAAGTAGGGTTAGGCGAGCTGCTGCCGCCCGCCCAGTATTGGGCCGAGCGAGTGAGTTTGCGAACGTCGTAGGCGCGGATGGTGGAGGCGATGAGGCGAGGGAGCTTGGCCTGGCTGTCGCGGGAATCCCAGACGCCAAAGACGAGCGAGGTCGGGGCAATTTTCGCGAGCGGGACGGCGTTCCCCTTGAGGACCGCGGCAAAGGCGGCCTTAAGGTCGTCTTGGAGAGCAGAGCAACGAGCGAGGGCATCGCCAGCGCGGTGTCCGGCGTCGAGCAGGTTGATTTCCTTTTCGCCCGCCTTGATCACGATTTGAGGGACAAGCTCGGCGTAAGGGGACTCTTTAAATAGCGGCTCGATTCGGTTGGCTTGGGAGCCGACGCTGTCGATGAGGCAGACATTGCGGCCGGTGCGCTCGCGCGGGTTTTCGTAGTCGATGTTGTAACCGATGTCGGCGTAGGTCGCGGGGAAAAGCACGGCGTCGGAGCCTTCCACGGGGATCAGGTGCTCACGAACGACGAGGGCGGCAGGGCCTTCGGTGGCGAGCAGGTTGTCGAACTGGGCGAGTGCGGAATTGGTGTTGCTCATGGTGGATGTGTATTGGGTTGGTGGTGCGGTGAATGGTCAGAGAGGTTTGGCAGGAAGGAACGCCTTGTGCTTGCGCTGACTGGTGCGATACCAGCTTTCGAAGCGGAACGACGGTTGCGGACGCGAATCCGTGAGGCCGTTGATGGCGGCAGCGAGCAGCGCAATGGGGACGGGCTTTTGCCAAAGGTGATAGTCGAAGAGACGGTCGCCGGACGGCTCGGGAATGGCGCGTTGGAGACCGACGAGCGTGAGAAACTCGGCGGCGGGTGCGGCGAGAGTTTCGAGGCCAAGATCGTTGGTGGAGAAACCTACATCGCGGGCGTCCGAGTTTGGGCCTCGATTGGCGTCGAAATAGAACGGTTCCTTTTTGGCTCCCTTCAAAAGATTCACAGAATCGCGCTTCAACTTGGCTTTCAGCAGGTCTTCTTCGAATTTCTTGGAGATCGTGGCATTTTCTTTCTCGAGCTTTGCCCCCGACTTTTCCTTTGCCGCCTTGTTCAAGGCCTCGGCCTGTTTTTCCTCCGCTTTCCGCAATGCCTGAGAATAGGCGGCTTCGGCCTTCTTTTTGTTTCCTGCAATTTTCGAAGGGTCGTAAGCTGCGCAGGTTTCAAGAAGGATGTGTTCCACGGACTGACACGACGCGAGCGATTGCGCGACGGTGTAGCTCATTGAACGAGCTATACCCAGCACCTTCATCGATCCGGCCCAAATCTTGAGCGCGGAAGTTTCCTGCGATGCGGTCGTCCACCAATCGAGGCGAAAGTTGAAGGGTTCACCGATGAGTAAGGGAGGGGCGGACGCTTCTTTCTCACTCTCTTTCTCGTCTGCATCCTCGTCGGCCTCATCCGCGTCGTTTGGTTCCGCTGCGGCTGCGCGGACGGTATCCTCGTCGGCGGTGATTTCAGCGGCGGTGATTCTCTCGAGCAGTCCGGTGAGCTGTGGGGTGTTCGCGAGATGGAATCGGAAACCGGTGTCAGTTTTCTCGAACCACGCGACCGCGTCCGGGAAGAGACGGGGACGGGCAGCGAGTTCGAAGAGACCGCAGCAGGCGAAATAGTGGCCGGGATTGGTCGGGTTGACCGCTAGTGTCGCGGTGGGGACAGGCAGCGGTGTGATTTGGGTTGGTGGGTGGGGAAGCGAAACGGCGGTTCGATTAGCGAATGAGAGGGCGGCGGGAGCGACGATGTCGGCGCTGGCGGCGTAATCGGCGGCTCTGAGGAGCGATTCCAGCCAGGCGAGTCCCCAACGGCCGAAGTGTTTTTGGAGGCGGGCGAAGCGGCGCGGGGTGTCGGCAGCGACTAAGGGCGCGGTGATATTGCCGGAATAGTCGAAAGATTCCTCGGCGGGAAAATGCGGGCGGGCGCGCCCGTGGTGGGCGGCGACGAGGTGCAGGGTGATTTCGCGCTCTACCTCGTTCAGTCCATGTAAATCCGGATGATGCTCCGCATCGAGGAGCGAGCCGAACTCGTGTCGGTATTGTTCCGCGACGTTGCGCGGGCGCATCTTGCCTCCCGACTTCGCAAAGTTGGTGGCCGGATTGGCGGGGTCGTAGTCGAGGTTGCCGAGGTTACGTTGCCATTGTGGGCGATTTTTTCCGAGGTCGTGCAGGCGGGCGGCGACGAGGAGGCAACGCTTCAAGTCGGGTGCGCCGACCGGAGCCGTGCCGGGGAATAGTTTCTCGCCAATCGCGGCGGCGTTTGCCGTAACCGCGTTGGTGTGCGCGTCGAGGGATTCAGGAGCGGTGGCGGAGTTCGTGCGTTTTGGGGCGGTTGCGGATTTTGGCGCAAACCAGAGATGATAGCGTGGCACCTCGGCGTCTTCCTCGGAGATGACGAGCGAGAAGTCGGCAGCGTTTTCCGGAGTGTCGCTTTCGCGACGCTCGATGCCGGAGCAATCGGAGGCTGGAATTTTGGCGAAAGGGGAAAGCATCCCCATCGAGTCGAGGCCGCCGAGACTGCTGGGCAGGAGCAGGGTGGCGTCGGCGATGAGTTCCTTAATGCTCTTCAGATCCGCCTCCTCGTCTCTGGAGCGGTCTTTTTTGGGTTTCGCCGAAAGGGCAAAGGAGGCAAATGGGAGTGCCGTCACGCTTCCGAATTCGTCGATCAGCCAAGCGTCGTGTAGTGGGTTGTCTCTATACTGGCAGGCAGCAACGAGGTTGCCCAGCGCTTCGACGATTCGATCCGTGTTGTCGCGCAGGAGCTCGCGGGTGTGTAAGGGGAAGGTTTCCAAAAAACCTTCGATGGCGTGGTCGGCAATGTGCGCGAAGTCACGGTCATCGCGCCAGGCGAGGTGCGTTTCCGGCGGCTGCCACTCGGCTTCGCCGTGAAGATAAGGAGCGATCGGCGGACGGGCGGCTACGGGTTTGCGAATTGAAGTGAGCGCCCAGGCATCGAATTGGATATCCGAGGCTTCGCGACGTTTTGGCGGTGGTGAAAACGCGGCGGCGCGGGCGTCAGCCGGCAGCTTGTCCAGCGCGGCGGGGCTAGCGGAGCCGTGGAGTTGCTGGAGCAGCGCGAGCGTGCGTTCGCGAGCGGCTTCGATGGGCTTGGCAGAGTCGAAACTCGTTTCGTGAACGACGGTGATTTCGCTGTCCTCGCGGAGGCCGAAGCGGTTCACGCGGCCGAAGCGCTGGGCCATGCTTTCGTAAGTGGAAAGGTCGCACACCAAGTCGTCGGCGGAAAGATTAACGCCCACTTCGCCGGCGCTGGTAGCAACGAGGTAAACCGTTCCGGTGCGAGGTTCGATGTTCTTGGCGCGGTCCTTGTCGGGCAGGAATCGCTGGAAGACGGAGTTCTCGGAAACCAGCGCGTCTCGTTCCCTGCCGCGCATAGTTCCGGTGAGCGCGGCGACCGTTCCCTTCTGCTCGCCCTTGTTCAGTTCTGCGGCGACTTTCAGGGTGGTTTCAACGGAGCGCGTGAAGACGAGGACGGCGCGACCGTCGGGTTTGGCCTTCGCACGTGTGACGAGCTGATCGGCCAAAGTGTCCGACTCGTCGAGAGGGATCAGCGAAAGCTTTTTGGCGGCATGGATGCGTTTACGGACCGTTTCGTTTTCTTGGTCGGCCTCGCTGATGGTGAACGGCGCTGTGTTGTTCGAGATTTCTTGGCGGTTGGTCGCTGTCAGGGCGATGACGTGCAGTTTGCGCAGGTCACCGTTGGCTTTCTGGGTAGCGACGATCCTTTCGACAAGGGATTGAAAGGACGGTTCAAGGTGCGCTTCGTCGTGAACTAGGAGGGCGTCTTGAGCGAGGAAGCCGGCGTAAAGCGGGCGAGTTTTGAAACCGCGAGTGTAGCGACTAAACAGGAGTCCGCTGCCGATCATGTCCACGGTACCGACGACAACGGCAGGCCGAGCAGGGTCGGCGCACCATTCACCGTTGTCGGCGAACTGGCCTCGTAGCGTGCTGATGGCCAGGGGCGGCGCGTCGGGAGCGGGCAGCGGCAACGCGCAGAGTGACAGGAGCGTGTTTCGGAATTCGGAAAGTTCGGACCTTTGCTTTAGAGATTCGCAGAGGCGCTCGACCTCGGCGGTGGTTTGGTCAACCACGGTGCGTCGATTAACCACGTAAACGAGACGTCGGGGAATGGCGGAGGGTTTGGTCGCCAAGGCACATAGCCAGACGGCGATAATCGAAGTTTTGCCCAATCCGGTGGGTATGCTGGTGGAGTCGGGGATAGAGCCAGCGACGGATTTGGCGTAGAGAGCCGATTGCCAAGGAAAAGGCGGCGAACCGGTGAGGGCTTCAAAGGTTTTTGGGAAGTCGTGCGGCTGCATAGGAACGTGATTAATCGGCCGTTTAACCAAGGCCGGTGGGGATGGAGATCAGGCGAGGCGCGCACGGAGAAAGCGCGTCTCGCATCTCGGATGCAGGATCTGAGATTTGAGAAAGATCCCGCTGGCCAGCCGGCGCTGGTAATCGTAGGTAGCGTTGCCCGTGGCGGCTTGGAAGAAGGCGTCGAAAGTCATTGGCATAAATGCAGATTCATTTGTACTTGAAAGTAAACTCAAAAGAACCCTTCTTTAACTTCCCAAATTCCTTACATTAAATTTCTCCATATATTCGTGGCTCCGTTGAAGCATGTACGGCATTTGGGACGTTGCCTGAATATACAGGCTTCTCCGTGCCCTCACGGGCGCGGCTCCTTTGTGCAAAACTGGCCTTCAGGCCGAGGCGATGCGCGTGCGCAAGATCGCTTTTTGGATGCCGTCCGGCAGGTAAATGGACCGGCGTTTTTCGTGTCCGTCGATTTGCACAACCAGTTCGGCCGGTGTCGGGGGCAGTTCGATCGGATCCTCCACAATCATGAAGTCGGGTCCGACCTGAGCCACCCCAAGATGATTTCTCCCGGCAATCACATGCATCCGCACAGCGGCGGAATGAACGGCGGCAATCTTTGTGCTTGAGGAGGATGACATCGCTCTTGGTCGGTTTGCCGCCTACGTCCGCCAGCGGTACTACCGCTCGACACGCTTTCTGGGCAGCGGGAAAGACGGTGTCGTCCATGAAGCCGAAAGCAACGATTGGAATCAGAAGCTGGGCGACGATTTTGGCGCAAGGGCCGATGATGTCCGGAGAATGCTGGCGGCCCTTAGCAGCCATGGGGTTATCTTGCTCGATGTGCATCCGGGAAATATCCGTTTTGTGTGATTTCTTTAAGGTCGCATTTTGCGACCTTAAAAGGCTGATCCGCTGCGCCTCTTCCCTCGTGAGCTGAAACATGAAGTCCTCAGGAAACCGGCGTTGATTACGTTTCACCTGTTCATTCAGCCGCTTCGCAGGTACGCCATAAATGCGGGCCAGATCGGCATCGAGCAGGACACGCTGGCCGCGTACCACCATAATACATGCTGCGATTTCTTCAGGACCGCACAAGGCTAGTTCGGATTTCATGGGGGGGGGATGCGGCGTCCATCCTATCATTCCACCCGGGACACAGACTGTCCCTGTGAATAACTTTCCGGGAGTTTTCCCGGGTCGTACCGTGCCAGCATGGCGGCGGCTTCGGCCCGCACCGCCGCCCGCAGCTCCGGTGGTGCCAGCACTTCCGCATGCGCGCCCCAGGCCAGCACCCAGCGGCGTACGTCGATGAGGTTGTTCAATCGCAGGCTCACTTCGACCCCGCCGCCTTCGGGCAACTCCCGCAGGACCTGCGTGGGATGCCAGCGGCGCTCCCGGATGTAGGGGGCCGCAAACGCATCGAAGGCCACCTTCACCTCCTCGATCCGCTCCCCGGTGAAGAGCCCGAAACTCCCCGCCAGGTAGACCTTCACATCAAAGTCCGCCGGCGGCTCAAAGGAACTCCCCGTTGGCCGCATCTTTTCGATCCGGCTGAGCAGGAACTTGCGCGGCTCCCGGATTTTCGGATCGTGGGTCACCAAGACCCAGCAATGGTCGAGCCAGGCCAGATGCAACGGCCACACGGTCCTTTGTCCGGGCCGGGATGACGAGGGTTTGCGATACACGAGGGCCAGCTCGTGCCGGCGACGGATGGCGGTCAGCGCCGCGGCGAACCAACGCAACTCCCCTCCCCCTTCGGTGGCTTCGTCGGGTTGGAAAATCATCCGCCCGACCTCCTCCGCTGGCAGCGAGATCGCCCCACCCACGGTGTCCGCGATCTTGTCGAGCGCCGCCGTCAACGCCCGGCCCAGCGCCGACCCACGCCAGGCGGCGAAAACCCGGCTCGCCATGATCAGGGCCAGGGCCTCGTCCCCATCAAGATGGAGCAGCGGCAAATGATCACACGGGCGCTCATAAACATAGGTGCGGGTCGATGGCTCCCAGAGGATCACCGCCCCGCCGACACTGCGCATGGTCTCAATGTCTCGCTTGATCGTCCGGTCCGACACCTCCAACGCCTTGGCAAGACTCGCGGCGGTCGCGCTTCGATGATTCGACAAGAGGTCGTGAATCCAATGAATGCGTATCCATGCCGAGCGGCCAGGAGACGGTTTATGGGCACGTTGGGGGGTTGAAGCGCGGGCGGACCTGGGCATGGGGACGGCGGGACGCGCCGTTATTGCCCCCAGCCGCACCGCAATTCAATCGCAAAGATTATTGTGGCGCAAAAACCTAGAGGTCACCGAGCTGGGGACGCAGGACAATTTCCTCGACCACGGTGCGGCGTGAGAGTCGCCAGACATCGAGAAAGGCGCGGGCTACGTCCTCGGCGGGCATGATCCGCTCCTCCGCAACGCCGCTCGCCGACCATGAGGGAGTCCAGGTCGCCCCAGGGTGCACGCAGCACACGCGCACACCGCTTTCCTTCGTCTCGGCCCGGAGCACCTTCGCCAAGCCGGTGACCCCGAACTTGGCCGCGCAATAGGCCGCGCCATTCGGGTAGGCATCCAGTCCGGCGATCGAACTCATGAAAAAAACATCGCCATGCCCGCGCTTCATCATCGCCGGCACGAAGGCCCGCGTTACCAGAAAGGCACTGCGCAGATTGGCCGCCACCACCCGGTCGAATTCCGCCACCGGGGTATCCACGAACAAGGCACCCGTGAAAATCCCTGCGTTGTTCACCAGCACATCCACCCCGCCATAATGACCGGTGACCGCCGCCGCCATCACCGCCACGGACTCCTCTTGGGTGACGTCGCAGGGAAAGATTTCCACCGACGCCCCCGACTTTTTGCACCCCTCTGCCACCGCATTCAGCTGCCGGACATTACGCGACACCAACGCCAGACTCACCCCGGGAACCTCCCGGGCGAAAACCATGGCGATCGCCGCACCGATGCCCTGGGATGCTCCGGTGATGAGGACGACCGGCGGTTTTTCTTCAGCGGATTTCCCGAATGAACGTGGATTGGATCCCAGCTTCTTCATACGACAATCTTGTCACGGAGCCCACGGAGCGCGGACACAGAGATCACGGAGACAACCCTGATGGGTCTTGAGCCTGGTGAGTAAAACTCGGTGCACTCTGTGTCCGCGCTCAGTGTTCTCTGTGTAAAAATCATATCGGGTAGGGTTATTCTGTGAAAACTATCAGCAGACCAGGGAGCGGAAATCCGAAAAATCGGCGGTGAAGCCGCCGGGGACTCCCTTGCAGATCACGCTGACGGCATCGTGCGAATGCAACGACTCAAGGTGGGAGCAGGCCACCTGGAAGTCCGCGATGCGCTTGTCCTTGGCGAGCTCGGCATAGAGCAGACGTGCGGCGTCCTCGACGAATTTGAGGTGGGTGCCGTTGAGTTCGGCGAAGGCCTGTTCGTCCTCACGCTTCACCATCACCTGTGTCTCCGTGCTGAGGGCGCGCACGCACAGGGCCTGGATGTCCTCGATCCAGATCTTCTTCCCATCGACTTCCTCAATGGTGATGCGTGCCTTGCTGCGTTGGGAATGAGGGATGGTGTAGACGCCGCGCCGGTCGCGCGCGTGCTCCGCGAGTTCAGCCGAGCAGGGGCAGGCCGATGAATACACGAAGTCGAACTGGATGAAGCGGCGATAGTGTCCGTCTTCCGTCATGGCCCCCTCAAAGGCCACGTCGTAAAACTGATAGCCCTCCAGTCCGCTGCGCAGGCTTCGCTGGAGTATCGGATAGGAAAAGCGGGTCTTCAGTCGGGCGGCTTTGCTCTCCACCTTCCGCAGATAGGCCTTGAGGATCCGCCCCATCCACTCGCCGGTCATGAGACCGTCCTTGTGGTCGTAGAAGGAGCGCATGATCCGGCCCATGTTGATGCCCTTGAGCTCGGCCTGCAGCGACACCGTGCCCGTGACACTGGTCTCCAGCGTCAGCGTGCGACCGCCCTTGGTGCGGTACTTGAGCGGGAGCTTGAAATTGGAAATCCCCACCTGCTGGATCGGCACGGCGGCGGCCGGGACGGCATCAACCGCCTCCATCATGTCGGGCAGTGACGCCCGATAGGCGGGCGTGACCTTGAATTTCGCATCGAACCCGCGCCGGATGCGCGGGGTCGCACCGACAGCGGTGCGGTGAAGGTACATGGTTTTCTTGGACATGTCGTTTTTGGGTGGGTGGACCAGGCGGCTGGGACCGATAACAGCCGGGTGCTTCCGTTCTACGGGCCGGGGCCCGCGAGGGATGCCTGGAAATTGGGAGTTTCGATTTGAGCGTTGGGATTTCCTGGCTGTGCCAGGCTAGGAAGCGTCGGGCCCGTGATATTCGGCAAAATTGCGGGGCGTCTCGTAGAGCCGCACACAATGCAGACGACCGGCGGTGATATGCGGGGCGATCTCGTTCCAGAATGCAATCACGAGGTTTTCGGTGGAAGGGTTGATCCCGCGCAGGAAGGGCACCTCGTCGTTGAGATTGCGGTGGTCACAGGGATCGACCACGGCCCGGTACAGGATGCGCTTGAGCTCGCCGAGATCCATGATGTAGCCGGTGTCGGGATCGGGCTCGCCGCGGACGGTGACCTCAAGGACGTAATTATGACCGTGCCAGTGCGGATTGGTGCATAGTCCATAGTGCTCCTCGTTCCACCGCTGGCTCTTGGTAGGATTGTGCAGACGGTGCGCCGCATTGAAGTGCACCTGGCGCGTAATTGACACCGTGCCTCGCAGCCGACGCACGGGTGCAGCAGGGGTCTTCGACTGGGTGGTTTTCCTCGGCATGGAGGGTCAGTAGGCAGTAAAACCCGCCGCGGTCAATCCATGGAGGCCTTATCAGGAAAGCGCCGCCCCGGCGCTTTCCTTCAACATGGGCTTCGCCCGGCACACCAGCTGCAAGGCCAGCCCGAAGGGGTCCCGCAGCATGATGAGCCGGTCGCCGGCCGCAGTGATCACCAGCGGATCCGAAAGCGCCGCCCCGGCCTTCAACAGCCGGTTGGCATCGGTCTGGGGATCATCCGAGGAGAACGCCAGATGCAGCTCCAGCGGATGCATGGTTCCATAGGCCGGGACCGGCGCGAGGGAGTTGCAGTAAAACTCGATCAACACCTCGCCATTCCCGGCGGCCAGAAACGTGGTATTGGATATGTCACCCACCGTACGGACCACCCGAAGACCAAGATTCTCCGAATACCAGCGGGCCATACCCACTGGATCGGTGACGTTGAGGGCGATGTGCTCGAGTCGGGATGGAGTGATCATCCCAGTATCAAAAACCCAACAAGCGCGGGAGCGCCAGCGAAAGCGGCGGCCAAAAAACCACCAGCAGCAGTACGCCAAACATCGCCGCATAGAACGGCAGGAGCGGTCGCCAGATCCGCGCAATGGTCGTGCCACCCACCCCGCAGCCGACAAAGAGCGCCGTGCCTACCGGAGGCGTGCAGAGGCCGATGCACAGGTTGAAAATCATCATGATGCCGAAATGGATCGGATCCATGCCCATGCTGATCGCCACGGGCAGGAAGATCGGCGTGAAGATCAGCACCGCCGGCGTCATGTCCATGAAGGTCCCCACCACCAGCAGGATGAGCGTGATGATCAACAACAGCGCATACCGGTTGTCAGTCAGCGCCAGCAGTGTCTCCGAGATGGTCTGGGGAATGTTGGCCGACGACATGACCCAGGACATGCCCATGGAGGTGCCCACCAGGATGAGAACGATCGCAGTGGTCGCGGCCGAATCCGTCAGCAGGCGCGGCAGCTCCGACCATTTGATCTCCCGGTAAATAATCACCGAGAGCACAAAAGTGTAGAGCACCGCAATCGCGCTCGCCTCCGTGGGGGTGAACCAGCCCATGATGATGCCCCCCATCACCACCACCAGCAGAAACAGACTGGGGACCGCATCACCAAACACGCGCAGGGACTGCGTGAGGCCGACCTTGTCACCCACCGGATAATTCCGTCGCCTGGCGATCACCCCCGCCACCACCATCAGGGCCAGACCCAGCAGCAAGCCGGGCAGATAACCGGCAATGAAAAGCGCCGCGATCGACACGCCGCCGCTCGCCAGTGAGAACACCACCATGATGTTGCTGGGCGGGATCAACAGGCCCGTGACCGACGAGGAAATATTCACCGAGGCGCTGAACTCCCGGTCGTAACCCTCCTTCCGCATCAGCGGCGACATGAAGCCCCCGATGGCCGCGGTCGCAGCGACCGCGGAGCCCGAGATTGAACCGAAGAGCATGCAGGCCAGGACATTTACATAGGCAAGCCCGCCGGGAAGGCGGCCCACGATGACCTTGGCCAGGTCGATCAGTCGCCGCGCAATGCCACCGCGGTTCATGAGCTGGCCGGAGAGGATGAAGAACGGGATCGCCAGCAGCGCAAAACTGTCCAGCCCCGTGGCCATCCGCTGGGATACCACCGTGGCGGCCACGACCGGATCGAGCGTCACCGCGAGGGCGGCCACCGCCGCGAGACCGATCGCAAAGGCAATCGGAACGCCCGCGAACAGGAGCACCGCAAAGACCATGACCAGAATGATGGCTTCATTCATGACCGGTCCCTCCCCTCCGCCTGACTTTCGGCATCCGTCCCGCTTCGCAGGGCTTCAATCAGCGCGAACAGGCTGTAGAGGGCGATGAAACCACCGGCAACCGGCAAGGCCAGATAGACGTAGCCCAGCTTCAATTGCAAAGCGGCCGATTGCTGGCCAAGTTGAAGCTGGATCCACACGAGCCGGCCGCCGCCAATGATCAGCACCCCCACGGAAAAAACCAGGGCGGAAAACTGAATGAATATCTCCGAGATCCGTTTCCGGGCACCGGTCAGACGACCCGTGATCAGGTCGAGCGCGAGGTGGGACTTGCTTCCGCAGACGTAGGCCGCCCCCAGCAGCCCCACCCAGATCATCATGAAGCGTGCAGCCTCCTCGGTGAAACTCGACGGATGACCGATGATGAAACGCGTGAACACCTGCCAGATGACGTTGACCACCATCACCCCCATGAGGACGCAGATGGTGGCACCGAGCACGCGGTCCATGAGTGAACGGATGGTGTTCATGGCTGCACCTCCGCGATGCGCCCGGCCAGGGGACCGACAATCGGATCCGCCCTGGCTTCGTCGTGGAGATGAGCCACCCGCGCGGCAAAGAGCGCGCGGTCGGGATAGGTCACCTCGACCCCGGCCGCACTCACCTCGTCGAGGGCCGTCTGCGTCGCCACATCCCAAAGGGTCCGCTGATAGACCGCCGACTCATCCGAGGATTCCTGCAGCCATTCCTGCTGCTGAGGATCCAGCTGCTGCCACAAGTGCTCGCTCACCAGCAGGACATCAGGCACCGCGGTGTGCTCATTGATGGTGTAGAACTTGCAGACCTCATAATGCCGCGTGAGGTGGAAACTCGGCGGATTGTTCTCCGCCCCGTCCACCACCCCTTGTTGCAACGCCGTGTAAAGCTCGCCAAAGGATATCGGCGTGGCGGAGGCCCCGAACGCCCGCACCAGCGCAAAGGCCATCGGGCTCTCCTGCACCCGGATCTTCAGCCCGGCCAGGTCATCGGGCGTGCGCACCGGGGTCTTGGTGTAGAAGCTGCGGCTGCCCGCCTCATAGTAGCAGAGCCCGCGCAGGAACCGGTCCTCCGACGACGCCAGGATCTCCCGGCCGATTTCGCCATCAAGCACGGCCAGCTTGTGCGCCTCATCCCGGAAGAGGTAGGGCAGGCCAAAGACCTTGTACTCGTAGGCGAAGCCCTCCAGCACACTGGTCGAGGTCTTGGTCATGCCCAGGCCTCCGATCTGGAGCAACTCAAGGGTTTCCCGCTCGGTGCCCAGCTGGCCACTCGGATAGACATCGACCCTCATGGTGCCATCCGACTTCTCGACGAGACGCTCACCCAGGAAAACCATGGCCTTGTGCACGGGGTGCTCGGCATCCAGACCATGCGCCAGCTTGATGACAGTAACATCGCGTTGCCCGGAACAACCGGATAGCAACGCGCCGAGGCAAAAGGATAATAACCTGCGCATGATAGGGGGAGGGGAAGGTTGTGAAGTCGGTATCACCCCGGGGACGCGACGCAACCCCGATCTGATGCTTGCACCATTATAAAGGACACGAGTCCGTTATTCAGGCCACTTTTTGATTTGTATGCCCCGAAGCGGGGTCGTTTCCTCGCCGCCATGGGCATGCGTCTTCGTATTCTGGGCAGCGGCAGCGCGGGCAACTGCGCCTTGCTGCAAACCGGCGAGGCCACCGTTCTCATTGATGCCGGCTTTTCCCAGCGCAAACTCCGCCAGCTTCTCCACGAGGCTGAAATTGCACCCGAACGCATCGACGCCGTCTTCCTCACCCATGAACACGGTGACCATGCCTCCGGCGTCGACGGTCTTTCCAAACACCCGCACATCCGGATCTTCGCCAATGCCGCCACCGCCCGCGCCGTCCAGGCGAGGCTTTCACAACCGCCGGCCTGGAACCTCTTCGAAACCGGCACCCGCTTCCAGTTCCGCGACCTAGAGATCGAGAGTTTCTCCGTCCCTCACGACGCCCAGGAACCGGTCGGTTTCACCTTCACCACGGGTAACGAGGGCGATCTCATCGCCCCGCGTCGCACCCTCGCCTGGCTCACCGATCTCGGCCACACCCCCCGGCACGTGCGCGAACGCCTGCAACACGCGGATGTCGTCGTGGTCGAGTCCAACCACTGCCCCCGCCTCCTCCAGGCCGACTTGAAGCGCCCCTGGTCCACCAAACAACGCATTGCCGGCCGCCATGGCCACCTGTCCAACGAAGGTGTGCGCGAACTGCTTGAGTCCGTGGCCAGCCCGCGCTGGCGCCACATCTTTCTCACCCATCTGAGCCGTGACTGCAACAGTCTCGAGGCCGTCGAGACCATCCTTGCCGCCCTCCGACCCCGGCTGGGCTGCCAGTTCTCGGTGGTCACCCCCGGCGGCGGCACGCCTTTTTATGAGCTGGAGTGAACGTTAGGCAAGAATCCGGCCTCCGGCCTCGCCCGACCGGGCTGGTTTCCGCACTGTCACCTCATTCATGAGCACGCTTCATCCTCCCGCCAACCTGCGCCGTACCAAGATCATCTTCACCCTCGGACCCGCCACCGAAAGCGAGGAGATGCTCGAACAGCTCATCCGCGGCGGCGCCGATGTCGCCCGCCTCAACATGGCGCATGCCAAGCATGACTGGACCATCACCGTGATCCGCCGCATCCGCGCCGTGTCCAAGCGGGTCGGGCGGGAGATCGCCATCATGATGGACATCAAGGGACCCGAGATCCGCACGGGAGACCTCGAGGCCCCCATCGAGCTGAAGGCCGGCGAGACCTTCGACTTCACGGTCAAACCCAGCGGAGATCGCGAGAACGCCGAGGATATCCGCTCGGTGGATGTCAATTACAAGGACCTGATCAACGCGATCCACGTCGGCGACATCGTCCTCGTCGACAACGGGCTCATGCGCTTCGAGGTCCTGGAAAAACAGGACGCCCACATCCGATGCAAGGTTCTCACTCCCGGACAGATGACCTCACGCCGGCACATCAACCTGCCCGGAGTGAAAATCAACCTGCCCTCCTTCACCGAGAAAGACCGGGCCGACACCCTCGTGGGCCTCGCCGAGGGCATCGACTTCGTCGCCCTCTCCTTCGTGCGCGAGGCCGCCGACATCGAGGCCCTGCGCGAATTCCTGCGCAGCCACGGCTCGCGCGCCCGGATCATCGCCAAGATCGAGGACCAGTCCGCCATCGACAACCTTGACGAAATCATCGAGGCCACCGACGCCCTCATGGTCGCCCGCGGCGACCTCGGCATCGAATGCCCCTACGAGGATCTCCCCGTCATCCAGCGCCGCGCCGTCAAGACCTGCTTCCACCACGGCCGCCCCGTGATCATCGCCACCCACATGTTGGAGTCCATGATCAGCTCGCCCATGCCCACCCGCGCCGAGATCACCGACGTTGCCAACGCCGTCTTCGAGAAGGCCGACTGCGTCATGCTCTCCGGTGAGACTACCATCGGCAAATATCCGATGGAATGCGTGAGCATCCTCGACAAAATCGCCCGCCGCATCGAGGAGGAGGGGCCCTTCGACTTCGTCGTACCCATCCACCGCAAGGGCGACAAGCTCAAGATGCTTCAGGCCGCCGTGCAGTTCGCCAACGAGATCAAGGACTGTTCCCTGCTCACCTTCACCCGCCAGGGCTTCATGGCCGCCGGCCTCGCCGCCCTCCGCCCCGCCCTCGCCCCGATCTTCGCCATGACCAACTCGCAGGAAACCCTGCGCCAGCTCCGCCTGTTCCGCTCGGTCGAGCCGCTGTTCATGCCTCTCACCTCCGATCCCAACGAAACCATCGAACAGGCCGTCACCCTGCTCAAGCGGGAGGGTCTGGTGCAGCCCGGCGACAAACTCGTCATCGCCACCGACATCCTCTCCCAGGACCGCCTCGTCGAAAGCATCCAGCTGCGCACCGTCCGTTAGGAACCGGCCGGGACGGGTGGTTCCTTGGCCGGCATGTTGTGCCGGGAGAGATCGGGGATGGCCCGAACCCTGCGATGTGGCCGCTGGCGCCTCAAGCATTCGGAACTGCTGGCTTCCAAGCCAACACGTCCCGCAACACCTGCTCCATCGCCTCTGAGATATCCACCGCTTCCATTATCCCTGTGAGGTAGTCACGCACCCGCTTATGCTGATGGGCGTTGCTGCCCAACGACCACAACGCACTGTTGAGGATCGCAGCCTTCAGGACTTCCGGGGGAGTGACCTTGGGTTTGGTTTCCAACTGCTTGAACCTCTCCAACTCGCCGCGATGCGGCAGGTACGCCTCCGCCACCGCCACCAGGGCCCTGATGGGTTCAAATCGTCCTCCCGCCAAAAATCGTCCCCATTGCAGATCGAGCTGCCCCCCTGACATCGGCTCAGCCGAAGGGACCGGCATTTGCCGGCGCACCGCCCGCGGAAGCGGGTTTCGGAACTCACGGTCGTCACGTAATACATAAGCCAATACGGTGTTCACCAGGCGACGCTCCGCTTCGTGGGTGACCGTCGGCAAATGGGCCTTCAGCTGCGTGAGCAACCACGGGTTATCCGCCAGGATCTGTTCATAAAACCCGAGCAAGGCTCCATGCCCGTCCACCGCTCGATTGGCGATCTGCGGAATGCGGCTCATGGCGGCAAAAGCCGGGATTGCGAACCGGGGAGTTGGGTTCAAATAGTAATGGGCAATCCACCGCGCCGGATCGAAACCTTCCGGCAGCGGCAGCGGTTCGTTGGAACCACCAACCATGACGGCGACATTCTTGGTGGCCGAGCGGCCACCCACCTTGTCGTGCACCGTCACTTCAAACAAATATTCGCCGGGAGGATCGTCGGGACCGGTGCTGAATCGCACCAGCTGACCGGGGAAAAGGATCATACCGGGGAAAGCCTTCCGGCGTAAGGCGACTTCCAGTCCGACCTTCGGTTCCATCTGCGATCCATCCGGCCGGCGGATCAAAAGGTCGTACGTGACATCGACCATCTCCTCGTCGTCGATCGCGCAATCCCGCGGAAGCACCAGAATATCCAACCGCTGACCCTGGGCGATCTCCCGGGTCGCGGTAAACACCGGACCCAGGCCCGACGGGGTTCGCCTGAAAATATCCTCATGCGCATATTGCACCGACGGCAGGACTTCGAATTCCAGTTCCTTCCATGCGGACGGCTCTTGGGCAACCGCAGTAAATGCCAACACCGCCCACGACATGACCAACCAGCCAAATGGTTGCGATTTCATGCGAAGTTTGTCCCAAAGGATCCTTCCCAAGTCAAATTCGCTGAATCCACGTTCATGAGTCATCTTATGATCCACGGTGTTGGAGAATTGCGTAGCTTCAGGTTGCGAGATCCTCCCGCAATACGAACACCTTAGGAATCGGCCGCTCGGGGCCGATTCCTTGACGGCTCTGCCGGGGTGGGCTTCCCTCCTGCCTCCATGTCCACCGACGCTCCCATTCCCGTCACCGTCCTCACCGGCTTCCTCGGCGCCGGCAAGACCACCCTCCTCAACCGCATTCTTACCGAACAACACGGCCGCAAGCTCGCCGTGATCGAAAATGAGTTCGGCGAGGTCGGCGTGGACAACCAGCTCGTCATCCAGAGCGACGAGGAAATCTTTGAGATGAACAACGGCTGCATCTGCTGCAGCGTGCGCGGCGACCTCATCCGCATCCTCGGCCGCCTTATGAAGCGCAAGGATCGCCTCGACGGCATCCTCATCGAGACCACCGGCCTCGCCGACCCCGGGCCGGTCGCGCAGACGTTCTTCACCGACGACGAGATGCGCACCCGCTTCCGGCTCGATGCCATCGTCACCGTCGTCGATGCCAAACACGTCCTGCTCCACCTCGACGACTCCCCCGAGGTCCGCAAACAGATCGGCTTCGCCGATGTGCTCATCCTCAACAAGACCGATCTCGTCACGCCGGCCGACCTCGACGCCCTTGAAGCCCGCATCCACCGGATGAACGCGGCAGCCAAAATCTACCGCACCCAAAACTCGGCCCTCGATCTCAAGCACGTTCTCGACGTCGGTGGCTTCAACCTCTCCCGCGCCACCGAACTGGACCCGAAGTTCCTCGAGCCTTCCTACCCCTTTGAATGGGCCGGTGCCTACCCGCTTCCCGCCGGCACCCTCGACCTCGTCATCGGCCATCATGACCACGATCACGAGGGCCATGACCACAAACATGATCATGACCATAACCACGGACACGGCGCGCCCTCCGAAGCCTCGGCGAAGGAGGGTCACCACCACCATCACCACCAGGGCAACGAGAACGAACTCGACGTGGTCATTCTGCCGATCAAGTCACTCGATCCCGCCGACCTCGCCGCCGCACGCGACCAGGCCGTCGTGATTTTCTCCGACTGGGAAAGCCGCGTGAAGCCCGGCGACCCCGTCATCCCCGGTGCCGTCCTGCACCGCCTCCTGCTGGACGACGGCCACGGCCACTATCCGCTCACAATCAAGGAGCCCGGCCATTACCTAGTCTTCGAGGGCTGCGGTGAGGAGCCGCTGCATATCCAGCAAAACGGCGAGCCCATCCGCCCGGTCTGGCAACAGGACTACGAACACACGCACAGCCATGAGGAGGATGTCTCCTCCGTCGGCATCAGCACACCGGGTGAACTCGATGGCAAGCGGCTGAATGACTGGATCAGCGAACTTCTCCGCACCAAGGGCGGCGACATCTACCGCATGAAGGGCGTGCTCAGTGTGAAGGGCTCCGACAAGCGCCTGGTCTTTCAAGGCGTTCACATGCTCTTCGACGCCAAATTCGACCGCCCCTGGGGAACCGACCCACGCACCAACACCCTCGTCTTCATCGGAAAAAATCTCGACCGCACCGCGCTGACCGACGGCTTCAAGCGTTGCCTGGCATGAGACCAAAATCACAAACGCCAAACGTCCAGAGGCCAAAGTGGACTGACCAGGCACTTTCACGGAGATCGGTGACTCGCCCGGCTACGAACCTGCTCCCCTCATTGTCACTGTCTCCATCATTGAACCTATGCAATTGACCAAGCACTGGGCCGCCCAGCTCGACGACTACGTGATCGACCTCGCCTGGTCGTCGGACGGAGCCCAACTTGCGGCTGCATCCGCTGCGGGACCATTGACTCTTTTCGCCGCCGGCGACGGTGCCGTCGCCCACGCGCTTCCGGGGCATGACGATGGCGCCAATTGCCTCGCCTGGCATCCCTCGCAACCGCTCCTCGCCACCGGCGGGCAGGATGGCGCCGTCAAGTTCTGGGATTCGACCAGTGGCCAACACACGGCGACGGCCAAGCTCGGCACCGACTGGGTCGAGCACCTGGCGTGGAAGCCGGCGATGGAGGGCGGAGGCCTCAAATCCCAAACGCCAAACACCAAATCCCAAACCGCCAGCCTCGCCGCGTCGGCCGGGCGCGATCTGGTGTTGCTCCTCGCGGACGGATCCGTCCGCCATCGTTTCAAGCCCGCGCCGAAAACCCTCTCTGCGCTCGCCTGGCAACCGGCCGGTGGTTGTCTCGCCAGCGCCTACTTTGGTGGCATCTGCCTGTGGGACGCGGATGATTTCATCGCGCAAAAGGAATTTCCCTACGCCAACGGCATTCATGCGTTGGTGTGGTCGCCTGACAGCCGCTGGCTCGTTTCGGGAAACCAGGATCCCAGCGTGCACCTCTGGCTGCCCGCCGAGGAGCAGGAATTCCACATGAGCGGTTACGAGGGCAAAGTGAAGGAGCTCTCGTTCGAGCACACCGGCCATTGGCTCGCCACCGGCGGCGGCAAGGACGCCTGCCTGTGGGACTGCACCGGCACGGGGCCCGAAGGCCGCGAGCCATTGATGTTTCCGCACGACGCCAAGGTCTGCGCCGTCGCCTTTCAAAACCATCATGGCACCCTCGCCACCGCCTCTACCGATGGCGTGCTCCAGCTCTGGAGCCCCGAGCGACGACAACCCCTGCGCGCCACCGTCCGCCTGCCCTCCTCCGCAACGAAACTCACCTGGAACCCCGACGACTCCCTCCTCGCCGTCGGCAGCGAAAAGGGCGTGGTCTATGTCCTTCGTTGTGACGCGTGACAATTCCGCATTTGCCCCTCCGAGCCATTGGGCGAACGCCCTGCCCTTTTATAAGTCATGAGTCACACATTCATCCCCACCGGGGGGACATTCGGCTTGGATCCAACGCAGGCCCTTGCGCTCAAGCGCTGGACGCGCGAGGCACTGGGACTGGGCGAGGATGCTGTCATCACGATCAGCGAGTTGGCCTGTAGCGATCCGGGATGCCCGCTCGTCGAGACTGCTGTCGCGATCTTCGATGACCGTGGCACAAGGCAGTGGAAGTTCACCCGCCCCAAGGTCGCACTCACCCAGGCCATGCTGCGGCAAACCCTCAAAACACCCCCGGAGAGTGACAAGGGTTGACGAGGGTGGTATGGTATCCGCAGTGAATTCACGGCGGGACTTTCTGTACTCGGCCAGCTTTGCCACCCTCGGCCTGCTGGCCGGACCCTCGTGGCTGCAAGCCCAGATTGCAGCCAGCGGGGAAAAACTGCATACGGTGCGCAAGGGCGACACGCTGTCCGGACTCGCCCGCCTGCACGGCGTGCCGGTCGGAGCGATCCGGACCCGCAATCAGCTCAAGAGCGATGTCATCCGCATCGGTCAGCGTCTGGTGATCCCCGCCCCGGCGTCGGCCAAACCACCGGCCGTACTTGCCGGGGTGATCGCCGCCACCCGCAATCTGAAGATCAAGTCCGGACGCTGGCGGTACGTCGTCACTCATCATGCGGGGATCGAGGCGGGCAATGCCAAGGCCTATGACGCCGGCCATCGGCGGCGCGGCATGGAACACGGCCTCGCCTATCATTTTGTCATCGGCAACGGCCGCGATTCCGGCGAGGGCCAGATCGAGATCGGCCCACGCTGGCTGAAGCAGATTCATGGCGGCCATGTCAGCAACCAAGCCTACAACGAGGCCGGCATCGGCATCTGCCTCGTGGGCAATTTCGAGACCCGCAAGCCCAGCGCCAAACAGCTCGCTTCGTTCACCGCCTTGGTCGACTGGCTCCGCAACGGACCTCCGCTGGGCGTGAAGCCGCGGTTCACCGTGCACCGCTGGGTGGACCGCAGGCATACCGTCTGCCCGGGGCGCCATTTTCCTTATGCGGCCATGGAGCGACGTTACCCCGCCTGATCGGACGTGGACCGCCACGTCGGATTCCACCGGCTGCCCACCTTGATTCTTTCGCAGCCCCGGATCCCATGAACCTCGCCCGCCTGCTTCCTTTCCTTCTGCTCGCGATCGTCTGCGGTTACCTGCTGACCTCACTCCGCCAGGCCGAGGCGCGGGTCGCCGCACTGGAAGCAGCCCTAACCGACGAATCCCCCGAGGTCGGCATCGCCATGGCCTGGATCCAGCGATGGACCGACAAGCTTGGCCGCTCGGCCGACGCCCGCCATTGGGAGCTGGCCGGTTTTTATCTCCATGAAATCGAGGAGACCGCGGATGAACTCATTGCCGCCGGTGTCGTCGAGGAGGATGGCACCAAGATCAGCGAACTCATGCAGGCGATGCTCATGCCGGCGGTCGAATCCCTGGAAGAAGCCGTGGCCGCGCAGGATCTCGGGCTCTTCGTCACCCACTACACGACGCTCATCAACACCTGCAACGACTGCCACGTCGCGACCAAACACCCCTTCATCCGGGTCACGCCTCCGACAATCGGGCTCAACCCTTGGAGCCAGGAATTCCGTAAGCGATAGCATCCAATCGGACATACCATCAACGCCGTCCGTTAGAGGGCGATGATTAAGCGTGCACAGCGGCCTGTCGTCAGGCCCCTTCTTCACGGAGCAAATATCTCAAGTCCGACGGGCTGCTAGCCCGAACATTTCACCATCTGCGACGCAGTGTGCTGTAGAGAGATGGTAGGAGCGGCTTTATGCCGCGATGAACACCGTCCGCCTGCCATCGCGGCATAAAGCCGCCCCTACACCCAAGGCAGCTTTCTGATAAAATAAGCGGGGGAAGGGAAGAGACGACGGCACGCCGTGATCACTCAAGGCACGCATCGAGCGCGATCCTCACCGCCGCCTCGTCGAGTCCGGTGCCGATGAACACCAATTCCTGCCGACGATCCCCTCCCGGATCGATCCACAGGGAACGGATCGCAGCGGGACGCTCCTCCAGGCGAGCCTTGCCACTTTCCACGAGAGCGGCCCACCAGTAGCTGAGAAAATCATACCGCACCAAGCCGCCCGCCACGGAAAGAAATCCCATCTCGTCCGGCTGCTCCCGGATCCAGAAAAAGCCCTTGGCCCTCAGCAGGCCGGGCAGCCCGGTCCTGATCACGGACTGTAACCGCTCGCGAACAAAGGGCCGCCGCGCCTGATAGACAAAGCTCGTGATCCCATACTTCGTTTCGTGCGCTGGTCGGCCCTCCCCCGCCGGTGCATGCACGGGGGATGAGGGCGCTCCCGGTGCCAGGGAATTGAGCCGGCGAAGCCATTGCGCGGCCCCGAGGGTTTGCACGGGATCGAAGCGCACGCGGTCGAGCAGCCATTCGCTCACGACCTGGCAGTTCTCGGTCCGCATGATTTCCGCCCGGTCGTTCAGTCCGTGCAGGATCGCTTCAATCCGGTCCTGCTCATCCGCCGGCACCAAGTCGCACTTGTTCAACACAAGTACATCCGCGCACTCCACCTGTTCGATCATGAGTTCAAGTACGGGGCGATCAGTGCCCACCACCACTTCGCGGGAGCTTCCGGTGCTGCGCGACCGATCCCAATCGCGGAGAAAGGCCGCGCCATCAATCACCGTCACCAATCCCGAAAGCACGGCAAAATCCCCCAGGGTGCGGCCAAAGGGATTCTTTCTCAGGAACAGATTCGCGAGTGCCCGGGGCTCGGCGACGCCGGTGGTCTCGACGATAATGTGATCGACAGGTTCGCCGACCGGCCCGCCTGCGCGGCCGGTCATGGCCAGCTCCGCAAGGGTTTCCGCCAGTTCGTCCTTCCCGGTGCAACACACGCAGCCGTTGCCCAGCTCGACCACATCGCGCCCGTCTGCAGCGCTCCGAACCACCGCCCCGTCGATGTTGATCGCAGCCAGATCGTTGACCACCGCCGCCCATCGCCGGCCTTCGGCCTGGGCCAGGAGGTGGTTGAGCAGAGTGGTCTTCCCCGCGCCGAGGAAGCCGCAGAGGATGGTGACGGGGGGGCGCTGGAGCGGACCGGACATGGACTGACCCCAGCCTAACATTTTTCCGATGGCGAGCCGGGACCGTCGGCCTATGGTGGGATCCATGCCCTTGTCCCGCCTCCTCGCCTGCATCACTGCGCTCGGCTTCGTCGCGTCCGGACAAGGCGCAGAGCGGGTCTCCATTGCCGCGGCCAGCGACCTGGTCTTTTGCTTGGAGGCCCTGCATGCCGAGTTCATCAAAGCCGAGCCCGGGACCGTCATGCAGGTCGCCACCGGATCGTCCGGAAACTTCCACGCCCAGATCCGCAACGGCGCACCCTACGATGTGTTCTTGTCCGCGGACCTGCGCTATCCCCGCGCCCTGATCACGGCCGGAGCTGCCGACGAATCCAGCCTGACCCTTTATGCCATCGGGCGCATCGTCGTTTGGACGCTGCGCCCCGATCTCGACCTCGAGAGCCTCGCCTCCATCGTACGCAACCCGCTCGTGAGGCGGTTCGCGATCGCCAATCCCGATCATGCGCCCTACGGCCTCGCCGCGCACCAGGCGCTCGAAGCCTCAGGGCTCTTGAACGAGGTCCGCCCCAGGCTTGTCCTCGGCGAGAACATCTCCCAAACCGCCCAATTCGTGCAGACCGGCAACGCCGACGCCGGCATAGTCGCCATGTCCCTGGTGCTGGCGCCGGCCCTGGCCGGTCAGGGACGTTGGATGGAGCTCCCGGCGGATCTCCATGCTCCACTCGAACAGGGTGCGGTGCTGACCACACGCGGCGCTGCCAACCCGGCCGCACGCCGCTACCTGGAGTTCCTCCGCAGCCCGGCAGCCCGCGCCATCTTCGAGCGCTACGGCTTCCGCCTACCCGCCGCCCCATGACCCCGGAACCTGCCTCCGCATTTCTCGGCATTAATTATCCGCTCTGGCAGGCCCTCTGGCTGACCCTGAAACTCGCCGCCATCACCACGGTGATTCTCGGCGTACTCGGCCTGCCCCTCGCCCATTGGCTCAACACGACACGACGGCGCATCGCCCCGGTCATCGAAACCCTCGTCACCCTGCCGATCGTCCTGCCACCCACCGTAATCGGATTCTACCTGCTGGTGGCGTTCTCCCCCGAACAGAGTCCCGGACGGTGGTGGCTCGACACCTTTGGCACGACTCTCGCCTTCAGTTTCACCGGCCTGGTCATCGCCTCCGTGCTCTATTCGCTCCCCTTCGCCGTCCAGCCTTTCCAGGCCGCCCTCAAGTCCGTACCGCCGGAATTGCTCGATGCCGGCCGGGCACTCGGGGCGACTCCGCTGCGAACCTTTTTGCGGATCCATCTGCCACTCGCCCGGCGCGGCGTCGCCGCGGGCCTCACCCTCGCCTTCGCCCATACCCTCGGGGAATTCGGCGTCGTCCTCATGATCGGCGGATCCATCCCCGGTGAAACCAAGGTCGCCAGCATCGCCCTCTACGACGAGGTCCAAAAGCTCAGCTACCCCTCCGCCCATGCCTTCGCCGCCCTGCTGCTGGTCGTTTCCTTCGCCCTTCTCTTCATCGTCACCCTCCTCCAGCGCCGCGCTAAATGACCGCATCTCCCATGCCCCGTGTCATATAATGGTACACGGGCAGGTAAGGCCGGGGATAAACAGGGAAGGACATCCGCGCGGGCAGGCCGGCTAATAGCCGCCGGAGCGGGCTTGCCTGGTGGCGGCGATTCTGATTTGCCAGCCTTATGCGCCGGAAAATGTCCCTCCTGATGACGCTCGCCGCGTGGCTTCTGGCCACAGGCAGTCACTGGGACTTGGTGCAGAGTTTTGCCTGGGGTCGCATGATCGCGACCTACTCGCAAAGCATGCCGCTGGCGCAGGCCATCCGGCTGACGTTCACGGCGGACAATATGTGCGGCGTGTGCGAGATCGTGCAGACCGGGAAGCAGGACCCCGCCACTCCCGGCGCGGGCAAGCTCGACCTCAAGGTCCAGCTCGCCTTCCAGGCCGTGCCGGTCGTCGTCATTGAGGCCCCCGCGGTGAATCCGTGGCATGGATACGAGCGAACGCCCCCGAGCGTTCCGCGCACCGCCCCGCCGGTCCCGCCCCCGCGGGCGGCCTGAGCCATCCCCGACGATCACCGGTCCCACCCTGTGGGCCCGGTTTGTCTGTACGCACCTCCGCGACCGACCGGTCCGGATCATCACGGCCGCAGCGACGACTTCGCACGCCGTGCTTGGCACACCTTCGCATCCTTTGCCTCATCTCCATGCATTTCCGTCCCTTCACCCATCTGTTCATCGCAGGCTGTCTCTTCGCCAGCCCGCCTTTCATTGTCGGGGGCCAGCCGCTTCCGGCTGACGACCAGCCCATCAGCCTCGACCGAATCGATGTATCCACCAATCGCTCACGGAGCTTCACGCCCATTGCCATCGAGGAAGCCCGTCACGAACTGTCACTCACGCCCGGCGGCACCGAGGTGATCAATTCGGATCGCTTCCTGCGCGGACGCAGCAGCACCGTCGAGGACACCTTTGCCCTCTCGGCCGGGGTGATCGCGCAATCGCGCTTCGGTTCGGACGAAGCGCGGCTGTCCATCCGCGGGTCCGGATTGCAGCGCACCTTCCACGGGCGCGGACTGCGCATCCTTCAGGATGGTGTTCCGCTCAACCTCGCCGACGGCGGTTTCGACATGCAGGCACTCGAGCCTCTCAGCGCGGTCTACATCAATGTCTGGCGCGGAGGCAACGCCCTGGCTTATGGAGCCTCCACCCTGGGCGGGGCGATCGACTACATTTCACGGACCGGCCGCGACGCCACCGCGCTGCTCGCCCGCGCCGAGGCGGGGTCGTGGGGCTACCTGCGCACCAGCCTCGCCGGCGGC
>JBGTGS010000071.1:0-10062 GCA_041746615.1 Opitutaceae bacterium | reverse complement strand
TTTCCGCCCGGGTGATCGAGGCTTTGGGGACCTGAGCCGCCCACGTCGGTTCCAAGACCGATGCCGACGAGGCTACCTCGCCGGCCAGGCCGCCGTCAAAGCCGCCATCGCCGGTGAGACCGACAAGATGGTCACGCTGGTCCGCGGTGACGGCGACCACTACACCTGCGAGACCGGACTCGCCCCGCTCGGCGAGATCTCCAACGGCGTCAAGAAGCTGCCCCGCGAGTGGATCAACGAGGACGGCGTCAGCATGAATTATCAGTTCGTCCGCTACGCCCAGCCCCTCATTCAAGGCGAAACCCAGGTCCCCTTCGAAAACGGCCTCCCCCACTTCGCCAAGCTCGACAAGATCCGCGTGGACAAGCAGCTACCCGCCTACGAACTCTGAGGAAGCAGGCAGCGCACAACTTTCAAGGCCGGTCGCAAGACCGGCCTTTATTGTGGGCAGATCGGAGCAGTCGTGAAGCTTGCCCGTCCTCTGGCGTTGCTTGCCCGTCCTCCGGCGGGCACGCGGCCTACAAGCATGGATACCTGTCGGCCCGGTCGGCGACCGGGCGTATTGACTCGCGATCAAGGAAACCCTCGCCCTAAATGACAAGTGTTAGCATGTTGGATACGTTCTCGATGCTACGCGACCTGCAGACTCGTTTTGTTCTATCTCGCTGATTGTGAAGAATTATACGCGGGAATGGAGATATCCAACTCACGATAAAACAAAGCGACAGTATGGTGTTTATGGTGTTTATAGCGAATATTCCCTTGTTTCGGGCCGATTTCTGCCGATAGTGGACCTATGAACCTGAAAGAAAACCGTCTGGATCCTTCCCTGCTCAATCCGGCCGAACTGGATCGATTGATGGCCTTGGTCAGCGCCGAGGAGCGCCCCGCCCTGATCGGTCGTGAGGGAGTCAGGATCGAACTGCCCGACCCGATCTTCCACCTGCTGGTCAACACCCTCCGGCAGATGCAGCAGGGTCGGGCCATCGTGCTCATGCCCGAGGATGAAACCTTCACCACCCAGGCGGCAGCCGTCTTTCTCGGCATGTCGCGTCAGCACCTCGTGGAGTTGATGGACAAGGGAGAGATCCCCCACCATCGCGTCGGCACTCACCGGCGGGTCACACTCAAGGACCTTCGAACCTACCAGCAGGTCCGCGACAGAACGCGGCGCGAGGCGCTCGGAGGCCTGTTCAAAAAGCTCAAGGCGGAGGGTCTCTACGACTCCGACTACACCGGGGATGCAAGCTGACTTTAAAGTCGTGCTTGATGCCTGTGTGCTCGCCAATGCCGGCGTGTGCGACCTGTTTTTGCGGTTGGCGGAGCCGCCCCGGCTCTACCTGCCGCTCTGGTCCCGCAAGATTCTGGAAGAAGTACACCGGACCCAGACGGAGAAGCTGAAGCATCCTTACCCGCCCGAGCTGGCCGACTACTGGAATCAGGAGGTGACACGGGCCTTTCCCGAAGCGTCGGTGATGGGATACGAACCGCTGTTGCCGGTGATGACCAACAAAGAGAAGGACCGTCATGTACTCGCGGCGGCCGTGAAGGGCGGAGCGTCCCTCATCGTGACTTTCAACCTGCGGGACTTCCCGGTGGTGGCGCTCGATCCGTGGGATATTGAGGTGTGTCACCCGCAGGATTATCTCCTTACGCTCTACTCCATGAATCCTGGAGTCGTCATGGGCAAACTGGCCGCCATCGCGCAGGAAGATGGGCACGACCTGCAGGATGTAGTCATTCATCTCGGGAAAAGCCTGCCGGCCTTTTCCGCTCGGGTGATCGAGGCTTTGGGGACCTGAGCCGCCCACGCCGGTTCCAAGACCGACGCCGACGAGGCCTACCTCGCCGGTCAGGCCGCCGTCAAAGCCGCCATCGCCGGCGAGACCGACAAGATGGTCACGCTGGTCCGTGGCGACGGCGACCACTACACCTGCGAGACCGGCCTCGCCCCGCTCGGCGAGATCTCGAACGGCGTCAAGAAGCTGCCCCGCGAGTGGATCAACGAGGACGGCGTCAGCATGAACTACCAGTTCGTCCGCTACGCCCAGCCCCTCATCCAAGGCGAAACCCAGGTCCCCTTCGAAAACGGCCTCCCCCACTTCGCCAAGCTCGACAGGATCCGCGTCGACAAGCAGCTCCCCGCCTACGAGTTCTGAGGAGGCAGTCAGCCCACAACTTCCAAGGCCGGTCGCAAGACCGGCCTTTTTTGTGGTCGGATCGGAGCAGTCGGAACCACCGTGTGAAGCTTGCCCGTCCTCCGGCGGGCACGAGGCCTACAAGCATGGATACCTGTATGCCCGGTCGGAGACGGGCGTATTGACTCGCGATCAAGAGGCGAGCCAGACGGGGTCAGGGCGCGGCTTTTAGCAGCCCGTTGGCACGGGCCCTTCCTTTGCCGGATAATCATCCGCCTTTTTCCCCGAGGCGTAAATCGCAAGTCTGACGGGCTGCTTGGAAGTGAACATTGCAGAAATGAAATATATTCGCACTTTCTCCCCATGGCTAAGTCGCTCCCTAGAACGATCGATTACCTTGAGGTCCCGTCGCAAGATGTGGCGAGCTCGCAAGCTTTCTTCACCCAGTTGCTCGGATGGTCCTTCACCAACTACGGACCGGATTACACCTCCTTTGATGATGGTCGGATCGCTGGCGGTTTCTTCAGGTCGGAAAAACTCAGTCGTGTGGAAACGGGTGGGGGGCGATTTAAAGGGGTCAATAATTAACCATTGATAATTAAGGCCCACTCGGTGGGCATTGGTTGATGGCTCGAAAGCCCAATCCACGGGTGCGGGCGTTAAGGCGTTAAATTGGGCTGGGGAGATGCGCCGCCGGACCTCTCCCGTGATCAGAATTGGGCGCCTAGGAAGCGCGAGTTCGCAAGCGCGCGACGCGAATCACGGGGCTTCATGCTCGTGGATTGCCAAGACGCTTAATGGGAAGATCGGCGTCGGTTGTCGGTGCGGGTTTACTTGTGCGAGGCCCGACGAATTTAACGATTTAACGCCCCCACCCCCTTGCGCCTGCGCCTCCGTTTTGGGTTGTTTCGGTTGTTGTTCGCACACCAGCCACAGCCCTGCGGCTCTGCTCCTCACCGGTTAATCCGCGCACAGGGGACAAGTACACTTTATTTTTCGACAGCGGTGGTACGCCGCTATTGGGTCTGGGAAAAATAGCTCACTTGCCATCGCACGCACGAAGACTAAGGTCGCGTTATGCCAACGGTTCTCCCTCTGAAGCGAATGTCCCGCGTCCAGAAACTCCGCGCAATGGAAGAAATTTGGGTGGACCTTTCACGCGACGAGGACCGGTATGAGTCGCCAGCATGGCATAAGGAGGCGCTTCAGGAGGCCGAGCGCGCTGTGGCATCTGGAAAGGCGAAATTCAGCGATTGGGAGGAGGCAAAGGAACGGCTGCGCAGGAAGATTGCCAAGCAGTCGTGAGGGTCATTACCCGAGTCAGAACCCTCAGTTTGGCGGAAGCTGATCTTTACGACGGCTTCCAGTTCTATGATCGGAAGGAGCCCGGTGTCGGATCGTACTTTATCGAGTCGCTGTCTTCCGACATTGAATCGTTACGGCTTTACGCCGGTGTTCACCGGAAAATCTTCGGCTACCATCGTATGCTCGCCAAACGGTTTCCGTTTGGAATCTATTACGATGTCGAAGGAGACGAGGCCCGCGTCTGGCGAGTGCTGGACTGCAGGAAGAACCCTCGATGGACCATAGAACAGTTGAAATAAGGCCGGTCGCACACTCAAAGCGCGAAAGCCCAACTCTGAGAGGCGAGCCAAGGGGTCGGGGCGTTAAAACGTTAAGTTGGGCTGGGGAGGTTTGCCGCCGACCTCTCGCGTGATCGGAATGGGGTGCCTTGGAAGCGCGAGATCGCAACCGCGCTACCCGATGCCCTCAATCTCCGTCAGGTCGTCGAACTCTTCCGGAGTGCACTTGAAAACGATGTCATCCAGGGTCTCAGCATCCAGAGCGAGCAGCAGAAACACTTTATCGGCTACCTTGAAGACCAAGCCACCCCATTGATTCATGACAGTCGTGGCCGGGCATGGTGCCATGGGGTCATTACTTGCCTTTAAACCTCACTCATTGGCAGTGGTGGCATCGCGAATGAAAGCCTAAGCCGACGTACGCAAGAGCCGACTTCCCCTGCAGATAACCAATCCCAACTTCGCAACCACGATGGCGGAGTTTGACCGGAAGGGAAAAGGCCGGTAGCGAACCCTTGGATCGCCCCTCTACCTTCACCATGGCTCCCTCCACGATGTTTTCACCCGCCCTCCTTTCATCCGTTCGCCACCTCCTCGTGGTCGCGCTGCTGCTTGCCCTCATCGCAGTACCGCGTGCCGAGGCCTTTGAGCCCAAGGTGGGTCTCCAAACCTGGAGCCTGCGCAACATGGACTTCGATCAAGCCGTCGCCTTCGCCGTCGAGCATGGCTTTACCCACCTGCAGATGTTCAGCCGTCATATCGATCCCCTGGGGTCGGTTGAGGAGACTCTTCGCAAGAAGGTCATTCTCGAAAACAAGGGCCTGACGCTTTATACGATCGGCGTCACCGGTACCACACTGGACCAGGAAGCGAACCGTCGGATTTTCGAATTCGCCAGGCTGATGGGCATCAAATTGATCGTAGTTGAGCCGCGCGACTTCCGCATCCTCGACCTGCTCGAGGAACTCGTGAAGGAGTACGACATCAAGATCGCGATTCACAATCACGGCATCAAGACGCTTTACGGCAATCCCCTCGTGGTCAGAACCCTGATCAACCATCGGGATCCGCGCGTGGGCGTTTGTCTCGACGTGGGCTGGGTCACGGCGGCAGGCTTCGACGCGGCGAGGGTTTTCAAGGAGTATGAGGGCCGGGTGTTCGACATTCACCTGAAGGACAAGAAAATCGAGCGGACGGATGGCGACGATGTGTACCTCGATGTCAAGGTGGGCACCGGCCACGCCAATTACACCGGTCTCTTCGAGGAGCTCAAAGCCGTCAACTGGGATGGCGTCCTCGCCGTCGAAACCGATAACGCCACCTTCGCCCGGGATCCAACCGAGTTCGTGCTCAGCGCCAGGGAATTCGTGAGAAAGCATCACGCGAAATAGCCTAACTGACGGGCCAGAGACGTCAGGCCCCTTGATGACTTGCAACCACTGGCCGTAGGAGCGGCTTTACGCCGCGATTGCGCCGCCCCACAGTGCGCGAGGAACGAATGGCTGATGGCCGGGACAGGCCATCGCGGCGTAAAGCCGCTCCTACGAATCACCAGGCCGAAGACCTTGAGCAGGCCGTTCCACAGGGACGACTAGAAGGTAAAGTCTCGCGGGCTATTCGCAAATGTAAGTCTATAAGGTTTGCGGCTGCCTGCCCATCGCCTATCCAATGATCATAATCAGTTTTCCCAAAATGGGAACTTTGTCTTGAACTTTCCCCAAGCCTGAAACACTCTCGTGCAAATCATCGCTCTTAAGACCCTCCGCGAATTTTGGCAGACTCACGCCTCCTCCGAATCATCCCTGCGGGCTTGGTATCACGAGGCTACACACTCGAACTGGCGATCATTTCAGGACATCAAAAAACGCCATCCCCACGCCGACGTTCTGCCCGGCAACCGCGTGGTCTTTGATATCAAGGGCAACACTTACCGCCTCGTGGTCCGCATCAACTATCAGTCCGGCTGCATCTTCATCCGCTTCCTCGGCACCCACGCCGAATACGACAAGATCGACGCCCGCACCATCTGAGGAGACCCGCGATGAACATCAAACCCATCCGCACCGCTGCTGATCACGAGACGGCCCTCGCGCGCCTCGACGCCATCTTCGACTCCGCCCCCGGCACGCCCACCGGGGACGAAGCTGAGGTGCTCGCCACCCTCATCCAGCGCTACGAGGAAAAGTATTTTCCGATCGGCCAGCCTTCACCCGTGGACGCCATTCGCTTCCGCATGGAGCAACAGGGCTTGAAACCCAAGGACCTCGTTCCCTACCTCGGAAGCGCCTCCAAAATCTCGGAGGTTCTTTCCGGGCGCCGCAGCCTCAGTCTCGCAATGATTCGCAATCTGATGGGTCTCGGCATCCCGGCTGAGGTGCTGTTGCAGAACACGAAGGCGGCGCCAAAACGTCGCGCCAGGCGCAAGCGCCATACAGTCGCCGCCTGATTGCTCAGAGAGAGGCGGGGCTGCAAACGGGGTCATGCCGATACATGTTACATTCTGTGCTCAGCGACTATTTGTAACGTGTAACGGCATGACCCTTTCTGGCTTCCTTCCCTTTCTGGCTTCCTTTTCTGGCCGTAGGAGCGGCTTTACGCCGCGATCCTTGCCCATCAGCCATTCGTCCCTCGGGTGCCATGAGACGGTGCCATCGCGGCGTAAAGCCGCTCCTACGAATCACCAGGCCGAAGACCTTGGCATGCCCTTTCAGAAGGAAGCCCAGAGGTTGCCGGGGTGCCCCCCACACATGAATGAAGCTTATGTTCCTGCATCGGTTCGCAGTTTGCCTCTGTGAACTGTCCGGGCTCCGTGCCCTCTGTGGCCCATTCCGAAACCTAACGCTCACACACACGCCGCCAGCAGGCGGTCGTGCACCGCTGTCGCCGCGATGGGCTCGGCGGACGTGCCCGTGCCGATGAGCACGGGCCACTCACGGTCGTCAGCCGGACACACGCCGTGCGAACCTTGCACCAGCGAGGGATCCAGGGGGATCAGGTCCATCAGCGTGCGGAAACCGAGCTTCTTGCGCAGAAGCTTCCCCGCCACCCGCAGCTTCGGCTGGCTCAATGCCGGATCAAGGAAGAGCTCCGCCGGATCGTAGCCGTATTTGCGGTGGATATCCACGCAGCGCGCAAAATCCGGGGCTTTCCGATCATCGTCCCAATAATAATAGGTGAACCACGCATCCTCCGCCGCCAACACCACGAGGTCTCCCGCACGCGCATGATCGAGCCCGGCCGCCCGCTTGCCATCCGCATCCAACACCGCCGCCACGCCGTCGGCTGACTCGATGGCCGCGCGAACATCGTTGAGGATCACAGGATCGTTCACGTACACATGCGCGATCTGATGATCCGCAATGACAAAGGCCCGGCTCGCCCCGCAGTCGAGCAGCTCCAAGCCCAGCTCTTCCTTGATCGTGATCCACCCGCGCGCACGAAAGATCCGGTTGAGCGCGACGGTGCGATTCACCTTCGTGATGCCGTACTCCGACAGGATCACGGGCTTCACGCCGCGCTGACGGTAATGCTCCATCAAGTCGCCGACCAGGGTGTCGATCGCGCGGAAATCCGCCGCCAGCTGCGGGTCGTCCGGACCGAGCCGCTGCAGGTTGTAGTCCAGGTGCGGTAGGTAGACGAGCGACAGGTCCGGACGATGCCGCTCCTCGATCCACTTCGCCGACTTCGCAATCCATTCCGACGAGGCGATTCCGGCCATCGGTCCCCAGAAGGAGGGAAACGGAAACTCACCGAGGTCCTGCTTGATCTCCTCACGGATACCCATCGGGTGCGTGTACACGTCGAAGACCTTGCGTCCATCCGCCGGATACATCGGTCGCGGGGTGATCGACCAGTCGGCCGTCGAATACATGTTGTACCACCAGAAAAGCTTCGCGCAGGTGAACCCGGGCCGCGCCTCCCGCGCCCGCTCCCAGAGCTTCTTCCCCTGGACCACATGATTCGACTGCTTCCAGAAATGATGCTCGCTCAGCGTGCGGTCGTACCAGCCGTTGGCCACGCAGCCGTGCTCCGATGGCGGCAGTCCGGTGAGGTAGGTGCTCTGGGCGGTGCAGGTCACGGCGGGCAGCACCGGCTTCACCTTGATCAATCCACCGGCCTCCGCCGCTGCTTTCAGATGCGGCGTGTCCGCCCCCAGCACGCGCGCGGTCAACCCGACAACATTGATGATCGCAGTGCGGGTGGACGGATTCATGAGGGCCATGAGATCAACCCACTCGAGCGGTACAAATTAAAGGTAGGGCGTTCTCTCCGAGAGCGCCGCGGCGCATTGGGACAATGCGCCCTACCCTCACCAACCATCGGCTTACTGCCGCATCCGTGTCCATCCGTGTTCATCCGTGGTTGAATCAGTATTGTTCAATCTCACCCATACCGCTGCATCAGCTCGTCCATCGATGCCTTGACGACCGGGCCCTGCATTTCGTGGATGTCGAGGCGGTCGCCCGGGGCGCGGATCATCGGGATGGTCAGGCGGCCGCCGAGGTGTTCGCGAAATTCCTCCAGGCCATCGAGCATGTCCTGCGGCCCGCGCGCGCCCCGGACTTTGCGGATGGGAGCGAACAACTCGAAGCCGAGCTTCACCAGCAGACCGAGGATGCGCTCGGCGTGTGCCTCGGGCAGCAGTCCGATGCGGCGGGCGTAGATCAGGTCGAGTGCCATGCCAACGGCCACCGCCTCGCCATGACTCACGCGGAAGTCGGACAGTTGCTCGAGCTTGTGAGCGGCCCAGTGGCCGAAATCGAGCGGCCGGGCCGAGCCGCGCTCGAAGGGATCACCGCCGGTCGCGATGTGGTCCATGTGCTGGCGCGCGCTCTCACGGATCACCGCCTCGAAGGGTTCCGGATCCAGCCGCGCCAGCTCATCGGATTGTGCAACGATGCGCTCAAAGAACGCCGCATCGCGGATGAGCGCGACCTTGACCGCTTCAATCAGGCCGCAGCGGCGTTCGGGGACCGGCAGGCCATGCAAAAAATCGAGGTCGTTAACCACCGCGTGGGGCACGGTGAAGGCGCCGAGCCAGTTCTTTTTGCCAAAATAGTTCACGCCGTTTTTCACCCCGATGCCGCCGTCACCCTGGCTGAGGCTGGTGGTGGGCAGGCGGATGAGCGGAATGCCACGATGCGCCGTTGCGGCGGCGAAACCGATCATGTCGAGCATGGCGCCGCCGCCGAGCACGAGGACAAAGGAGTGCCGGCAGAGCTTGGTGTCGTTGATCACCGACCACACCCGCTGCAGATGCTGGAAGTCGTTTTTGACCACTTCGCCGCCGGGCAGGGCGACCGGTGGAGCGGCAAGTTCGATCGTGGCTTCGCGGGCCGCAAACCAGGCGGCGATGCGCTGCTCAATGCCACGGAAGGCAAACTCCAGTCCGCCGTCCCAAAAGATCACCACCCGCGCCCTCCCGCCGGGCTCGCGCGGCGTGAGCAGGTCCGCCAGCACGGAATTATCCGGCGAGAAGACGTTGCGTGTGAAGATCAGCCGGTGCTGATGCGGCACCGAGATCGGAAGCGTGAGGGAATCCGGATGGGCGGACATGGTCGTCAATTGGAGGCGGCGAGATGCTGGGCGAGGCGGCCGAGGGGGATGGCAAGTGCACAGGCCAAGGCGGCAGGAAAGGCACCGACCGCCAGCAGGGCAACTGCATCCAGCAGGGGCATGAAGGCGAGCAGCCGGCCCACCCAGCGGCCGAGGCCTGCTCCTGCGGGCCCGGCCCGGTGCTCCGCCCGCGCGAGCAGGCTGATCACAATGATGTAGGCAAACAGTGCCGCGACCCAGATCAGCAGCGCCGCAGTGAAGCCATGACCGGGCACCGAAGCCACCGTGAGGCCGAGCAGCGCCCGGCATCCTGCCATCAACAGCACCGATCCGGCCCAGCGCTTGTGCAACCAGTCATAGCCGACGATGGCCGCCATCAACAATCCGGCGCAGAGAACCGATGCCCCCAGCACGAACACAAACAGGATGAACCCCGCCGCCAGCTGCAGCACGCCGGCCGACCCCGCGGCCTGGTACGACACCAGCCCGCGCGGAATCGGCCGCTCCGGACGATGCTGCCGGTCAAAGGATACATCGGCCACATCGTTCAACGTGGTGCCGCCTGCATAGGCCAGGGTTCCACCGAGCAAGGCCAGCAACAGCAGCGAGGCCTCGGGCCAAGCCCAGCCCCCGGGGGAGGACAGGACCAGCGCGGTGAGAACGTTGCTCCATACCGACGGAAAATTTCCGGCCCGGGCGAGGTCAAACCAGGCACGGGCCACAGACGGTGCTCCGCTCATGAACCCGCCTCCCGCGCCACCCGCGCGGCCGTGGCCGGGTCGGCG
>JBGTGS010000070.1:0-7282 GCA_041746615.1 Opitutaceae bacterium | reverse complement strand
ATCTGGACCGCATTGTGCGCTTACCTATGCGCGGCCATTACCCGCCACCACACCGGCCTGGCTTCGCAGGTAAATCTCACAAACTTCCTGCAAATTATCTCAATTCACTCCTTATCGAAAGTATCACTCAATGAACTGTTTACGGAAAATTCGATCAAACCAAGTGATCTCCATCAAAATAACCAAATGGAGCTCAATTACTTATGACCGGACAGCATTGGTCGCCGCCCCCGGCTACACGGCCACAACTTTATTTAAAGGGCTGTTAGGCCACTGCGGCGGAAGGGCCGCCATCAGAACAGCGGACGGCCTTGGCGGGCGGCGAGTAGCCAGGCGAGTAATTGAAGGGTTCGTTCGGCGTCGGGCATGCGCGTGCGCGAGGTGAAGAACGCGTTGACCGTCTGGCGGTCGAGTCCGAGCAGGCGGGCGAGCTTGGCCTGGTTGCCGTGGGGCTTGAGCAGAGGGCGGATCTCGGCGACGAGGGCCAGCCAGAGTGGGGTCTCCTTGCCGGGACGGAGGGCTAATCCGACCTTGGGCCGGCGGGAGAGCCGCAACGCCTCACGACGTTCGGCCGCCCGCTCGATAAGAAGTTCGGCCAGCATTACCAGAGGCTCGATGAGGAGATCGCCTTGTCGGGGGAATTGTTGCTGAGTCATAGTTGTCAACTAATAGTTGACGTGAGGGTTGGGGGGGCAAGCGGGATTATGGTTGGAGGCTCAGGATGACTCGGGTTCTTCCTTCAGTCTGGAGATCAGGCGGGTGGACAGTGGCGCGGCAAGCGCACCACCTACGTGTCGAACCGGAGAACGAGAATGATTACGAGAATGAGAACGATTTCTAGAGAGAAAGATGAAGAAGAAAGAGCGGGATCAGGGGCGGCGGGTCCAGATGCGGAGGGAGGCGAGGAGGAAGTCCTCGAGGACGGCGGCCTCGTTGAGATTCAGGCGGAGGAGGCCGGTGCCGTGCTCAAGGCGGCTGATGGCTGCGGTGACAGCGCGGCGGACGGTTTCATCACCGGCGTTGAGCCGGGGTAGCGCGTGGTTGCGGGTGGTGCGGGCGATTTCCGCGAAGAGACGCAGGCGGAGTCCGTTGGCAATGCCGGTCTCGATGGCCACTTGCTCGTCGTCAGCTAGTTCAGGCGGTAGGGTGGTCTTCTGCTGCTTCCAGATTTCGTCGGTCGCGAATTCCAGGATGGCGCCAAAGCGGGCCATGAGTCCGTAGGCGGTGAAGATGGCGTCGGCGCTTTGCTTCTTGCCGGCGACACCTTCAGCGAGGTGGCCAAGCCAGGCGGTGTAGTCCTCCAGCCAGGCCTTCCATCCATCCGGCGCAAACCCGGTGGCGGCGGAGGGAAAGCGAAAGAGGAGTACGCGGCTGCGGATCGTGGGCAGGAGGACGTAGGGCCGCGTCGTCAGGAGTAAAAGCGTGGTGTGGGCTGGCGGTTCCTCGAGGGTTTTGAGGAAAATGTTCGCCGCGGTGACATTCATGCGGTCGCACTCGTGGATGATGGCGACCTTGCCCGTTGCGAGGTTGGCCGTGACCTGAAGTTTGGTGACCAGCGAGCGGGTGGCCTCGGCGCCAATCTGCCGCATCTTGCCGGCGGGACGCAGGGTGAAGCAGTCCGGATGTTTTTCGGGGAGGAAGCCGGAGGCGGCTCCGGGCGGGTTGAGCAGGCGGTCGGCGATGGCGTGGGCAACGAGGGCGAGCGTCTCGTGATCCTCGCCGGTCAGGAGCAGGCTGTGGGACAGGCGGCGGCGCTGGATGGCCTGCTCAATGACGGCGACGGCGGGGGTGCCGGCGAGGGCTTCGGGCCAGGGAAGGGGGGGCTGCTGCGCAGTCACAGAACGAGGATGGAAGGCGGAGGGTAGGAAAAAGTAGCGAGTAGCGGGTAGTGCGTATGTAATGGGAACGAGCCGCGTAGCCCTGAGCGTGAGCTCAGGGACGTTGGGCGTTCTTTCAAGTTCGGTTCCTTGGGCTCACGCTAAAGGCAGCAAGGCATGGGTTCAGGGACTCCTTGACCGAAGAGAGTGGATGATGGTGTACCGCCGACTGCTTCATGCTCGCTACCCGCTACTCGCTACTCGCTACATTGTTGGCTCAGCGCAGCAGTTTTTTCACCGCGTTGCGGATTTTGCGGGCGATGACATCCTCCTTCTCCGTGCCGTCGATGACAACGATACGGTCGGGCATGCCCTTGGCGAGGACGAGGTAACCGGCGCGGATTTTTTCGTAGAAGCCGATGTTCTCGCGTTCCATGCGATCGGGGACGTCGGTGGCGCGCTGGCGGATGCGCTTGAGACTGACCTTGGTGGGGACGTCGAGGACGATGGTGAGATCGGGCATGACGTTGCCGACGGCGAAGCGGTTGATCTGGTTGACCGGATCGGCGGCGAGGTTGCGGCCGATGCCCTGGTAAACGGTCGAGGAATCGAGAAAGCGGTCGGAGAGGACGCAGTGGCCCTTGAGGAGGGCGGGGGCGATGACCTCGCGGACGAGCTGGGCGCGGGCGGCGGCGAAGAGGAGCAGCTCGGTCTCGGCGCACATCTCGTCCCCGCGGGAATTGTGGACGATGATGTTGCGGATCTGCTCGCCGATTTCGGTGCCGCCAGGCTCGCGGACACTGACGACCTCGCGGTTCTGTTTGGCGAGGTGTTTGGCGAGGCGGGCGATCTGGGTGGACTTGCCACTGCCTTCGGATCCTTCGAAGGAGATCAGTTTGCCGGTGGGTTTCTTTTTCAAGGGCATGGATAAAGGGTGAATGAATCAGCGCCAGTTGGCGAGGAAGGTTTCGAGTTCGTCAATCGTGGGGCTCTGGGCGGTGCGCACATAATGACCGCTGGTGGAGACGCCCATGCCCAGGCAGGCCTCGGGGCTGAGGCCGAGGAGACGACCGGCCATGAAGCCGGCGTTAAAGTGATCACCAGCTCCGGTGGTGATGAAGGGTTTTTCGGTGTAGGGTCCGGGGATCCACCAGGAGTCCAGTGCAGTGGCGCAGGCGGCGGATTCCTTCGGGTGGATGACGACGGTATCGAAGGACAGCTTTTCCCTGATTCCGCTGGCGGCCGCGCGCAGGCCGGTTTCGTCCACCGTGAAGTCTCCGATACCGAGGGCACCCGCGACCTGCTGGGCCTCCTTGAGGTTGAGACCGAGGGTGACGCGGCCGTGCTCGCCAAAGCCGGCCATGGTCTCAAGGGCGAAAATGAGATCGTCCACGGAGCGTTTTTCGGGATCGCAGAGATCGAAGAAAAAGTGGCGTTCGCGGGCCGGGATCCGGGGGAAGACGCGGTCCTTGAACTCGACAAGAATCGCAGAAAGGTTGGGGATCATCGTCCAGTTGATCAGGGCGATGAGGTCGGCGGCCCCCAAGGCCTGGAGCAGGGCGGGTTCGCCCATTTTCTCGATGATGCGCTCGTAGGTGATCTCATCGAGGGTGCGCATCTGGCCGAGCATGAGTTTACCATCCTCGAACTCGACGGCGGTGGTGGCGGCGGGATCGCAGAGTGAAACGACGTCGGCTTGGCGGGCGATTTCCTGGAACACCGGATGAATGGCGGCGCGGCCGAGGGCTCCGATGTACTTCAGGCGCGTGCCCGTTGCGAGGAGAGCGCCGGCCATGATGGGTCCGTTGCCCCCGAGTTTGTCCATGCGGGGATAAAACTCGATGTTGGTGCTCTTGCCGGCCGCGGCGAGGATGCGGCGGCCGAATTCATCGATGGTGCTGATGGGGGTGAAGGCCTCTCCCTGACCGGTGCGACGGGCGACCGGAGTGACGATGGTGTCAACGAAGCCGTCGAAGCCGACGACGGCGAGCTTGCGGCCGATTGCCTGACGTTGTGAGCGAAGCTCCTGCAGGGTGCGGTTCTTGAAGTCCATGATAGAGGCCGGAAAGGCGAAGGGAGAGCGAAGAAAGTCACCGACCTGCCGGCAAACAGATTCGCGCCGTGGTGCGGGGCATCCATGCGACGTCAGGTTGCATTCAAATGAGGTTGGTGAGCCTGTCTGCAGTTGAATCAGGGATGGCGGCGTGTTTACCGTTGAAGGTGCGCGTGAAACTGGCCATCGCTAACGCCAACCCTCCTTGCCCGTATCGATGACGACCTTTTTTGCCGCCAATCCCTGGATCATTTTTCTTCAATCCGATCTGGTCGGACAGAGCATCACCATCGGACTGTGTATCGCCAGCATCGTCGCCTGGGCGATCATGTTGGGAAAGCGCAACGACCTGAAGGATCTTCGCCGGTTGAACCTGGCCTTTGAGCAGCGTCTTCGTGAAGAGCGCACCATCCTCGACCTACCGGAATCCTTCCGCAACAAGCGGGCCATCCCGTACGCCGATCTCTTCGCCGACGCCTGCGAGGCCTACTGGCGCGCCGCCGCCATCGGGCAGGAAAAGGGGATGACAGACACGACGCGCTTTCGGCTCGAGCACGCGGAAAACGCCCTGCAACGCTCCCTCGGACGCCAGATCCTGCGGTATGAATCCAGCATGGTGTTTCTCGCCAGCATCGTCTCGGGTGCTCCTTTCATGGGGTTGCTGGGCACGGTCTGGGGTGTGATGGTGGCCTTCAGTGCGGTGGGTGTCCAGGAGACGGCCAGCATCCAGACCATCGCGCCGGGTGTCTCCTCGGCCCTGCTCACGACCGTCGCCGGACTCGTGGTCGCGATTCCTTCGGTCTTTGGCTACAACTACTTGTTCGCCACGACCAAGCGTCTCATCACGGAAATCGAGAACTTTGCCAGCTCGCTGGCCGACCGCATCGAGCTGGAGTCCTGATCCCATGGCGCGCACCTTCCGCCGGCAGCGGCAATCGGCTCCGATCTCGGAGCTCAACCTGACGAACCTCATCGACCTGGGGTTCACGCTGCTGATCATCTTCATGATCGCGACGCCGCTGATCAACATGGAGCAGACCATCCCGGTGAACCTGCCCGTGGAATCGATGAGCCCGCAGGCCCAACCCGATCCGGAGACGCGGTTTGAGAACATCACGGTTCGGGCTGACGGCTCCTATGTGCTTGGGACCACTCCGCTCACCCTGGCCCAGCTGGCTGCGGAGCTTGCACGATTTGCCGCAGAGGCCAATCCACCGGTGTTCCGGCTGCGCATCGATGCTGCCGCGACGGGACAGCATTTCATCTCGGTGATGGATGAGCTGAAGAAGCACAATCTCACCAAATTCACCCTGGACACGCAGATACCTCGCTGAGCCGGGGCAGGCGGTACAACCACAGATGGATACGGAGGAATACGGATACGCCGTGGTTGATGAATTGATGATTTCAACCAAGATGGTGACTATCCGCCCGTAGTGGTGATTGCCACATGACGACTCGTTCACCCAGCGCCTACTTTTTATCAGCCTTTCTCCACACCTTTGTCATTGTGGGGATGCTGCTGTTTGCGCTGATGATGCGCCCGGAAGAGAAGGACACGCCTCACATCTTCGAACTGGTGGCGGGAGAGGGTAACAATTTTGCCGCGACCGAGGCATCTGCCTTGGGCACAGAGGGTGGCATCCAGGTGGAGATGCCGGAAGTACCGGCTCCGACCCCGCGTCCGGCTCCGCCTGAGCCCGTCATTGTCCCGGCACCTGCGCCCACGCCGGCCCCGACTCCAACGCCTGCTCCTGTCCCCAAGGCGGTGGTTCAACCGGCCCCTGTGGCCCCACCACCGGCGCCCAAGGCCCCTGTTCCCAAAGCGGCGCCGCTCGTGCGCCCGGAGACCCGGGAGGAAGCGATCCGGCGCCGGATTGAGGAACAAAAGCAGGCGAAGATGACCGAGGAGGAGTTTCGTCGTCAGAATCCCGGGGCCAAGAGTTCGCCAGCCCCCAAGGCGCCGGCCCCGGCCCCCATCCGGACCACCAAGATCGATGCCGCAGGCATCGCCAAGGGAGTGGTGGGTGGCTCGACGACGAACCGCGCGGGAGGCGCAGGGGGCAATGCGTTGTCCCGCGCGGAGAGTGATTCGCTCGACGCCTATGCGCAGCTGATCATCCAACGCATCCGGCTCGCGTTGGAAAGCGCCCGGCTCAGTGATCTTCTGCAAGTTAGGGTGGCTTTTAATGTATCGGCTAACGGGGCCATATCAGGCGCACGGGTGCTGACCTCCTCGGGCAGTGCTGAATTTGATCGGGCGGTCGTGGGGGCTTTTCAAACCATCCCGTCGATCGGGCCGCCCCCGACCAACCGGGCGGAGTCGTTCAGCGTCACCATTCGCATGAGGGAGCGTTAAAAAACTCCTTGCCTTCGCCGGCCAAAGTTTGATTTTTCAACCTTCCCGTCAGTCACGGGCTCTTAGCTCAGTTGGTAGAGCGCCTCAATGGCATTGAGGAGGTCAGCGGTTCGAACCCGCTAGGGTCCACCACTTTAAAATCGCCGAAGAGCAGGTCTCTTCGGCGATTTTGCGTTTATGGGGGAGGAACCGTCAGAAAGTAGCCAGGTCGACCGAGATGTTGAAGCGGAAGGAACTCTCGCGGCGGGCGCCTTCGAGGAAGGAGACATCGTAGCGGAGGAACCAGAGGTTGGCGACGGTCTGGCGGATGCCGTAGGTCTGCTCGACGAAGCGTTCGAGGCGGGCGTCGTAGTGCAGTTCGACGATGCCCTGCCAGACCTCATTGAAGCGGTGGCGATAATCCACCACGTATTCCTGGATGTCGTTGCGCAGGTAATGGGTGGCGAGGCGGAGGGAGCGGGCCTCACCGTCTGTAAGGGTCAGGGCGGTGTTGAGTTCGCCGAGCCGGCCGTTGTGGGGATCGAGATTTTGATAAAGGGCGAACTCCATCCAGCGCGCGGGGGTGAGCCGGAGTTCGGCGTGGATCGACGACAGGCTGCGCTGGCCGGCGGGCTGGTCGAAGCGCAGGTCTGCGGCAAGGTTGAGGGCGGCGAGATCCCGCGAGCCGTAGTCCGGGTCACGGGTCTGGAGGCGGTTGTCGAGAGCGATGCGCAGGGTGTGGTTGCGGCGGAGGTCGTCGATGCTGCGCCGGTCGCCAAGGCCGAGGGGCTGGAGGTAGGTCGAGAACACATTGCGGTCGATCGGCGGGATGTAGGCGCGGCCCTTGTCTCCACCGGGCTGATACCGGTAGCTGAGTCGCGGGGTGATCAGGTGACGCAGGCCGTCGATCTTCCAGCGCTCGTTTTTGTAGGCGTAGACCCCGCTGGCGCGGAGCTCGGCGTCGAGGCCGAGCTCGCCCAGCGTGCGAGTGTAGTCATCGCGACCGCCAAGGGCGCGGGCGTAGTGGGTGACGCGGCCGCCGGCCACGGGTTGGATCGACAGCCACTCGCGCGG
>JBGTGS010000069.1:0-10131 GCA_041746615.1 Opitutaceae bacterium | reverse complement strand
ATGGGAGAAGCGCGCGCCGATGGTCTGGATCTTGCCGAGATCCTCGGCGTCCTCGGAGAGAAGGGTGACGCCGCCGGGGACAAGGATGGAGGGAAGGTTCCGGATGCCGGCGAGGGCCATCATCATGGCGGGCAGGCCCTTGTCGCAGGTGGCGACGCCGAGCACGCCGCGCGCACCCGGGAGGGAGCGGATCAGGCGGCGGAGAACCATCGCCGCGTCGTTGCGGTAGGGCAGGCTGTCGAGCATGCCGCGGGTGCCGTTGGTGCGTCCGTCGCAAGGATCACTTACATAGCCGGCGAAGGGTATGGCGCCCGAGGCGGAAAAGGTGCGCGCCGCTTCCTCCATGAGGAGACCCACCTCCCAGTGTCCGGTGTGATACCCCAGGGCCACCGGCGTGCCATCAGGCGCACGAATACCGCCCTGGGTGCTGAGGATGAGAAATTCACGACCCAACAACTTGCGCGGGTCCCAACCCATGCCGGCATTCTGGGTGAGGCCGAAGATTTCTCCACTCGACGCGGCCCGGAGCATGGCCGGCGTCACCGGCAGCCGCCCCGCCGGCCCCGGCGCGTGCGTGCGCAGGGTGTAGATCTCCGGGTCGTTGGAATCGAGAAAGTCGGGTGTCATTTGTTTACGCTTACACTTACCGAATAAGGTCAAAACGCGGTGGAGCCGTACCAAACTCAAGCCGCAAAAGATTGGGCCACAAAAGGCGCAGAAGGCACAAACTGCCACCTTCGCTCTACTACCTCAGTGACCCTTCTCTTGACGGATTGGGTGCTCTTCCCGTAAGTGGTCTTCAGTGTCCATCAGGGGTTAATACTCTGATATCTTTCTGATCAGGCGACGTCGTCGCGGGTGAGTTGGCCGTCGATGCGGCGCATGAGGCCGTGAACGTTGCGGTCGCGCAGGGCGTCGGGGAGAAGATCCTGGGGATAACCCTGGTAGCAGACAGGCCGCGCGAAGCGCAGCAGGGCGGCCGTTCCGACCGACGTGAAGCGCACGTCGGTGGTCGCCGGATACGGTCCGCCGTGGTTCATGGCCGCGCCGACATCGACCCCCGTGGGGAAGCCGTTGATCACCACCCGGCCAACCTTCTGCTCCAACAGGGACAACAACGCGCGCGCACCGTCAAGATCGGCGGACGTGCCATGAACAGTAGCCGTCAACTGTCCCTCCAGCGCGTGCACACAGGCGGTGATCTGGTCAGGCGCATCAGCAAGAACGATCAGGGTGAAGGGACCGAATGCCTCCGTCGCGAGCACCGGTTGATCCATGAAGTCGGCCGCGCTGACCATGGCAACGGCTGGCTGCCCGAGCGGGGTATCGGCACCACCTGGGGTCGAGGCCGGAGCGAGCACGGACACACCGCGTGCCCCGGTGATGCGCCGGCAGTTTTCCCCGAAAGCGGTGCGGATGCCCGGCGACAGCATGGTGCCGCCCGCGGCCTTCTCCACCAATCCGACCAGGGTGGACACCAACGTGTCGGTCTCCGAGTCCCGCAAAACGAACACGAGGCCGGGCTTGGTACAGAACTGGCCCACGCCGAGCGTAAACGAGGTCAGGAGTCCCTGGGCAAGGGCCGGTCCGCGCTCGCGGACGGCACCGGGCAGGAGAACCACCGGATTGACACTGCTCATCTCGGCAAAGACCGGGATTGGATGCGTGCGTGAGGCAGCGGCATCGAAGAGCGCACGTCCACCCGCATGCGAGCCGGTGAAGCCCACGGCGGCGGTGAGCGGATGTTTAACAAGAGCCATTCCAACGGCCGGACCGCCGTGCACGAGGGAAAAAATGCCAGCCGGAAGTCCGCAGGTGGCAACCGCCCGGGACACGGCACCGGCGATCAGTTCCGATGTGCCCGGATGCGCGCCATGGGCCTTGACCACGACGGGGCAACCGGCGGCGAGAGCCGAGGCCGTGTCACCCCCGGCCACGGAGAAGGCGTAGGGAAAGTTGCTCGCACCGAAGACCACGACGGGGCCGATGGGGATGAGCATCCGGCGGAGATCGGGCCGGGGAATGGGCTGCCGGTCCGGCAAGGCGGGGTCGATGCGGGCATCGATCCAGGAGCCCTCGCGGACGACACCGGCAAACAGCCGCAACTGTCCGCAGGTCCGCGCGCGCTCGCCTTGCAGGCGCACGAGAGGCAAGCCGGTTTCCAGCATCGTCCGTTGCAGGAGCGCATCACCGAGGGCCTCGATCTCGGCGGCAATGGATTCGAGCAGGCGTGCGCGTTGCTCAGGTGGACAGGTCCTAAAATCGTTGAACGCAGCCACTGCGGCGTTGAGCGCGGCATTCACGTCCGCCGGGAGGCCTTCATGGAAATCCGGCTCCAGCTCGGCGGCGGTGGCCGGGTTGATGGCGTGAAAGACGTTGCCGCCTGCGGAGGCCGGCTGTCCTGCGATAATACTTTTTCCGTGCAAAGTCATGAAAAGGGTTGAGGGGGCGATAGAGGGCTCAGGCCACCGGGTTGATCAGCGTGCCCACCGGCTCGATGGTGATGTGAACCTCGTCACCGGATTGCAGCGTGAAACCGTCCGGCGGCACGATGCCCGTGCCGGTCATGAGGTAGCAGCCCTGCGGGAAGACGTTATCGCGAAACAGGAACCCTGCCAGATCGTCAAAACCGCGCTTGATCTGGTTGATACAGGTGGTGCCGGAAAACACCACGGTGCCGCCGCGGTGGATCTCCAGGGCGATCTCCGTCTCCGGGGGCAGGACGTCAGCGGTGACAAGCAGGCAGGGCCCGAGGGCAGCGGAGCGGTCATAGACCTTCGCCTGTGGAAGGTAGAGCGGATTCTCCCCTTCGATGTCGCGCGAACTCATGTCATTGCCAATGGTGTATCCGAAGATCCGGCCGCGGGCGTTGATGGCGAGGGTGAGCTCGGGCTCGGGAACGTTCCACTTGGAGTCAGCGCGGATGCGCACGGGAGTGCCGGGAGCGGCGACGCGAGAGGCGGTGGACTTGAAAAACAACTCAGGGCGCTCGGCGTGATAGACCTTGTCGTAGAAGGAACCGCCGCCCGCGTCCTTGGACTCCTCCATGCGTGCGGTACGGCTGCGGAAATAAGTGACCCCGGCCGCCCAGACCTCCTGGGATTGGAGGGGAGCGCGCAGGGAGGGGGGCAGTTCGGCGGGCGGAGCCGCCGGCAGCAGTGATTGGAGCAGAGCGACGGGATCGTCCGCGGAGAACAAGGCGTCGAGTGAAAGCGACACGCGCCGGGGACTGCTGGAGGGCGCGACCACGATCAGGTGGTCATGAGCGGAGTAAACCTTGAGCATACACCCCGAGACTGCCGGGGCGGCGGATCAGGGCAAGAGGAAGGAATGGACGCGCCCAATGTGCGAATGCAAACCGGAGGACAATGCTCGGCAGATGGGATGCGGAGGGACGCTTAATCCCTGGCTTCCGATACGGGCAGATGGTCCCGATGATCTTTCTCCAAGCCCTCTTGGCGCTTGGACAAAAAAGCCGGCGGCCACCTCAAGGCGGGCCGCCGGCTTAGGATTGAATCGGAAGCAGGCCGCGAAATTTCCCGACGACCGGTGCGGAAGCGCGACCGGTCATGGGAAAGACTTGATCAGGCTTCCGTGGCCGGATGAGTGCTGAGGCTGACGGGCCGGTAGCCACCACGGGAACGGAACCAAGCCATGAGTCCGAGGTAGAAGACCAGCATGATAGCGGGGAAGATCGTCACTTTGGCGAGCGCTCCCTGCTTGGCATCCTTGGTTACCTCGGCGACGGTTCCGGCGGTCTCCGCAGGAAGCATGGCGAGCTTGCCTTCATCGATCGCCGTGTAGCGGCCGAGGAAGTAACTGTTCTCGGTGGAAATCTGCTCGTATACGCCGGGTAGTTCGCGCTCGACGGCGTTCTGGGCGGATTGCTCCTGTAACTCGCCGATGAACGGGCCACCCAGAATACCCACGGAGAGCATGCCGATGCCGGCGATGGCGTTCAGCGTGAGGGCCCCGCCTTTCGGGGATTGTTCGGAAACCACCCCGAGCATGGTCGGCCAGAAGAAGGTCTTGCTCACACCATAGAGGGTGGCGGCCGCAAAGATCGCCAGGAGACCGACGGTCTGTGAGAGCATGAAAAGACCGACGATGGCCAGCACCGAGCAGGCGGCCAAGAGGCCGAGCGGCGTCAGCAATGTGACTACCGGACCGGCGAAGAAACGAAGGACCATCATGATGGCCGAGGTGTAGATCAGCACCCAGAGGGGGCTGTAACCGGCTGACATGAGCGGTTCAGCCATGATGCCGGTGATCGCCCCGTCCGTGCCAAGCTCCGTGGTCGCAAGCGGCATCATGATGAGGCACAGCAGCACGATCAGCCAGTTGCCGAGGGAGCGACAGTAGGCCCAATAAGCGGCCAGCAAGACGATAAGAATGACCCAGGTAACGGCCTGGCTCAGGCCGAAGACCATGCCAAGCTGCTTGACGACCAGAAACCCGGCGATGGCTGCCCCCAGCACGCCAAACTCGGCAAGCATGTCCTTGTAGGACGCACCGGCGGCCACGCGCTCGTTGGGCGGGAAGTGCGCCTTGATCAGCATGACCAGGTAGATGATGGAGGGCAGTGCCATCAGGTAAATCAGCACGCGCCAGTCGTTCGCAACCATGCCACCGAGCATGATGGTCAAAATGCCGCCGAGGACGAGACCGCCCGGCCAGCCTGCGTGGAGAATATTGAGCCACTTGGTCTTGTCGCGCTGGAACATGGTGGCGACCACGGGGTTGATGAAGGCTTCCACTGTTCCGTTGCCGAGGCCGAGGATGATCGAGCCCCAGTACAACAGCTTGAAGGCGCTGGTCCGGGCGTCCACCAAGGCCTGGCCCTCAAGGGGCGCTCCGCCGGCGTGGATCATCCCGTAGGCACTGAGTGCCAGGGCGGCATACACCACGTAGCAGATGAAGCTGAAGAACATCGCAGCCCGGTAACCGACGCGATCGATGACCAGACTGAAGACGATGATGGAGATCGCGAAGGGCCAGATGCCCGCGCCAAAGAGTTCCTGGGCCTGGACCTTATCCAAACCGAAATCCGCCGGCCACAGGCCAGGATCGTTGACCAGAAAAGCCCGCGTTATGAACGCGAAAGACGTGGTGATGAGGGCGATGAAGCATCCCCAGAACAGGCGCATATCAGGCTGCGCGCCAGCTGGAGGTGTCGATGATGAGGCTGGGTTGGACATGTATTACCGGGGTTTTGGGGGATATGTATCAGTATGCCATGCGGTCGGCGCGAGTCCAGGATTCAGACGTGCGTCCGCTGGATGCGATTGCGACAAATTTCGCCCAGTTGGCAAGCCCGCGACTGAATCAGATTAACAATTAAAAGCCGGTGCCCAAAAACACCACAGCTCAGATCTGGTAGTCGGCCGGCTTGTCGTGGTCGCCGTCGGACGGTCCTGACGCAGAGGCATCATCCGCCTGCTGTCTTTTGCTGTCGTAAAAAATGCGCACCTCCGCCTTGTTCCTTGATCCGCCCTGTTGAAGCAGCAGCGAGGCGCGCAGGAGCGCGCGCTTGGTGCTCATGGTGAGGTTCGCCTCGGCCGGGAAGATGTTTTCCTCACCGAGACGCTCGTAGGCCGCGCTGGCCTTGAGCACCCTCTCGACGTCGGGGCTTATCCCACTGATCAGCAGGTGACGGTCGCTTTTCTGCAGATAGTCGTGCAGCTGCAACAGAGACATGACGGAGGTGGCATCGAGATGGCGGGCATTCTTCATGCGCAATATGACCACCTTGATGCCGCCGGCATCGGCCAGGTAGCGCACCTGTTCCTGAAAGAGGTCGGCCGCCCCGAAGAAGAGTTCACCTTCCACATGGACGATGGAGATGGCGGTGTTTGTCCGTGAACGCCCCTGGTCGATCTGCGAAAGCTGGCCCTGATCATTGAAGCCGTACTCGACCAGGGAGGGCGCGCTCGCCTTCTTGAGAAAGAGCATCAGCGACGTGCCAATGCCCACGAAGACTGCGGTGTCGAGCTTGAGAAAAAGCGCGGCGAGCAGCGTGGTCCAGAACACCACGGCGTCCGAGCGGGTGGCGCGGCAGACGATGCGGATCTGATCCCGGTTGATCAGCTTGAGCGAGATGACGATCAGGAAGGCGGCGAGGGCCGCGACCGGGATGTAGTTCACCCAGGAGGCGATGAGCAGGAGGATGATGAGTACGCAGCCGCTCCCGAAGATGGACGACATCTGCGTGGCCGCCCGGCTCTGGTAATTGGCCGTGCTGCGCACGAACGAGGCCGATCCAGGCATCGCACCGAAGGCGGTGGCTGCGAGGTTGCCCATGCCCATGCCGATGAGTTCCTGGTTGGGGTTCACCACCTGGCCGGAACGGGCCGCCAGTGTCTTGGAGATCGAGATGGCCTCCAGCATGCCGAGGATGGCCGCGGCGAGGGCCGCGCTCGCCACCGCCGGCACGAGCTTCAACCCCTCCTCATTCAGCGGAAAGCCGATGAAAAGCGGCATCTGCCCCGCCACCTCGCCCGCATCACGGACCAGCGGCACGCCAAAGTCACTCAGGCGGTAGAACACCGCCACCCCTCCAAAAACGACGAGCATGATCAGCCCGTCCGGCCAGGCGGGCTTGAGCCGACGGATCAGGACCAGCAGCAGCAGACTCGCCACCCCCACCCCCGCCGTCATCGGGTTGAGCTCAAAGTGCACCAGGCTCGTGAGGATGTGCTCGACTGTCCCGTGCAGGCTGACGTCGGGCGGGCGACCAAGCCCAATCAGGTTGCTGACCTGCCCGACCGCGATGAGGATGCCCACCGCGGTGCTGTAGGCGATGATGACCGTGCGCGAGATGAAGTGGGTGAGATTGCCCAGCTTGAAAAAGCCCGCCGTCAGCTGAATCGCCCCCATGAGGAAGCCAATGATCAACACCTTTTGCAGGGCGGTGAGCGGGACCGCCGCAACCGTGACCATGGCACCGGCCAGAATAATTGAGATTGTGTTGGTGGGACCGAATACAAGATGCCGCGACGATGAAAAAAGCGCGCACATGGCCGCCCCGATGATCGCGGTCACCAGCACGGCCTGCACGGGTATGCCGACGATGAGGGCAAAGCCGATCGCCTGGGGAATCGTGACAATTGCGACGGTGAAGGCGGCGGTAAGGTCAGCCCGCAGCTTGTCCACCGAGTAGCGTTTCAATTCCCGCCACACCGGCGGAACCGGATCCAGTTTCAGGTAACCCGCAAAATCAGAAAGGCCTTCAACCGCATCGTTGAAGACCTGGGTCGCCACCCGCCCGTTTTCCTCCTTCGCCACCTGCGCTCAGGCCTCCACCCCGAGTTTGTCCAGAATTCGCTGCAGGTCCTCATTGCCGGCGTATTCGATCACGATCTTGCCGCGCTTGGGGGAATGTCTGAGTGAAACCCGGGCTCCGAGGTGCGAGGTCAGCCTTTTCTCAATGCCCTTGACTGCGGCGGTCTCAACCGGCGGAGCCTTGCGGCCCGCGCCTCCCGAACCTGCGGACGCGGCCTTCCGGGCCTGGACCAGCGTCTCGGTCGCACGCACACTGAGTCCTCCCTCGATGATCCGGCGGGCCAGCACCGCCCGCTGGGCGGCATCCTCCACACCGAGGAGTACCTTGGCGTGGCCCACACTGAGGTGTCCCTTGGCGAGGTAGCCCTGGAGCTCCGCATCAAGCGAGAGCAGTCGCAGGGCGTTGGCCACGGTGGCGCGGCCCTTGCCCACGCGTTCGGACGCGGCCTCCTGGGTGAGGTCGAAATCTCGGATCAGGCTGGCATAGCCATAGGCCTCTTCCACCGGGTTAAGGCCCTCGCGTTGCAGGTTCTCAATCAGACCGAGGGCGGCCGCCGAGGCATTGCTCGCCTCGACGAGCCGGGCGGGGATGGTTTTGATCTTGAGCTGCTGAAAGGCGCGCCAACGGCGCTCGCCGGCAATGAGCTGGAACTTGTCCGCATGCCGACGCACCACGATGGGTTGCAGGAGTCCCTCGGCCCGGATGCTGTCGGCCAGCTCTTTCAGTTGTTCGGCCGGGATTTCCCGCCTCGCCTGGTAGGGGCTCGGCTCGACCAGATGTACGCCAATCTCCATGAACCCCGGGGCACCGGGCACCGCCGCAGGGGACAGGGGAGTCGCGGCAGCAGGGCTGGCGGACTGGGGGGCGGATGCCGCCGTGGATTTGGGTGCAGCACTGGCGATGAGGCCGCCGAGTCCGCGGCCAAGACGGGATTTGGGAGGTGCCATGAAAATTATTTGCCGCCGGGAATGAAGAGCGTCTGCCCGGGCCGGATGGTTCGGGGATCGGCGATCTTGTTGGCGTTGATGATATCTTCGACCTTGGCCCCGGTCACGCGGGCAATGGTGCTTATGTTGTCACCCGCCTGCACGGTGTAGCTGATGCCATCCTTCGGATAACCCGAGGAAAACGTCGGGGTCGACACCGCGGCGGTCCGCGCCGACATGCCCTTGGCCAGCGAATCGATGGCCGCGTTCGTCTGCCGGGCGAGCTGCTCCATCTGAACGCTCACCTGCTGAAGGGTTTCGGCCTTGGTGCCGGCGGTGGCGTTGCGGATGGCGCGATTGACCTCGGCAATGGCCTCGTTGAGCTGCACGACGGTGGCGTAGCTCTGGGCGGAGCCGGCGGCCTGGCGGCGCAAATCGGTGTTCTCGCGTTCCAACTGCTCGACGCGAAGAGCCAGATCTCCGGTTCGCTGCACCAGCAGCCGGACATCCTCGCGCAGGCTGGCGAGTTCCAAGGGAATGGATTGGGCGCCGGCCTGGGCCAGGGCGGTGACGGCCATCCCCACAGCCGCCACGACATAGAGGGCTCGTTTCAACATGGGCTCACCTTGCAATATTCGACGGCAAAAACAAGCATGGCGTGTGCGTGGGTCCAATCTGACGGGCAGGTTTCATCGAAATGGCGTCGGGCCCACCAGAACCGGCAGCGGATGCGAGGGCAGTTGCGTGCCGGCTGGAACCGGGAAGCCACGGAGAAATTCGACAGTTGGCAGCCTTCTTCCCCCCGGACGCTGCAACTGGAGCAGGCGCAAGAGTCCCTTTCCGGTGCCCACGATCAGCCCCTCCTCCCCACCTCGAACCACCCTGCCCGGAACCGCAGTGCCCTCAACCGCATCCGCCAGGCTGAGCTTCAAGGTCTCACCAGCCACCTCCACCCGGCAGGACGGCCATGGATGCAGGCCGTTGATGCGTGCCGCAAGATCGGCGGCGGGTGCGTTGAAATCGAGAACCCCGTCCTCCTTGACCAGCCGCCGGCAAAAGGTCGCCGCCGCGTGGTCCTGGTTGTGAAAGACCAGCGTGCCGGCCGAAAGTCCGGGCAGGGTGCGGGCCAGCAAGGGGATGCAGGCGGCCGCAAGCTTTGCCTCGATATCGAGGGCGGTGTCCTGCCTGTCGATGGACACCCGTTCGCGGTCCGCCACGGGGCCGGCATCGAGTTCGCGCACAATGCGCATGAGGGAAACGCCCGTCTCCTTTTCACCACACGCGATGGCAGTCTGAATCGGCGAAGCTCCGCGATAGCGGGGTAAAATCGAGGCATGCAGGTTGAGCGTCCCCAGGCGAGGGGTGTCGATGGCCTCCTGGCGCAGGATGTGCCCGTAGGCCATCACCAGCGCGACATCACCCTGGCAGGCGGCCAGCTGAGTCCGCGCAGTCGCATCAAATTTATCGGGCTGGTGCACGGGCAGTCCCTGCGTGAGAGCCCAGGACTTGATGGCATTGGCCACCACCTTCTGTCCACGACCGGTCGGTCGATCAGGCTGGGTGAAGACAGCGACCAGCCGGGCGTGGACAGCTCCCGGCCCCGCAAGCCACTCCAGGAGCGGCAGGGCAATCGGGTCGGAACCCATGAAGACGAGACGCAAAGGGTTGCTCATGCAGGCGGGCATTCATCCACGACATGAGGTCTCGTGCAAGCCGGTGTTCGGACCACCGGGATTGGCATCCATTGGCCCTGTGAGTAACGGTACAGTTTGGTGGGTTTGGTGTAGCAACGGTCTTGATCTATTTATTTATTGAGAGAGGGAGAGTGGTATGGAAGGGCCAATGCAGTGGCGAGGCCGTGCGACTTAGAGCACGGCCACGAGTAGAGCGCCGAAGTAAAAGCCCGCGAGGTTAGCTCAAGAG
>JBGTGS010000068.1:0-6097 GCA_041746615.1 Opitutaceae bacterium | reverse complement strand
CAGGCTTACGGGCAAAAAGGAGCCAAATTTTTTGGCAACCGCAACGTCATCCGTGACGGCAAAGTCATCGGCCGCATCCTGGGCCCCAATCAAGACCACTTCATGCCCGCCACCGCCCTCGAAGGCGAAGCCCTCGACCTCGCCTGGGCCGACGCTCCCGCCAGCTACGCACTCAGCTCCAAGGACGACCCAACCTTCACCGCCGCCGTCGCGCCCGTCGCCGTCTTCCGCAAATCCGTGCCCGAGACACTCGCCAACGTCTCCGGCCAAAACGTCGTCGCCCTCCGCCACTTTCTTTACCTGAAGCTCCCGCAGGCCCTCAAACCCGGTGCCACTTACCAGCTCGCCTTCAAAAACGACGCCCGCATCGGCACCGGCTCCGGCGTGAGCTTCACCTTCGACGACACCCGCCTCCGCAGCGAAGCGATTCACGTCAACCTCCACGGCCACCACCCCAAAGACTCCGAGAAAATCGCCCTCGCCTTCGAGTGGCTCGGTTCCGGCGGCGACGCCGATCTCTCCACTTACAAGACCTTCAATCTCGTGGAAGACGCCACCGGCAAGGTCGTCTTCACCGGCGACATCAAGCTCCTCCGTCCCGCCGCCTCCGCCGAGGTGCTGGCCAAGCTCACCCGCACATCCGACGCGTTGCCCATGTCGCTCTACGCGCTCGATTATTCGAGCTTCGCCACCCCCGGCGTCTATCGCGTCACCGTCCCCGGCCTTGGCTCGTCGTTCCCCTTCCGCATCGACGAAAACGTCTGGGCCGACGCCGCCTTCACCTCCGCCAAAGGCATCTACAACCACCGCTCCGGCATCGAGCTCGGGCCGCCCCACACCAAGTTCGTTCGTCCGCGCAACCTGCACCCCGCCGACGGCTTCGTCGTTTACCGCACCGATCCCAAAATCTTCAAGGACAAGGCCGGCTTCGGCGACGAGATGGCTGGCTGGAACGCCTTCGAACGCATCCAAGCCTCCATCATCGAAGGCACTTCCGTCCCCGAAGCCTGGGGTGGTTGGCACGACGCCGCCGACTTCGACCGCAGCCTCCTTCCGCAGGAGCACAACCTCGGCGTCCACGCCCTGCTCGATCTTTACGAGTCCAACCCCGCCTACTACGAAAAGCTCAACCTCAACATCCCCGAGTCCGGAAACAACATCCCCGACGTGATCGACGAAGCACTCTGGTGTTCCGAGCTCTTCCGCCGCATCCAGCAGCCCGACGGCGGCATCCCCAGCAACGTCGAGTCCATCGAGCATCCGCCCATGGGCCCCAGTTGGTTGCTCACCCAGCCCACCGCCATCAGCCCGCCCACGCCGCAGACTTGCCACATGTATGTCAGCATGGCCGCGCAGCTGTCGCGCACCCTCGCCAAATACGACCCCGTCCTCGCCGAGAAATACAAAGAGAGCGCCCTCCGCGCCATGGACTGGGCCGATAAAAACGCCGGCGTGTCCAACATCTACCGCAAAGTCACCCCGCCCGAACTCCACGTCGCCCGGGCCAACCTTGCCCTGTATCGACTTACTGGTGACAAAAAATGGCACACCCGTTTCAAAGCCGCCTTGGCCAAGGTCAAACCCGGCGACGCCTTCCCCGTCCACGCCGACTATGCCCTCTTCCCCGCCGCCGACGCCGATCCCGAACTCCAGGCGCGGAGCAAAACCGCGGTCCTGGCGGCAGCGGACGCCATCGTCGAAAACACGAATACCCGCAGCTTCAACCTCGGCCCCATCGGTGCCTGGCGCTTCCGCCTCGGCCAGCCCGAAGAGGTGGTCGTCGCCCACCGCCTTACTCAAGACCCAAAATATCTTCTCGCGCTTGAGCGCATGGCGCAGTTCTCCCTCGGCCTGAATCCGCAAAACGCCAGCTACACGTCCGGGATCGGAGCACGTCAGGTTCTGCCCTTCCACATTGATTCGCCCATCTCCGGCCAGGCACCACCCGATGGCATCACCACCTGGGGTCCGGTCTCGCCGAACCGCGATCCCCAAGCCCCCGTCCTCTATTCCATGGTCGGCATCCATCCGGCGTGGAGCCAGTGGCCTTGGGCGGAAAGTTATTTCAACGTCCGCGACTACCGTTTCAGCGAATACACGGTCGCGACGAACATGGCCTACATCCTCCTCGCTCGCTCCTACCTCGCCCAAAACCGCAGTTCACGGTAAGGCCGTCTGACATCAAGAAGATAAGTGCGAAGAACCCAGGCCCCGGCCTCCCTGTGAAGGCCGGGCACAAACTCAGTTGGACGGAGAAAATCGGCCACGGCTCCGGAGATTGGGCATCCCGACACTCTCGGCGACGCACCCGCTCTTCCACGCTGCGGACCCGAGGCAGCACCCACCGCCCGCACCACCTTCCTGGGCCCACACCACCGCGAAGTAGTTCTCGCCCACGACCTGATGATGAACGGTCAGGACGCCATCAGCAGCTCCCCCGCCGTCGTCGAACAGCAGATCGCCGGACTGCTCGCCCTCACCGCCCCCAACCTGACGTCGGTCCCAGCGCTCCCGCTCAACCGCTCCCAGACGGAGCACGGAATTTGCGACGATAGCCGGCCGGCGATTCCCGCAACCGCACGCGAAACGCCCGCGAAAAATGAAACCGGTCGGTGAAACCGGTCCGCTCCGCGATTTCCTCCAGTTTCCACTCCGTGCCGACCAGCCATTGCGCCGCCTGGGCGATGCGTTGGTCCATTTGATACTGGACCGGCGTCGACCCGAAGGCCTCCTTGAAGCGCTTGATGAAATGGCCGGCGCTCATGCTACATCGCTTCGCCAGCTCCGCGTTGGAGGGCGGTGCGTCCAGATTCCGATCCATGTGCTCAAGCGCTGCCCGCAGGGGCCCCGCCGCTCCGAAGCGGTTCAATAACTTTCCCTGCAGTGCCTCGCCGCCTTTCGCCAACAACGCGCCAACCACCCCGTAGATCCACGCCTGCGTCCAGACGTGCGGCGCGAGCGTCAATGGCCCTCGCTGACCAAGCCCCGCCTGCCACTGCCCGCAAAGGCCCGCCAGCGCTCCCGCCAATGGCAATTCCACCGGTTCTGGAATGCAATGCCGGAGCCAGCCGGCCGAAATCCCGCTCCACTCGAAGTGGACGTAGTCATGCTGCACGACCCCGCTGACCCCGGTACGATATTCCAGCCACGCCGGGATGCAGTAAACCCGACCGGGCAGTAAATCCCGGCGCTGTCGGTCCACCTCGATGAATGCCCCGGGACTTTTATTTACATAGATTCGCCAGAATGGACATCCGAGAGACATCGTCCAGTTTGACGCCTGGGCGGCCAAACGATCGGTCAATAGCAAGCGCAGCTGAGTAATTCGCAAAATTTCCTCCTGCGAGGAGGGACGGATGGGAAGAACGGCCATGTTTGTATTTTACACACTTCGAATGCCATTCGCCATTTCTAAAACACCCTGCGGCGGTTAGGTATGCCTTCAGGTCACGCGCCCGCACTCATGTTTGTCTCCCGCTTCCCGATGTTCACCCTCTTCCGCCCAAAGGATTCCCTTCCGCCCCTGTCGTCCATGAAATCCCCCTTTGTCCTCCTGTTCGCGACCCTGTCCATTTTTTCCATGAGCGCCAACGCCCAATCCCCCGCATCCACTCCCTCGGCGACACCCGCCTCCTCCTCATGGAAGCGCCCACGACCTTATCTGGACAACGCGCCCAAGAATCGCCTCGTTCAGGAAAATAGCTTCCTCACGCGCGCGCCCGACCTCTCCATTCCGAAAAGTTTCGCGGAATCCCGCCCGCTCCTCCCCCAGCCTTTTTGGGAGGGACACCAAACCGCGATCGATGGCTACTGGCGCGCCTGGGAATTGGCTTTCGGCAACTGCAAAGCCGTCCCGGAAAAATCCGGCTTTATCTCCCCGTTTATCGACACCGCGTTCAACGACTGCCTGTTCATGTGGGATTCGACGTTCATCCTCATGTTCGCCCGCTACGGGGAACGCGCTTTTCCCTTCCAGCAGACCTTGGACAACTTCTACGCGAAGCAACACCCAAGCGGCTTCATCAGCCGCGAGATCAAACAATGGGACGGCGCGGACCGTTTTCACTACGCCGATCCCAACAGCACCGGCCCCAATCTGCTCCCCTGGTCCGAGTGGGAATATTTCCAGCAGTTCGGCGACCGCGAACGCCTCGCCGCCGTCTTCCCCCCGCTTCTCGCCTACTACCAATGGTTCCGCAAAAACCGCTCTTGGCCCGACGGCTCCTACTGGAGCACCGGCTGGGCCAACGGCATGGACAACCAACCCCGCGTCTCGCCGGGAGTCGGCCTCACCAATGAGCATGACTTCATGAGCTGGATCGACACCACCGCGCAGTCCGTCTTCGCCGCCAGGATTCTCGTCAAAATGGCCGCCACCCTCGGACGCGAGGCCGACGTCCGCGACCTGCCTCCCGAGATCGAACACCTCACGCGCACCATCAACGACCACATGTGGAGCGAAAAACTGGGGTTCTACGTGGACCGTCGCCGCGACGGTTCGCTCAGCGAGGTCAAGTCGATTGCCGGCTTCTGGCCTCTCCTAGCCGGCATCGTCCCGCCGGAACGCCAGGAGCGCCTGCTCGCCCAACTGACGAATCCGAAGACCTTTGGTCGCCCCCACCCGATCCCCACCCTGTCCGCCGACCACGGGTGGTTCAACGCAAAGGGAGGTTATTGGAACGGCGGCGTCTGGCCCTCGACCAATTACATGGTCCTGCGCGCCCTCACCGCGAACGGCTCGGACGACCTTGCCTACACCCTCGCGCGCCGCCATCACGACTATGTGACCCAAGTGTTCGCCGATACCGGCACCTACTGGGAAAACTACTCCCCCGAACACGCCAAACCCGGCGAGCCCGCCAAGGATGATTTTGTGGGTTGGGGCGGAGTTGGTCCCATCGCGGTGTTATTGGAATATGTGTTCGGTCTGCGGCCCGATTTCTCCCGCGACGTCCTGGTATGGGACGTGCGCCTCACCGACGCGTATGGCGTGAACGCTTACCCCTACGGCCCCGACACCACGCTCGACCTCGCCGTTACCCGGCGCGCCAACGCGACCGACGCCCCCGTCGTCACCATCAAATCCAATCGCCCCGTTCGCGTCGAACTCCGCTGGCCCGGCGGTGGCACCCGCACGCTCAACGTCACCCCGTAGGCAGGCTCCCCCGTTCCTCGACCTCGGACGCCGCGTTAGGCGAATCCTACCTTGGAAATACGAAGTTCTCTCCGGTTACAGCTCTTCGCTCGGGGTCGATAAGTTGCCTGGCAAGTCGGGCAATCGGACGTGGCGCGCCTCTACCATTACGGGAAATGGAATCCGCAGGAATTCCTGCACTGGTGCCGCCGCGCCATCGCGCCAGGATTGTTGCCGCCCAGCGAAAAACCACCCTCAGAGAGTTGATTCTCATGGGCTGGCTAGATCGGTTTCTCCACCCGCTCACATCTGCGCATCACGCCATTCGCTCGGCGTCACCCCGGTGTGCGCCTTGAACACCCGGCTGAAGTGCGCCGATGACTGAAACCCCACGGTAAACGCCGCCTCAGTGACGCTGCCGCCTTTTCCGCTGCGAAGGAGATCCCGGGCCGCGTTAACGCGCTCTGCAAGGACGTAGCGGTGAAACGTCGTACCCAGCTGTCGGCGAAAGGTGCGTGTCAGGTGCTCGGCCGAGACGCCCAACCGATCGCCGATGCGTTTGAGGCTCAAGTCCTCCGCAAGATTCGCTCGCACTTCCGCGCACGCCTGGTCAACCATCGCTCCCCGGCTCGCCTGCGCACCCGAAGCCCCGTTCCTGGTCGGCGCGCCACTGCGAGCCACCAGCCCGAGCAACTGCAAAAGCTCGCCCATGACCACGCCACGCCACCCCGGCGTTTGCACCCTGCTTTCGAACTTCAGGCTGCGCACCAACCCGTCCGCCCGCACAAAATCCCGTTCGTTCAGCCAGAATGGGAAACCACCGGTTTTCGAAACCCAGTCAAAATTAAACAAGTCAACCCCCTTGGCCTCGGCCCGGAAATCCGCGGGGATAAAACACACCACGTCGCGGTGAAAATCGGGCCGCGGCGCTGTCTCCAGTCGATGTGGCTCCGCCCCGCGCAG
>JBGTGS010000067.1:0-9480 GCA_041746615.1 Opitutaceae bacterium | reverse complement strand
GCGGTCGGCAGCGATGGGGGTGCGCAGCACGCGGCCGTGGGCCTGGGTCAGGGGGCAATCCTCCGCGGGCAGCGCAGAGACGCTGGCGAGAACGATGGCCTCGGCTTCGTCGGGGGTGAGCATCGGAAGGACCGGTTGTGGCGGAGCCACAACCGAAGTGGATTGTGGAAAGTGGATGGTGGCTCGTGACTGGTGATGCGGCATTGCTGGGAAAGCCTTGCGGACATTCAGAGGGAGTAGTGCGGATTGGCACTCAAAATCTGAGGCAATGCGGCTCCGCTCCGAAAACGAAATCCGTCACGCTCGGGCAGTGGGTCAGGTTGCCGAAATTGCAGGTTGCGAGTTGGTCTCGTAACGTGGGCTGCCTGGGTTGCATGTGAGGCAATCGCGGCGTAAAGCCGCTCCTACTTGGAATGCGCATCAGGAAATCGCCCTCGCGAAAATGCGGATCCGCGTTTTGGTTGGGCGCTTCATGACATGAGCGACCTTAGCGATCAATACCGGCGCCCGTTGCGGGATTTGCGCATTTCGGTGACCGACCGTTGTAATTTTCGCTGCCCGTATTGCATGCCCAAGGAAGTGTTCGGGCCCGGCTACGCTTTTCTGAAGGATCCGCAGCTGATGACGCTCGACGAGGTGCTGGCCATTGCGCGGGCCTTCAAGGAACTCGGGGTGGAGAAGATCCGATTGACCGGCGGGGAACCGCTGTTGCGGGCGGATGTGCCGGAGCTGATCCGGGTGCTCAAGCAGGATTTGCAGATGGCTGATGTTGCCCTGACGACCAATGGATGGTTGCTGGGCAAGCTGGCACCGGCACTCAAGGCGGCCGGGCTGGACCGGATCAACGTGTCGGTTGATTCCCTCGATCCTGCGGTCGCGGCGGCCATGAACGGTCTTGGCTTCTCGCCGGATCGTGTGCTGGCCGGCATTGATGTGGCGGCGGCGTCCGGGCTGGCCGTCAAGATCAACATGGTGGTGCAGCGCGGGGTGAACGATGGTGAGATCCTGGCGATGGCGGAGTATTTCCGCGAACGCGGTCATGCGTTGCGATTCATCGAGTACATGGATGTGGGCAACACCAACCACTGGGATCCGTCGCAAGTGATGCCGGCGAGAGAGATTGTGGAGCGCGTTGCAGCGGTCTGGCCGCTAGAACCAGCCGGGCCCGCTTATCGGGGCGAAGTGGCCTCGCGCTACCGGTATCGGGATGGGCGCGGGGAGATCGGACTGATCTCCTCGGTAACCGAGCCCTTTTGTCGGGATTGCCACCGGGCGCGACTTTCCGCGGATGGCAAACTCTACACCTGCCTATTCACGGCCCTCGGCTGGGATGTGTTGGGCTGTTTGCGGGCGGGGGCCACTCCGGCTGAATTAACCCGCTATGTTGCGAGAATATGGTCAGGTAGAGAGGATCGCTATTCCGATGAGCGCAGCGAGTTGCTGGCCCAAGGTGAGGTCAGACCGAAGGCGGAGATGAGTTATCTGGGTGGTTAAACTACGTAGCAGGCACCCAGTAGGATAACCCATCCGCATGGGCGTAATAGTGCTAGGGGTTATACCCTAGTATTGGCGTGCAAGTATCTGAGCCAGAGAGAACACTGGAGGTGTGAAAATACTCCAACAGGGTCTGTTAGCCTTGGTTTTGAGCTGGGTGGCCCCTCTGTCCGGTCAGATCATCACGGAGACCTTCATGAACTCGACAGCCCCGGGCTGGGTGCTCGGTGGCAATGGATTCACCCCCACGTTGACCTCGGGTGGGTTGGATGCGGCGGGAGACGGCTGGCTGCGTCTGACGGACAACGCCAACAATCGTGCGACCTACGCTTATTATGACACGGCGGTGACCTCCGCCAACCGCACGATCTTCACGAGCTTTGATTTTGCCCATTACAACGGCACGGGTGCGGACGGCATGACCTTTTTTCTTTTTGATGGAGCAGTCGAATTTTCGGCCGGAGCCTTTGGGGGCTCGATGGGCTACGCGCAGAAAACCCTCGCTGGAGGCGGCGAGGTGAACAAGGAGGGGCTGGCCGGTGGTTACCTGGCCATCTCGCTGGATGACTTCGGTAATTTCTCCAACGGCACCGAAGGACGCATCGGCGGCATCGGCCAGAATCCCAACAGCATCGCGGTCCGCGGCCCTGGCAGCGGCTACGAGGGGTATGAGTTCATAGCGGCAACGGGTGACGGTATCAATGCGGCCCTCACGCAGCAGCTGGATTTTCCCGGCATGACATCGCGACCCGATCAGACCGGCGCCGACTATCGTCATGCCGAAATCCTCATCACCCCGACAAACCAGCTCACGGTCTGGCTGCAGTTCGGGGCGGAGAGTTTGCTCCAGAAGGTTCTGGAGGTGGATCTTTCCGGCTACCTGCGTCCGGAGACCCTGAAATTTGGTTTCACGTCGGGCACCGGTGGTCTCAATGAAATCCACGAATTGCGCGCCCTCACCGTGGCGACGCTCGTTGCAAACTTGTGGGACAACAACGGTAACGGCGGCACTCCCGGTGCCTGGGCCACGGCCAACAATTGGGATCCCGACTTTCTGCCCGCCGTCAACGCCGACATCCTCTTTGACAACACCCACGTCGGGGTTGCCCAAACCATAGATGTCGGCACCGGCGACACGCGCGATGTCCGTTCGATCCTGATCGATGCACCCTTCAGCTACACGCTCAACAATGGAACGCTTCGCTTTGGGGACGGAGGGCTTCCGGGGTTTGTTGGCATCAATCTCACCCAGACCAATGGCGTGGCATCAGGCGGACACGCCATCAACTCAGCCCTCAACCTCGATGCGGCCACCTCGGTCCTCAACAACACAACCTCGGCCCTTGTGCTCGGCGGGGCCATCGCGACTGACGGATTCGCACTGTCCTTCGGCGGCTCCGGCAGCAGCACCGTCAACGGCATCATTTCAGGTGCGGGTTCGATCACCAAGTCAGACGCCGGCACGTTGTCCCTCCATGGTGCCAACACCTATGCGGGCGGTACCACTCTCGCCGGTGGCAATCTCGTAGTCGGCCATAACACCGCGCTCGGCACCGGTGCGGTTACCCTGTCCGGCGGCAACCTTTCCTCCACCGGTGGCAGGACCATCGGGAACACCCTGACGCTGACCGGTGACTCCGGGCTGGCTGCCATCACGACGACCGGCGCGCTGACCCAGAGCGGTGGTAACCGTACCCTCTCGCTCGATGCCGCCACCCTCAACGGTGCCCTCAACCTTTCCAACAACAACACCGGCCGCACCCTCACCCTCGAGGTCAGCGGGGACTCCGCCATCGGCGGCGTCATCGCCAACGGTGGCACCGGGGCCGGCGGCATCGTCAAGACCGGCGACGGCACGCTGACGCTCGGCGGCGCCAACACCTACACCGGCACGACCAACATTGCCGAAGGCGAGCTCCGGCTCGGTGCCAGCAACCGTATTGCCGACGGCAGCAACGTGATCATCGGCGCCTCCGGCACCCTGAACCTCAACGGCTATTCCGAACGGGTCGGCAACCTCACAGCAGGCGGCGGCGGCGCCACGCTCGATTTCGGTGCGACCAGCGGGGCCAATGATTTCCTCTTCAACTCCTACATCGCTCCATCCAGCGGCGTGCTCGTGGTCAACAACTGGGAGGCCGGCCTCGATCGCCTCGCCACCACCGTGAACGGCCAGAATGTCAGCACGATCTATATCTCCGGTCATGGCGTGGCCGCCTACAACGGCACCACCACCCTTTACGGCGCCACCCGTTACCTGCTCCAGCCGATCATCGCCACGCACAAGGAATGGGATGGCAGCAGCAATACGACCTGGTCGACGGACAACAACTGGACAAGCCCCGGTGAGCCCGGAACCACGCAGATCGCGTTGTTTGACAGTCTCGGGCTGGGTCGCCTCACGGCGAATCTCACCGGCAATGACACGATCGCGGGCATCCGCTTCGGGGCCGGCGCTACGTCAGGATATACCATCACCGGCAACGCGGCCAACCGTACCCTGACCCTGGCCGGTACGGTCCCCTACATCCAGCAGCAGAGCGCCAGCGACCAGACCATTTCGGTCGGACGTCTTCAGTTGAACGCCAACACCGTGGCCGACATCACGGGCTCCGGCGACCTGATCATCAATTCCTCGATCCGTCAGGGCGGCGGCAATCGCGCGCTCATCAGGGATGGCACGGGAACGGGCAAGCTCATCCTGGGCGGCACCACCGACAACACCTACGCCGGCGGCCTCTTCATCAACAACGGCATTGTGGAGGCGCGCAAGACCACCGCCCTCGGCACCGGCGCCGCCACCATCGCCTCCGGCGCGACCCTGGAGATCTCAGGTGGCATCAGCCCCACCAATGCGATCAGTCTCGGTGGCAGTGGCGTCGGTGGGAACGGTGCCATCCGCAATCTCTCCGGCAACAATACACTCTCCGGCGACCTCACGCTGTCGGCCGACACCCGCTTCCAGTCCGATGCGGGCACCCTCACCCTGAGCGGTGCGGCGCTCGACGACACCGGCCGCAACCTCACCTTTGGCGGCGCCGGCAACCTCACCGTCAGCAAGGCCATCACCACCGGCACCGGTATGCTCATCAAGGACGGTGCCGGCACCCTCACCCTGAGCGGCACCACGGCCAACACCTACACGGGAGTCACCACGGTCAACGCCGGCACCCTCGACCTCAGCAAGACTGCCGGCGTCAACGCCATCAGCGGCAACCTTGTGATCGGTGATGGCACTGGCACGGACACCGTCCGCATTCTGGCCGACAACCAGATCGCCGACAGCGCGACCGTCACGATCAGGGATGGCGGCGTCCTCAACCTCAACGGTGCCGGTCGCACCGAGATCATCGCCGGCCTCAACGCCTCCGCCTCCGGTGCACAGGTGCAGCTCGGCACCGGCACGCTCACGGTGGACAATGCGGGCAGCAACTCCTACGCCGGCAGCTTCACGGGCAGCGGCAGTCTCAACGTCGCCGGTGTCGGCCGCATAACCCTTTCGGGATCGAGCGGCGATTTCACCGGCACCACCAATGTCAACGAAGGCATTGTGGCGGTGCAGTCGGGCACCGCTCTCGGCACCAGCACGGTCAATGTCGCCTCGGGTGCAAACCTCGAGATCCAGGGTGGCATCACGGTCGCCAACCATCTCACCCTCCGCGGTACCGGCACCGGTGCGGTCGATGGCGCGGTGGAGAACTTTTCCGGCAACAACACGCTCAGCGGTGCCATCAGCCTCGCTGAGAACGCCCGCATCCAGTCCAGCTCCGGCAACCTGACCGTCACCGGCAACATCACCGCCACCCACCGCAGTCTTACGGTCGGCGGTGCGGGCAACATCACTCTCAACGGCGCCGTCAGCACGGGCACGGGCAATCTCACCAAGGAAGGCGCCGGCATCCTGACCCTCAATGGCGCGGTCACCTACACGGGCGACACGTTGATCAACGGCGGCACGCTGCGCCTCGGCGCCAGCAACCGCATCGCGGACGCCAGCGATGTGGTGGTCGCGGCGGGCGCGCTCTTCGCGCTGAACGGCTTTTCCGAAAGCGTGCAGAGCCTCGCGGGTGCCGGCACGGTGGATTTCGGCGGCGGCGCCCTCACCCTCGGCACCGGCCTTGGCAGCCCCCTGGCCACGACCTTCTCCGGCACCCTTGCCGGGATGGGCTCGCTCAAGCTGGCCGACGCCGATTACACGCTCAACCTCGGCGCGGCCATCAGCAACACGTCCCTTGGCATCGAGCTGGGTGGTGGCATCCTTGGCCTGGGCGGCTTCACCCACGCCTTCGACACCCTCACCATCAGCGGGAACTCCATTCTCGACTTCGGGGGGGCCTCCACCGCCACTTTCAATGCGATCAACTTTACAGGAGATTACACGCTCACGGTGCAGAACTGGACGGACACGGTGGACTACTTCTATTCGCTGCTGCCTCCGAACTCCGTGGATCTATCCCGCATCGTCTTCACCGGTTTCAGCGGCGACGACACCAAGTACCAGTCGTACGACCTGCAGGTGACGCCCGTGCCGGAGCCCTCGACCTATGGTGCGATCTTCATCGGCCTGAGCGGCGCGTTCGTCTGGTGGCGCCGCCGCCGCAGCGCGCAGCGCTGAGCGGACTCAATGGTAGTGTGACCGGTTGCTGCTGCGGGTAGGGCGCATTTGTCCCCAATGCGCCGCGAAGGCGAATAGATCCCCGTTGTGTTGTGACAGAAATCGTCGGCGCACGGCCGCACCGGGCGGCGCTCTCGGAGAAAGTGCCCTACCTTCGCACCTGCCGTAACAGCTGCACCTCAATTTTATCGTTCTATAAAATTCTTTGGCGTTTGAACATGGCTCTCTGAGGTAGGTGGCGTGCTTGCACGCCACGTTGCGAGACCAGCCCGCCGGTGGCGGGTAAACTCGCAACCACCATTATCGGCACTGACCACCACCGGATTTCCCTATGGATTGAGCAGCCGGTCGCACAGGGCGATGAGGCGTTCCCGCAGCGGTTCGCCGCGCGTGGTGAAGGCCCGCTGGTGCCGTTCGTATTCCGCACGGCCCCCGGCTGTCTCGATCGGGATCGGCGCGAAGCCGAGTGGGGCGAGATCGTAGGGGCTGGCCCGCATGTCGGTTTCGCGGATGTCACGGGCGAGCTCGAAGCAGTCGGCAATCAGTTCCGACGGCGTGAACGGGGCGAGTTTGAAGGACCACTTGTAGAGATCCATGTTGGCATGCAGGCAGCCGCGCTGCTCGAGCTGCGGGGACGTGGCGCGGTCGGGCTGTAATCGATTGAGCGGACGGGCCGGTTGGGTGAAGAAGCGGAAGGCGTCGAAGTGCGAGCAGCACACCGGGTTGGCCTCGACGATACGCGCGAGCTCGTCAGGCGGGAAGCGCAGCGGCCAGGCGTTGTGACGCACCTCCTCCGGGGACTGCCGGTAGATCATGGCCCACTCGTGCAGGCCGAAGCAGCCGTAGAAGGCCGGCCGGTCCCGCATGGCGGCGAGCAGGTCGCGGAGCCAAACGACGAAATCGCGGCGCTGCGCGGGCAGGGCGGCGGGATTGACGGCGACGCCGTCACCGGTTTCCTGATACTCAGACCACCGGAGGAAGTCGCGGGCGGCTTCTCCGGCGAGGACGACATCCGGACCCGGATGCCAGCGTCGCAGCCAGGCGGGGCGGAAAGCGTAGTAGGAAAAGAGGAAATCGTAGACCGGATGCTTATGGCCGCGCGCGGCCCGGGCCTGGTGTGGATCCGTCCAGGCACGCACGCGCGCCTCGTGCACCCGCTGGCGCTCGCGCCAGATGGATTCGGGGAGGAGGACGGGTGGATCGAGGGTGGTCATCTCTGGGTTCATGCCGTCAAGCGGGCGAGGAGCTGTTGCACGCCCTCAATGGGCGGCGGCGTCACGGGCGTGAAGTTGAACGTTGAGTGTGGGGTCAGCGCGGCGAGGGCGGCGGGGTGGGTGAGGATCGGTCCGCTCAGGCCGGCGCGGAGGAAAGCTGGTGCCTGGCCGGGAAACAACGACAAGGCGACAGCTTGGGCGATGTCGATCAGTTCACCGGTCGAGGCGGCGACGATCTCCCGCGCGGACGCCTCGCCGTCGGCGGCGAGGTCGAGCACCGCCGGGGCTAAAGCGGCGACGATTTTGTTGGGCTCGGCATGAGCATACAGGAACCGGGAGATGGCGGCGGCATCATCCAGGCCGATGTAGGTTTGCAGGGCCGTGCTTAGACCGGAGGCGGGCCGGTAGCCCTGAAGTTCGAGCAACGCACGGGCGATGGCGCGGCGGCCGAGATCGTAACCGCTGCCCGGATCGCCGAAGCGCCAGCCGAGTCCGCCGGCGTAGTGGGCGTTGAGGATGTCGTCGCCGGAACCGCGCTCCGTCCGGGCGGCGACAAAGGAACCGGTGCCGCCATGGAGGACAAGACCGGGCTCGCCGCCGGTGGCGAGTTCGAGAACTGGCAGGGAGTCGTCGGTTGTCAGAACCTTTCCGTAGCCGGAGAGCCCGGCGGCGGTTTCCTGCCAGAAGCTTTGGCTGCCGGCCATGCACAGGAGCGTGAGGGTGACATTGGAAGGGTTGATTCCGCGGGTGAGGGCCTTGAGCGCGTCCTCCACGGTCCGGCGCGCTTCATCCGGACCGCAGATGCTGGGATTGCTGCCGGAGGTGAGCTGGCGAGCCAAGACCTGGCCGGACGCAACCATGAGAATGAGTTCGGTCTTGGTGCCGCCGCCGTCGATGCCGATCTTCATGGAGAGTGGTAGACGATCCGGAGTAAGTCACAGAGAACACGGAGCCCAGACACAGAGTTCACAGAGACGATCATTTGTATTCCCGGGTTTAACTTCGTGACCTCTGTGTCTGGGCTCCGTGTTCTCTGTGGCTGGTTTCAGTCATCCGATAAGCTTGCTCAATCTCGTGCGGTAGGTTTTGGCGAGCTCGATGTTGTGCTCCATGCCGCCGGGAAGGTTCTGGCTTTGGACGAGGGGAAGGGGATGCCCGTTTTGGACAAGCCAATCGATGACCTCCAGGGCGAGCAGGTTGAGGAGGGTGGCGCCGATGAGGGTGGAGGTTGCGCCTGCTTGTAGGCCAGGTTGTATCGCGACGATGGCGTCGCCGGGGACGCCGCTGTTGTCGAGGACGTGGTCGGCGATGGCGTGGAGGTTTTTGCCGCCGGGGTGGGTGGTCTTCGCAGTCGTGCTCATGCTCAGCGCGGTGAGGGCGATGACGGTGAGGCCCTTTTTCTTCGCGTGGAGGGCGACCTCGATGGGGGAGCAGTTCTTGCCGGAGTTGGAGATGACGATGATGGCCTCGCCGGCGTGGAGGCCGTGGGTGTTGTCGTAGCGTTCGGCGAGGCGGGTGCCGTAGCCGGCGACGTTTTCCGAGAAACCGGCACCGGGGTCGAAGATACCGCTGACGCACATGAGTCCACCGGCGCGGCCGATGATCTCGCGGGCGATGATTTCGCTATGGCCGCTGCCAAAGGTGTGGAGCACGCCGCCCTTCGCGACGGAGGCGCCAATAAGCGCACCGCAGGTGCGGAGGGTGGCGGCATTGGCCTCACAGGAGCGCGCGAGCATCGCGGTGGCGGTGGTCAGGTAGGATTCAGAGAACGACATGGGAGGGAGGAAAGGTTTACCCGCCTTTGGCGGGCTGAAGGCTGAAAGCGGATGGGCGGATGGGCTGGGATTCGGTGCCGGTGTGGCGAACGGCTTGCGCGTCAGCTTGGCGTGGTTAGAATCGGCATCTTGTACTGCACTTTTCCCAACCTGCCAACCGGTGAATTTCCGGGTTTGCTTTCCATCGCTGATCGTGGGGGCCGGCCATGACGGCGCTGGTCTTCAAGCTGCTCGGCGGCATCGGGCTGTTTTTGCTCGGGATGGTGCTGTTGACGGACGGGCTCAAGGCCTTTGCGGGCGAGGCGCTGCGGCGGGTGCTCGTGCGCTTCACGGGCACGCCGGCCAAGGCCTTCGCCTCCGGGGCGGTGACCACGCTGTTGGT
>JBGTGS010000066.1:0-12853 GCA_041746615.1 Opitutaceae bacterium | reverse complement strand
GCTGCTCGGGCTCAACGGCCAGACTTTCAACCCCGGACACATCGCCCGGGCGGCGATGGAAGGGGTGACCATGGGTATGAACTACGGACTCCGCCGCCTCGCCGCGCTGGGGGTGAAGGCGAAGGAAATCCGCGTCACCGGTGGCGGGGCCAAGTCACCCGTCTGGCGTCAGATCATGGCGGATATTTTTGGCGTTTCCGTCGTCGCGATGGTCGAGGACGAAGGCGCGGCGCTTGGCGGGGCGATCCAAGCGGCGTGGGCCTTGGCCCGGCGGGACAAACCGAAGGCCGCGATCACGACCTTCACCGGGGGAACGGTGGCGATCAACGAAGCCACCCGCTGCCAGCCGGATCGGGCGAGGGTGGCGCGCTACCGCGAATTACAGGCCCTCCAGGACAAACTCAGCCTCGACCTGCGCGAACTTTTCACGGCGCAGCGAAAATTCGCCGGGAAGGCCTGACGCGTTATGCGCGGTTGTTACCCGGAAGGCCTTTCCGGGTGTTACCGCAACCCGCTGGATCGTTCGGGCGGGTGGGTCGGTAAAATTGACGGGATGGACAAGGCGAGACACAGTCTGTGGAAACCCCGGCTTGGTTCGGGCGTCTCCTGTGCAGCGCCCGCTGTCCATCATGAAATCAGCCGTCATAGACTTCGTTTTCATCGCCATCCTGTTGAACCAGATCATGGCTGCGGAGCGTCCCTGGCAGCAGTTGACGATGCCGACGGCCCGTGAGGTGGCGGCATCCTTTGAGCACCCGCCTTCTGAGTACGCAGCGACAGTGACTTGGGGCTGGGACGGGATGATGTCGGAGGAAGTCATTGCCCGCGATCTTGATACATTGCATGCCCGTGGTCTGCGAGCCGTGACCATCGAGGCAGGTTACCAGATGGGCAACGCCCCGTACCTCACGGATGGCTGGTTCCGGCTGGTGCGCTTTGCCGCCGAAGAGGCCTACAAGCGAGGCATGCGGGTGTGGATCAAAGACGAAGGCAAATCTCCGAGTGGTTTCGCCGGCGGCAGATTTTCCCGGGAACGTCCTGATCTGCGCATGCAGGGTCTGGCTGTGAGCGAACGGATTGAGGTATCGGCGGGCGACAAGGTAGTCCGCACCCTGTCTGATGAGGTGGTGGGCGTCATTGCCCAGAACCGACGAAACGGTGAGAGCCGGTCCGTGCCCCTGACGGATGGTGAGGTTCGTTTCACGGCACCTGCGGAAGGCGAATGGCAGCTCCTGATCGTCGATCACCAGTTCCGGACGCCGGCGACCCGTGCGGTCAACGACCCCACCCGGGCGAAGACGGTGGTGAATGCCATGGGTGACCTGATCAACCCGGAAGCAGGGAGGCAATTCATCGAATGGACACACGAGCAGTACAAACGCCACATGGGTGATCTTTTCGGGACCGCGATCATGGGCTTCTGCGGCGAAAAGGCCGACTTTGGACACACGCCCTGGACCCCGGGGATCGTGGAGGAATTTCAGCGTCGTAAAGGCTATGATCCACAGCCGTATCTGGCCTTTTTCGCCCATCTCGGCGCCCGGGGCATGCCCCCGGTTCAAATGCCCGAGGATGCCCGGTGCGCCAAAGCCGATTACTGGGATGTGTGGTCCGACCTGTTTGCGGATCATTTTTTCTCGATGCAGTCCGAATGGGCGGCGGCCAACGGCCTCGAATACACGACCCATCTCAACAACGACCACTACATGCCCGGTCTCATCCGTTCCACGGGTGATTATTTCAAGGTCATGCGTCAGGTGCAGATCCCCGGCATCCATGTGATCTGGAACCAGGTCTGGCCCGGCAAGGTGGCCGACTTCGTGAAGTATGCATCGTCCGCCGCCCACCTTTACGGCCGGCCCCGCGCGGGCAGTGAAAGTTTCGCGGGTTACACTCCGAGGCCGAACCTCGACCAGGTCCGCTTCGGCGTGAACTATCAGTTCGTCCGTGGCATCAATCTCTTTGAGTTCATGTACCAGCCTTCCTCGGCACCCCGTCCGCCCCGGGCCCAGCCGATCCCGGCCCCAGCCAGCGAGCCCGCGCCGCCACAACCGATCCGCTACCTGGAGGAACCGGGGTTCACGGATATCATTGCGTACGTCAACCGCGTACAGTTCCTGCTCACCCAGGGCCGTCCGTCCGCGTCGATCGCGGTGTACTACCCGACGACCAGCCTCTGGCTCGGGGACAACGAGGCCAATAAAGGGGCGATGACCGTCGCCCGGCAGTTGTTGGAAAACCAGCGTGATTTCGACTTTGTGGATGACAATGCCCTGGCCAGCCTCCTTGTGCCGGAGGGTGGGGGACTGCGCAACCTCAGCGGCCAGGTCTATCGCGCGGTGATCATCCCCTCGGCGACGGCGATCTCGCGCCGGGCGCTCAACCGCCTGGAAACCTTTGCGAAAGCCGGCGGGCGCGTAATCTTCACCGGTGGCGAACCCACCCTGGCGGTTGGCCGTTCCTTCCGCGCCGCGATGCCGCCGGCCGATCTTTCCTGGGCGGTGCACGAGGCGGCCCCCGAGGTGACGCCCGAGGTTCTCAACGCCCTCGCCGGTTTCGGGTCCGTTGCACTCGACCACCCGGCACCAGCGGTCAAGGTGATGCACCGCAACCTCCGCGACGCCGAGGTGTATTTCATCTTCAATGAATCCGAAGAGAAGGTCTCCCGCCGTATCACTTTAACGGGTACAGGCCGGGTTGAAAGCTGGGATGCCAGGTCCGGACGGATTGAGGTCGTTGTCGGGGCGGTCCGACGGGGTGATTCGGTGACCGTTCCCCTCGACCTCGCGGGCCATGAGGCGCGCATTCTGGTGGTGCGCACGGGCTCGGCGGCCCGGCTGGCTTTGCGCTGATGCCGGCAGGCCCCATCCTTCATCATCACATTAAGTCTTCCCTGCCTTGAAATAATTCCAATCGCGGCCAACCGTAGTTCATGAGGGTCAGCCATCATCATCACCCCACAGGCTGCCCGGGTCTGCGGACAGGATTTTTGGTTGCATTACTGCTGCTGACCACCGGTTTCCTACAGGCGCAGTCCGCCATGGGTTTGGAGGCTGGCTGGAAGCTTCTGCGTACCGGAAACTATGAGGAAGCGGAGACGGCGGCTGCACACGTCATTCGTTCCGAACCACTGGCCGACGAGGACTGGCACCGGCTGCGTATTGAGGCGCTCATGAGCACAGGGCGCTATGCCGACGCGAATGCCGCCCTCACACTGGCGCTCTCCCGGCAGCCCGGCAGCATCCGCATCCGCCTCCTCGGCCGTGAAGTGGCCCTGAGCAACGGCATGGAGGAGAAGGCGACAGAGCTTACCGATTCCATCCGCGTGCTCGTGACCACCCAGCCTTGGAGTTACCGGGATCCGGTGAACCTGATCACCTTTGGGCGGATGGCCCTGATCATGGGGGCCGATCCGAAGGAAGTTCTTGATCGCATCTACCAGGCGGCGGAGCGGGCGCAGCCTGAATTGCGCGACATTTACCTGGCCAAGGGTGAGCTGGCCCTGGCCAAGCACGACTATGCGCTGGCGGCCACGGCCTTCCATGCAGGGGTGGCGCGCTTTCCAGAGGATGCTGACATGCATTACGGTCTCGCCCAAGCCTATGAGAACAGTGACCGGGGAGTCATGCTGGCCTCCCTTGCGGCCGCGCTGGAATACAATCCCCGGCATGTGCCCAGCCTGTTGCTGCACGCCGATCATCAGATTGCCGCTGAGAACTACCGGGAGGCGGAGAACCTGCTCGGCGAGGCGCGGGAGATCAATCCGTCCAGTCCCGAGGCCTGGGCCTACCATGCCGCCATCGCCCACCTGCGCAACCAGTCCGTCGGCGAGCGGATTTCCCGCGAGGAAGCCCTGCGTTCGTGGTCCCGCAATCCCAAGGTTGATCATATCATCGGCCGCACCCTTTCCCAAAAGTACCGTTTTGCCGAGGGTGCGGATTATCAGCGCAAGTCCCTCGACATGGACCCCCGCTTCCTGCGCGCCAAGGCCCAACTCGCAAGTGATCTTCTTCGGCTTGGCCAGGAGGAGGAGGGCTGGCGGCTCATCCGCGAGGTGCATGCCCGGGATGGTTACGATGTCGAGGCCTTCAATCTGGTGACGCTCAGCGACACCATGAAGGAGTACCGGACCATCGCCACCGACGACTTCATCATCCGCATGACCAGTCACGAAGCGGCGGTCTACGGTCCCCGCGTGCTCGACCTGTTGACCCGGGCCAGTGACCAGCTGGTCGACAAGTACGGGGCCACCTTGGCGACGCCGACGATCGTGGAGATCTTCGCAGACCAGCGAGATTTTGCCGTCCGCACCTTTGGGGTGCCCGACGTGCCCGGCTACCTCGGCGTCTGTTTTGGCCGTCTGGTCACGGCGAACAGCCCGGCGGCCAATTCCGGTCAGGCGGTCAACTGGGAGTCTGTGCTCTGGCATGAGTTCTGCCATGTGGTGACCCTCCAGCTGACCAACAACCGCATGCCCCGCTGGCTGAGCGAGGGAATCTCGGTTTATGAGGAGCGCCTGGCCAATGCTGCGTGGGGTGATCGGATGAACCCTCGTTACCGGGAGATGATCCTGGCGGACCAGGCCACTCCGGTATCGCTGCTGAGCTCCGCGTTCCTCGCTCCCCGGTCGCCCCTGCACCTCCAGTTTGCCTATTTTCAATCCTCCCTGGTGGTCGAGTTCATCATCGAGCGATTCGGACTCGAAAGCCTGCGTGCCATCCTTCGGGATCTCGGCGCGGGTGCCGAGATCAACCAGGCCATTGCCGCAAACACGACGGCCATGGCCAACATCGAGCGCGAGTTCTCCGTCTATGCCCGGGAGCAGGCTGAGAGACTCGGCCGCGGGCTCGACTGGACCCGGCCCGACCCGGCGCTGCTGGAACCTGCCGCGGCTCCGCAGCTTGCCGAATGGGCGCGGGACAACCCTGACAATTTCTGGGCCGCCCTCTGGCAGGCCGGTCAGCTTGCGGATCGCAACGATTGGCAGGGCGTGATCAACTTGTTGGACCGGATCGTCGCGCGGTATCCCACTCAGGCCGGAACCGACAGCGCCTATCGCCGACTGGCCGAGGCCCACCGGGCCTTGGGGGACATCGCCAAGGAGCGGGAGGTACTATCAGTGTGGGCGGCGGTGGACTCCGCCGCGGTGGACGCCTATCTTCGACTCATGGAACTGGCCGCGGCTGATCAGGATTGGGAGAACCTGGAACTCAATGCCGAACGTTATCTGGCCGTGAATCCCTTGGTGGCACCGCCCCACCGCGTATTGGGTCAGGCCAAGGCCGGCCTTGAAGATATTCCCGGTGCAATCACCGCTTATCGCACCCTGCTCGAATTCGATCCCCAGGATCCGGCCGAGGTTCACTTCACGCTCGCCAACTGGCTGCACCAGACCGGCGACGACCTGGCTGCGCGTCTGCATGTGTTGCAGGCTCTCGAGGAGGCCCCGCGTTTTCGCGAGGCACTGAAACTGCTTCAGGATATTGTTGCCGGTGAATCCGCAGCTGGTGAGGCGCCGGCCGAGTCCACCCCTCCCGCCCCAACCACCGCCGCCCTGTGAAAAAGACCCCCTTCATCCTCCTGGTGGTCTGCTTCATCACCGGCATGGTCATGGCCCAGCGCTTTTGGGGCGGAGGTCGCGGCTGGGGATCCGCCTACGATGACATCCGCACCGCCCGGGAGGTTGCCTCCCACAGCACGGGTACACCCGTATGGCACAACCCGGAGGGCTTTGAGAGAGACGTCTTCACCTTTGTTCGCGTCCGGTACGGGGATGGCTACGATCGACGGTGGAGCATCGATATGCCCGACAGTGATCTCAACCTGTCCTTCCGGTTGCAGCAGATGACTTCGATCAAAGTGGATCCCGACGGGCGGATCCTTCGGCTGACCGATCCCGACCTGCTGGACTTTCCATTCCTTTACATTGTCGAGCCGGGCCGGCTCTGGTTCAGCCCCGAGGAAACGACGATATTGCGCGAGTATCTGCTCAATGGCGGTTTCCTCATGATGGATGATTTCTGGGGGGAGGCCGAATGGGCCAATGTAGCCCGCGTCTTCAAGGACGTCTTTCCTGAGCGCAACTTCGTCGAGCTCCCGCTGGAGCATCCCCTTTATCGAGCCGTCTTTGAAATCAAGGAAAAGGGCCAGGTGCCGGCGGTAAACCAAGGCATCCGCAGCCAGTACGATGGCATCACCTGGGAGAGGGAGGATGCCAAAACCGTCCACCATCGCGCGCTCTTTGACGACAAGGGGCGCCTCATGGTTCTCGCCACCCATAACACCGACAACGGTGATGGTTGGGAACGCGAGGGCGATAGCGATTACTACTTCCACAACTTCTCCGAGAAAATCGCCTACCCCCTGGGGATTAACATCATTTTCCACACCATGACCCACTGATTCAATGAGCTTCATCACCCCAACCAATCCCGCCACCGAACCGCCCCCCGTCAATTCCGGCTCCTTCAACGACGACCAGCAGACGGCCGAGCTCCTCATCGCCGGGCGGGTCCGGATCGAGCAGGAACTCGCCAAGGTCATCGTGGGCCAGCGCGACGTGATCGAGCAGATCATGCTGGCGCTTGTCGCCGGCGGGCACTGCCTCATCACCGGCGCGCCCGGGCTGGCCAAGACTTTGCTCGTCAAATCGGTCGCCCAGATCTTCCACCTTAAATTCCAGCGCATCCAGTTCACGCCGGACCTCATGCCGGCTGACATCACCGGCACGGAGATCCTTCAGGACGTCGGCGGTGAGCGCCGGCTCACCTTCGTCCACGGCCCGGTTTTCGCGAACATGATTCTGGCCGACGAAATCAACCGCACCCCGCCGAAGACCCAGGCCGCCCTCCTCGAGGCCATGCAGGAGCACCAGGTCACCGCCGTGGGCGTCCGCCATCCATTGCCCGAGCCGTTCTTCGTCCTCGCCACGCAGAATCCCATCGAGATGGAGGGCACCTATCCGCTGCCTGAGGCCCAGCTCGACCGTTTCATGTTCAACATCATCGTCGACTACCTTCCGGTTGACGACGAGGTCAGCGTGGTCACTCGCACCACCGGCGGGCGTCCGCAGGAAATCGAGCCCCTTTTCAGCGGCGAGGATGTCCTGCGCTTCCACCAGCTGGTCCGTTCCGTCCCGGTGGCGGAGGAGATGGTGCGCTACGCCGTCCAGCTGTCCGCCGCTTCGCGGCCGCACCAGCCGGGCACGCCGGATTTCATCAACGACTGGGTGGGGTGGGGTGCGGGCACCCGCGCCGGCCAGTACCTCATCCTCGGGGCCAAGGCCCGCGCCCTTCTGCAGGGCCGCGCCCATGTCAGCCTCAAGGACATCCAGACCATCGCCGCGCCCGTGCTGCGCCATCGCATCCTCCTCAACTACAAGGCGGAGGCGGAGGGCATCCGGGTCGACGAGGTCATCCGCCGTCTGGTCGAGTCCATTCCCGAGCCGCTCACCCGCTGAGCTGTGTACCTGACTTAAAACTACAATGCCCGCCGCCGCCCCCTCGCTGCCCGCCGCCAGGCTGATCGCCCCGGAGGTGTTGATGGCCATCCGCAACCTCGAGTTGCGGGCGCGCGCCGTCGTCGAGGGGTTCTGGAGCGGAATTCACCGCAGTCCGTACCATGGATTCTCCGTGGAGTTCACCGAGTACCGCCAGTACACGCCGGGGGATGATCCCCGCTACGTGGACTGGCGCGTCTACGCGCGCAGCGACCGCTACTGCATCAAGAAGTTCGAGGATGAGACCAACCTGCGCTGCCACGTCATCGCCGACCAGAGCAAGTCGATGAACTACGGTTCCGCCGGCCATACGAAGGCGGAGTATGCGGCCACGCTGGCGGCGACCCTGGCCTACTTCCTCCACCGCCAGGGCGACGCGGTCGGCCTGATGACCTTCGAGGAGCAGGTGCGGGATTTCCTGCCCGCGCGCCACCGCGCGAGCCACCTTCGCCAGCTCATGCACACGCTCGAGCGGCCGTCGGCAGGCAAAGGCACCGATCTGATCGCTCCGCTCGATCGCATCACCACGCTCGTCCGCAAGCGAGGCCTGCTCGTGCTGATCTCGGATTTTCTGGCGCCGCTCGACCGCCTCGAGCGCAGCCTGCTGGGCCTCACGGCCTGCGGTCACGAGGTCACCGTTTTCCAAATCCAGGATCCTGCGGAGATCAACCTTGGCTTCGACCAGCCGGCCATGTTCCAGGACGCCGAGTCCGACCGCACCCTTTACATTGATCCGCGCGCGGCCCGCGACGAGTACATGCGCCAGTTCGAGGAGCATGCGGCCTCTCTGCGGACGGTCTGCCAGAAACTCGGTGCCAGCCATCACCGGCTCTCAACCGACCAGCCCCTGGAACTGGCCCTGTTTGATTTTCTCCAGTCGCGCATGCGCCGTGGCCGGCAGACCCGCACCATGGCCCGCGCCGCCAACCCTGCCGCGTCATGAGCTTTCTCGCGCCCCTCTTCCTCTTTGGCGCCCTGGCGATCGCGGGCCCGATCATCTTTCATCTGGTCCGCCGGACCACGCGGGAGCGTACGGTGTTCAGTTCGCTGATGTTCCTGCGTCCGTCACCGCCCCGCCTGAACAAGCGCAGCCGTTTCGAAAATATCCTACTGCTGCTCCTGCGCTGCCTGGCCCTCGCGCTCGTGGCCTTTGCCTTTGCCCGTCCCTTTGTGCAGGAGGCCGTGATCGCCGAGGGTGATCCCGGTCTGGCGAACCGGATCGTGGTGCTGGTCGATGTGAGCGCGAGCATGCGCCGGGATGGTCTTTGGGCCGCGGCCCGGGAGCGTGCGACCGCCACCCTGCGCGAAGCCCGTGCAGGCGACCGGGTGGCCCTCGTCGCCTTTGGCCGTCAGATGAATGTGCTCATGGATTTTGACGAGTGGGTGGCGCTGCCCGTGGGTGATCGTGCCGGTCAGGCCGCTGGGCGGCTTTCCGCGATCGAACCCGGTTGGGAATCCACCCAGCTGGCCACGGCCCTCATGCGGGCGGCTGAGATGCTGGATGACACCGGGGAGGAGCAGGTTCCGGGACGGCGACGAATAGTCCTGATCAGCGACCAGCAGGAAGGCGCCCGCATGGAGGCGCTGCCATCCTTCGAATGGCCCCGCGGGGTGGAGCTTGTGCTGGATCCGGTCCGGTCGCGTGGGGTGACCAATGCCAGCCTGCAATTGTTGACGGATGCGGCCGATGTGGAGCGTCCGGGCGAACCGGTGGTGAGGATTCGGGTGACCAATGATGTCACCTCCACCCAGGAACTCTTCAGGGTGGGTTGGATGCGGCCCGGCCCAACCGGCTTCGCCGGTCAACCGCTCGAGATCTATGTTCCACCCGGCCAGAGTCGCGTGGTTCCCGTGCCCGTCCCGGCCGAGACCGACGGGATCAGCCGGATCTCCCTGACCGGTGATGATGAGGATTTTGACAATCACCTGTTTGTGATCCCCCCCGAAACCAAGCGGCTCAGCGTTCTTTATCTGGGGGCGGATACGGCGCAGGACAGCACCAAGCCACGGTTTTTCCTGCAACGTGCGCTTCCGGATACACCACGACTTGCCGTTGATGTGGTGGCAAGCCCACCGGCCCAACCCCTGCCCCCCGAGGCGGCCCGGGCGGCCTCGCTGTTGTTCGTCACGGATCCGCTGCCCGCGACCCGCGTGGCCGAGTTGCGTGCGCTGGCCGTCGCTGGCAGCACCATCGTGGTGGTTGCCGGCAGCCCGGAATCCGCACCCACTTTGGCCGGCCTGCTCGGGCTGGACAGCCTGGCGATGGATGAGGTGCGTCCTGCCCGCTACGCCATGCTCGCCGAAATCGATTTCCGCCATCCGCTCTTTTCGCCCTTCGCCGATCCGCGCTACAGTGATTTCACCAAGATTCATTTCTGGCGGCACCGGCGGGTTGATGCGGGGGCCATTCCCGACGCCCGCGTGGTGGCGGGCTTTGACTCCGGCGACCCCGCCGTGCTCGATGTTCCCGTGGGTCGCGGTCGGATTGTTTTGTTCACCTCCAGCTGGGCCCCCGTTGACAGCCAGCTGGTGGTTTCCTCGAAGTTTGTACCGTTGCTGTATTCGCTGCTCGAACTCTCCGGCGGCGCCGGCCTGCCACCGCTGCAGCATTTTGTCGGGGATCCGCTACCGGTGACGGGAAGCGAGGGTGATTACGTGGTGCGCCGTCCCGACGGGACCACCGATGGCATCGCCGCCGGCACCGTGAATTATGCGAACACGCTTCAACCCGGGGTTTATCAGATCCAATCCGGTGCGAGCACCCTGCGGTACGCGGTCAATCTCGATCCTGCCGAAACCCGGCTGACACCCCTGATGTCCGACGATTTTGAGCGCCTCGGTGCACCCCTGATGCAAACCGCGATCGAGGCCGCCCGGGTCGAGGAACGCCAGGTCGTCCTCCGCGGCATGGAAACCGAGGCCCGCCAGAAGCTTTGGCGCTGGTTCATCATCGCAACCCTGCTCGTCCTGTTGGTTGAATCCGCGCTGGCCGGTTGGACCGCCCGGCGCACCACCTCACCCGAAGGGATCACCCCATGATGGACGATTTTTTAAGAACCAATCTCCGGCGGGTCATCAGGCGTCATCAACAAGTCGGTCTCTGGCGTAAACTCAGTGTCTGCTGGTCCGCTGCCGCGCTGGCCGGCATGGGCCTGCTTTACCTCACGGCACGCGGCGATGGGGCTCCTGCTTATGTGTTGCCCCTGTTGATCGTGGCGGCCCTGGCCACCTCGATCGTGATTGCGATCCGCCATTATCGTGCGACCCCGGACTACCGTTGGATCGCGCAGAAGATTGAGAAACAGCACCCGGAGCTGGGGGGTGTGTTGATCACCGCCGTGCAGCAGCACTTCGATTCCCCCAACGGGATCGGTTATTTCCAGTTCCGTCTGCTTCAGGAGGCGGTGGCCCGCAGCCAGGAGAGTGATTGGCGGAAGATCATTCCCCGCTCGCACCTCGTGCTCGCCCACGGTGCCCACCTGGCTGCGATGGTCCTGCTGGCACTCGTCCTGTGGCAGGCCCAGCCCGGAGTCGTGGTGGGGGGTGGATGGTTCTCCCCGGCTGACTCCAGCGTGGCGGTTACGCCCGGCGACACCAGCATCGAGAAAGGGGAGAGCCTGGTGGTCCTGGCCCGTTTCGCCCGGGAGCTGCCGGCGTCCGTCACCCTCGTGGTGCGCGGCACCCCCAGCGGTCCCTCAAGCATCCCGTTGGTGAAAAGTCTGGCCGATCCCGTGTTCGGCGGGAGCGTCGCCACGGTCGAAACTGATTTTTTTTATCACCTCGAATACGCGGGCGGCCGCACCCGCGATTATAAGGTCACGGTGTTCGAACACCCGCGACTGGAACGCGCCGACGTCGGGCTCGTTTACCCCGCCTACACCGATTTGCCAGAGCGGCGGATCGAGGATACCCGTCGGGTCACGGCGGTCGAAGGCACACAGCTCGACCTTGCGCTGCAACTCAACAAACCCGTTGAGTCCGCTGTCCTCGTGGGCCGCGATGCGGATAAAACCCGCATCCCGCTCATCGTCGACTCCCGGCGGGCGGTGGCCACGCTGGCGGATCATCCGCTGGTGGCCTCGCAAACTTACGATCTCCAACTCGTCGATGCCGACGGTCGCGCCAACAAGCGGGCCATTCCGTTCGTCATCGAGGTCCAGCCCAACCGTCCGCCGGAGCTGCGCATCGTCTCACCGCGGGGGGACGTGCGTCCCTCCGCCCTCGAGGAACTGGGTTTCTCCGGCACGGTTTGGGACGACTTTGGTTCACCGGTCTTCGGGCTGGGCTACACCCTGGCCGGCCAGGAAACAGAATTTCTGGAGCTGGGCCGCGATCTGCCCGGCCGTGAGCGCCGTTCGTTTGATCACCTGCTGCATCTGGAGGATCTCGGGGTGCAGCCCGAGCAGTTGATCTCGTGGTTCCTGTGGGCCGACGACATCGGACCTGACGGCGAGATGCGTCGCACCATGAGCGACCTCTACTTCGCCGAGGTGCGCCCGTTCGACGAGATCTTCCGCGAGAGTCAGCAGCAGGGCGGCGACCAGCAGCAGGGCGGTCAGCAATCGGGAGGTCAGCAGCAGGAGCTTGTCGATCTGCAGAAACAGATCATCAGCGCGACCTGGCGGCTCCAGCGCAACCCGAACGTCCCGTCCTACACTGAGGACGTGTCCACGGTCCGCGATTCCCAGGCTCAGGCCCTGCAGCAGGCGAAGGCGGGTCAGGCCGAGGCCTTCGATCCCCCCTCCCAGGCATTGTGGGCGGCGGTCACTCAGGAAATGGAAAAAGCGCTGGCCCAACTCCAACTGGCGCCTACCTCGCCACGACCGCTCGGCCCCGCGCTCGCAGCGGAGCAGGCTGCCTATCAAGCACTCCTGCGCATGGCACCACGCGACACCAACGTGACCCGCCGCCAAGGTGGCGGCGGTGGTGGCGGTGGCCAGCAGGCCAACCAGCGCCAGCTTGAACAGCTTGACCTCCGCCAGGCTGAGAACCGTTACGAGACCCAGCGCCAGGCCGCTCCCCCGCAAAGTCCCGAGCGCCGCGAGGAAATGCAGGTCATGAACCGGCTGCAGGAACTCGCCCGCCGCCAGCAGGATTTCAACGAACGCCTGCGCGAACTTCAGACCGCCCTCCAGGAGGCCCGCACCGAGCAGGAACGCGAGGAGCTGCGCCGTCAGCTACTACGCCTCCAGGAGGAGCAGCGCCAGATGCTTGCTGATGTGGATGAGCTCCAGCAGCGCATGGACCGCGAGGAAAACCAGTCGCGGATGAGCGAGCAGCGTGACCGGCTGGAGCAGACCCGCGAGGACCTGCAACGCGCCGCCGAGGCCGCCGCCGAGGGTTCGGTCGCTCAGG
>JBGTGS010000065.1:0-5018 GCA_041746615.1 Opitutaceae bacterium | reverse complement strand
TTGCGGCCCTTTATGCTTGTGAACCCCAGTCCTTTGTCTTCGATATTTTGCATCGCGTAGTCTTGGTTGTTTTGTTTTGCACCTCTTTGACTACCAAAGAGTTCCAAGATGCGCGATACCTTTTTCGTGAAATATTCGGGTTAGGGAAGGGGTTGGGTCGGGACTACACGCCCTTTCGGGAAAACTGCTCCTGCCATGCAGCCACTTGCGCGAAAATCGGCAGCAAATTAGCCGATTCTCACTCCCAGTAGCGGAAGTCGGGCTAAACGCTGGCGAATGCTACGAGATATGAAGTTCGGTAACAGCCATCGTTCACCATACTATCAAGCAGCATTGCATGGCATCACCGGCAGCTTTCACGATGGCACTTTTGATGTAGGGCACTTGGAAGCCGCAGCTCAGCGATTGCGTCAGACAGACCCTCGCAGCCCCAATCACGCTGCCAAACTCGCAAATAATTCAGAGATGCTCCGGCGGTTCGTGGAGCTAGTCCAGCACATATCTCGCCCAAATGGGGAACATACATTGGTCTGGCGGAATGCACTCATGGAAATTGATGGGGTCCGGATCAGTGTCCGGCCGGAAGTGATCACCCATTGCCCCGACACGGGCTTGATGTCATTTATCAAGTTCAGGTTTTCGAAGAGTGCCATTTCACAGGATGCCTCGGAAATTGTTCTCCTACTGCTTCTGCAATACGCGCTTGAACCGGCCTTTGACGGCGCTCAACTCGACGTTGAGCAAACCTTACTTGTCGACTGCTTCTCTCGGGCTCTCATACGCGGCCATCAAATCCCCCGAATCAGACAAGCTCAGCTTACCTCAACACTAGCTGATATACGGCGCAGATGGCCACGAGTGACTAATGATGGAAACGATGATTAGGTCCAACCGGCCAAGACCATCGGCCGGCCAAAAGCGCGGGGCACGACGGCGGGGCACGACGGGTGTCAAACCCTAATGTCTGTGATACTGTCAAAGCGCTCGGCGGAGCGCCACCAAAGGTCTACCGCAAGTTTGAGAACGGGTCCGAAGGGGTCAATAACGGGTCAGAAGGGGTCAATGATTAATGGTTGATGTTACTCGTTGCCGGCAGTCTGCCGCCTCCCGTCACTGGGATCGAGGAGGGCCGGAACCGCGCATGTGTTCTTCGAGCCCTGCACGGAACTCATCTACCGAGCCCAAGTGGGGAACAGTTTTCGACTCCGCGCCCAAGCTCATGGCCAGCGGCCGGAGCCTGGTCGCCAACTCTTCCTTTTCCCAACACGCAGGCGAACCAGGGCTGGCCGGACGAATCGATGTAGGCCGCAACTGCCGAATCAGGCATCCACTTCCAAGGCTCGGCTTCACGGAACTCAATCAATCGATCGAGAACCGTACGCCAGACTTCCGGTGCGACCGTTGGAATCTTCGGCTTTGCCATGGTATGACTGGAGCCGAATCGTCCGGGCTTGAAGCGTCAAAACGGAAATAATGAATGGCTGAGAACGGAAGGGTTGCACAGGGAATGGGAGGAAGAACATTACGGGCGTCAGGGTAGTGGCGTCTGGCATTGCCCGGGCAGGCCGAACCGGGGCTTGATGCCCCGGAAAATGTGTTCGAGTTGATGCATTGATTGCAGGCCTGCGCTATGCAACGTCGGTGCCGTGAATTGGTTTGATCCACTTGCGATGCGCGGAGGAAAGATTCCTTTCGCGATTGATGCGACGGGCAGTTGGCGCGATGTGGGGGATGTCGCGCGCGGCAAGGCGTGCGCGTGTTTTTGTCCGGATTGTCGAGGTCCTTTGGTCGCCCGCAAGGGAGAGGTACGCGTCCATCACTTCGCTCACGCCGATCAACGCGAGTGCCGGCATGCGCTCGAGGCATCTTTATTTGGCATGGCGATGGAGCAACTTTCCCGACCGGGAGCCCGGCTAGCACTACCCGGACATGGCAGCCGCGAACAATGGGTGCGCGCGTCAGGCGTACGCCTGGATCCCGGGAAGGAGATGAAGTTCTTGGCCACGCCATGGGTCATCGACTGCGGGTACGCGACATGTGTCGATGGCTTTCAGATCAACGCTCGCTCGTTGAGCGAATCCAACGCTGCGCAGCCCGATTTCACCGCACCGAAACTCAAGCTCGCCGTCCATGTCCTCTCGCATCGCAAGACCTATGGGCAGCTCCTCGGTGCCCGCGTTGAACGGTCGTGGCGCATACTGGCCCTTAATCTCAGCCACTACATCAAGATCTGGTGGGCCACGTGCGACGCCGAAAAGGTGGAGAAAATCGCCGAGGCCCGGGCTGGAGAGGCCCGGCTGGTACGGTGGCTTGGTGATGAGTTTTCCGGTCGCGGGTTCCTGCACCACCCCGAGGAAAGGGAGCGGCGGCGCAAATTCGACAAGTGGCTCGACAGCCAGCGCAAGGCCGAAGCCCGCGCCCGCATCGAAGAGGAGCAACGCCAGGCAGCCCAAACACGGCGCTGGACGATTCCAACCGAGATCGGCAGAGCGGAGCCCTCTTCACTGGTATTCAAACCCGTCCGCTCGTACCGCGCATCCGCCCTTACCCAGTGGATCGCGCGCAACGTGCACCTAAAGTGGTCGGGCACACTCCACAGCTGGATCTTCGTCGGCTGCCCAGGACAGATCGTTCCAGAATCAGCACGTTCGTACCTGGACCCGGAAGCGCCGTGGGCAGTCCTTCCGGAGGTCGAATCCGATACGTTGGAGTCAATCTCCCATCCCAACGAGCACGAATCTGTGGCGGAACCCCAAGCAGACCAGATCCTCCACACAGGTGTCGGCAGTTGTGTCCGTTGCGGTGCGCCGACGGATCGTGTGCTGCTCGGCGAAGGCTTGTTTCAAGGCAGGATCGTCGAACGCTGCTCAAACGATGAGACTCATCCCTTGAAAATAGTCGGTAAACCGCCGTCGCAGGTTTCAATATGAGGACTCCTGAACCGCCTTGCCGGCGATCGTTTCGATCAAAAATACCCATCGAACAAGGGTGAACGTTGCGTCCTGCGCCGAAGCGAGGCAAACGCCGCCAGCGCCTCGCGCAGCTCTGCTTTCGCCTCCGGGCCGGTGAGGCGCGCATGGCTGGCGGCCATGGACTCGATTTGTGCACGCAACGCCTTCGCCTGCATCGTCAGGTCCTCCCGGCGGTGCGCAAAGAACCCGAATGGCCCGCTCAACACGGCATAGCGCGGATCGAGGTCCTGGCGCTCCCGTTCCTCCTCCAACTCGGTCACCTGCTCCTTGAGCAGATCGCAATAGATAGCGAGTTTCTCGTCCCCCATTTCCGCGGTTCGACATTCCTCGCCATGGATGAACTCCAGTTCCAACCGCAAGAGCATGTGGAGATCCCCCGACCGGTAAGCCTGCGTCAGCTGCTTCATCAACTCCGCCTTCTCCGCATGCCGCACCGGATCACGCTCCCGGTCGGGGTGCAGCACCTTTGCGAGTTGCTTGTAGATCGTGGAAATCCCCCGCTTCCGTGCCGCCTCCAGCTCGGCCTCACGTTGTTCACGGCGTTTTTGCGCGGCGGTCTGTTTTCGCGGAGGCGGTGGCTCGCCGCCCGGCGACGACGTCGCGCCCTGGCCGGTCGCGCCGGTGAACTGCTCTTGGACAGAGCGGAGGAATTCGTCCATGGCCGGATTCCCTTCACCAAACGGATCGTCCCAATCATTTCCATCTGGATCGCCGAATGGCGGGGCACCGGCCGCTTTCCGCCGGGAATTCTGCTCCCGTTCCGCATCCTGCTCCAACTCCTCGGCCAGTCGGAGCAAGTCCTCGTCCCCCGCCTCAGGAGGATGCGCCTCGAAAAACTCGAACTGGGCGAGCAGCAGGTCGCGGAGATTCACCCGTTGACGTTTGCCCAAACCGTCAGGCGCCCGCCAGAACCCGGCCAGCGACCGCACCAGATCGCGCCGCACTCGGTGTTCTTCGAGGCGCAGCGGGTGGATGAGCGCAACATACTCGGCCAAGGCCGCGTCCAGCCTCACCTTCGTGGCGGCAATCTCGGCGCGCAGATCCTCGATCCTCGTCACCAGCCGGTTGAACCGGCGCTGGTTGCGACTGAGCGGTTTCACCGCCGTCGCCAACACCCGCAATGCCGTCGCCCGGGGTGGCAGCGCCGATGGCGGGAGGTCGTCAAATGGAAGTTCGGGCTCGCGCATACGGCTTTGTTTTTTGCCTTCTGCCACGGCGAGGCCAACCCAAAAACCATCAGCGTTGAACCCAGGCAATGCCCAGACACACCCTAGCCCACACATTTCACCAGAATGCGGGCTTGGCCGTAGGAGCGGCTTTAAGCCGCGATGGCTTGCGGACGGCGTTTATCGCGGCGTAAAGCCGCTCCTACAAATAACCTCCATGACAGGGTGCCGTGATTTGTGAAAGATGCGGGCTAGCGCCGGTTGAGCCCCATGCTGTAGGCGGGTAAAAGCACGGTCAGCCGGCAGATGGCGAAGGTGAGCACCGCGAGCTTCTGCGGGGAGGACTCCATCTCCTCCAAGCGATACAGCAGGTCACCGAGCACCAGACGGACGATTTCCCCATGGGCCGGGACCAACTGCAGAACCTGATCAAGCTGTCTATCGCCATGCACCTCCGTTTCCAAGTGGATCCATCGCTCAACCATATCCTTCTGCAGCAGGTGGTGATTGAGCACGAGAAGCCGTTTATCGTTCCCGGCCAGGATCGCCCAACCCAGGGCCATGGCAACGTCGAGCAAATGGGTTTCGTCGTCTGAAAATGTCTCGGGCAATGAATCGTAGAGGAAATCGCTGAGGCCCGGACAGGCGTCATCCCAGGCGTCCAGCAGGTCATTGTCATCGTCGTAGTAATCACAGACGGCATCAAAGCGCGCCAAAGCTTGCTCCCGCGTGAGCGGCAGGATGGCGGGGGGCGGGTGGGTGAGGGGCGGCCCGTCGTCATCTTCGTCGTCGTCATAATCGTCATCCTCTCCACTGAAGTCCGGCGGGCAGGGCCGGGGCGGCGGGATCGGGATGTAGAGCTCATGCAGCCCAAGCGCCC
>JBGTGS010000064.1:0-14225 GCA_041746615.1 Opitutaceae bacterium | reverse complement strand
GACCCCTTGCGCGGTGAGGCTACGAACAACCCTTCCAAAATTGAACCGCGTTCACATAAAGACGTATGGGTGTCAGATGAACGAGCGCGACAGCGAGGCTGTCGCGGCGATGCTGCGCGCCCGGGGGTACCGCATCGTCGGCACCGAGGACGAGTGCGACATCATGCTGCTCAACACCTGCAGCGTGCGCGACGCCGCCGAGCAGAAGGCCATCGGCAAGGCCGGCCACGTTGCCAAGCGCAAGAAGCGCAACCCCGACTTCGTCCTCGGCATCCTCGGCTGCATGGCCCAGAACCGCGGCACCGAACTCCTCGACCGCCTGCCCGACGTCGACCTGATCGTGGGCACGCAGAAGTTCCACCAGGTGCCCGGTCATCTCGACAACCTCCGCGCCGCCCGCGCGGCCGGCGTGCCCGTGGGGACGTCCATCGTGGACATCGACGAGGAGGCCGGTTCCCAGAACACCATTCGCGACCACCCGGAGACGGATGAGCGCCAGGTCAGCGCCTTTGTGTCGATCCAGCAGGGCTGCAACATGGACTGCGCCTTCTGCATCGTGCCAAAGACCCGCGGCGACGAGCGGTCGCGTCCGATGGACGACATCGTGGCCGAGTGCCGCCAGCTCGCTGAACGCGGCGTGCGCGAGATCACTTTGCTGGGGCAGATCGTCACCAGCTACGGCCGGCGCGACTACGTCCACACCGACGGCATCTCCCCCTTTGTGCAGCTGATCGAGCGCGTGCACGCCATTGAGGGCATTGCGCGCATCCGCTTCACCTCGCCCCATCCGCGCGGGTTCAAGCAGGACCTGGTCGAGGCCTACGGCCGCCTGCCCAAGCTCTGCGAATACGTGCACCTGCCCATGCAGAGCGGCAGCGACCGCATCCTCCGGGCGATGAACCGCCCGTATTCAAGTGGACGTTACAAGGAGATCGTCGATGCCCTGCGGGCGGTGCGGCCGGACATGTATTTTTCGACCGATGTGATCGTGGGCTTTCCCGGCGAGACGGAGGAGGACTTCGAGCAGACCCGCGCGCTGTTCGAGTCCTGCAACTACGACATGGCCTACATCTTCAAGTATTCCGTCCGCAGCGGCACGCCGGCCGCGGCCATGGAGGACCAGATCCCGGACGAGGTGAAGGAACACCGCAACCAGGAGCTGCTGGCGGTCCTGCAGCGGAACTCCCTGCGCCGGAACGGGCAGCTTCTCGGCACGGTGGAGGAAGTGCTGGTGGAGGGGCCGGACAAGACCGGGCTCCGCTTCACCGGCCGCACCTGCGGCAACCGCGTGTGCATCTTCGACGCCGACCCCCGGCTGGTCGGCGAGCTGGTGCCGCTCAAGATCGAGCGCGCCAGCGTGAGCACGTTGTACGGGGATTTGGTGCTGAATCTTTCCTCTTAGATCTTTCTCTTTCCTCTTTCTCCCTATCCTCTCCATCCCGATGAGAATTCTCTTCGACCACGAACGCCTGAAAGTTTATCGCGAGGCCATCCGCTTTGTCGGCTGGGTTTCTCCCTGGCTTGAAGAGCTGCCATCCAAGCTGGCCGCGCGTGATCAGCTGGACCGGGCATCGACCAGTGTTCCGCTCAACATTGCGGAAGGGAACGGCAAGCGATCCTATGCCGAGCGCTGCCGGTATTTCGATATCGCCCGGGGATCCGGCGTGGAATGTGCCGCGTGCCTGGATGTGCTGGTGGGTCGGGGCCAGCTGATGCCCGAGCGGGCCGAGGAAGGGAAGGCGATCCTGATCGAAATCGTTTCAATGACGGCGGGGTTGATCGCGCGCTTTTCGCGGGAAACTGCCGTTAAAGAAGAAGTGGCGGCTTACAGAGCTGACGATTTTTCGGAGGAGAAAGCGTAAGAGAAAGAGGTAAGAAGAAAGATACAATCATGCTCAACCTCACCCTTGCCACCCTCATACCCGGACTGATTCTGCTCGTCCTGGGAGCCCTGCTGCTCATCAGCAACACCGCCATCGTTTCGACCTTGAAGGCGATGCCGCGGTCGCAGGCGGCCACGGTCGTGTTCTTCGGAGCGGCGTCACTCTGGTTCCTTTTCAACATCTGGCACCTGTCGGAGGCGGACTTCGGCCAGTACCGCGGCCTGCTATTCATCTTCTTCGCCCTGCTTGCGGGTCTGTCCTTCTTCCTCGTGCCCGACTTTCTCGCCGTGCGCGGCCTGGCGGTGCTCGTGCTGCTTGGGGCCATGCCCCTGCTCGATGCCGCCTACATGGAGTTCGCTCACCCGCAGCGCCTCTTCATGGTCTCGGCGGTCTTCGTGGCGCTGACCCTGGCCATTTATTTCGGTGCCGCGCCCTACCGTTTGCGTGATTTCTTCGAGTGGTTGTTCCGCCGGCCCGTCCGCGGGCGCCTGCTCGGCGGTGCCTTCGCCGCCTACGGCCTGCTCCTGATGGCGGTCGCCTTCACTTACTGAGCCCGGCGTATCAATGTCATTCGCCGCTTCCGTCCGCCCTGATTCTGATTCCGCCGCCGCGTCGCCTGCGGTCCTGCTCGTCCTCGCCGGTCCGGCCGGCTCGGGCAAGAGCACTCTTTGCGATCGCATGGTGGCCGGGGTGCCCGGGTTCTCCCGGGTGGTGACGACCACCACCCGACCCCCGCGACCGGGCGAGGTGGATGGGGTGCACTACCATTTTCTCTCGCCGGAGGAGTTCGACGCGAAGGTGGCGGCGGGGGCTTTTCTTGAATGGGCCTGGGTGCATCGCAAGAACCGCTACGGCACCCTTGCCTCCTCCGTGCTCGGCCCGCTGGCCGAGGGGCGCAGTCTCATCATCAACGTGGATGTGCAGGGCGTGGATAATTTCCGGCGTGCCGCCGCGGCCGATCCGCTGCTGGCCCGACACATGGGCACGGTGTTCATCATCGTGCCGCCCCCCGTGTTGCGTCAGCGCATGGTCGAACGCGGGCAGGACAGCCCTGCCGAGATCGAGCACCGCCTGCACACGGCCGAACTGGAGCTGCGTGAGACCGACAAGTTTGATTTCCTGATCCACAGCCGCTCACGCGACGAGGATTTTCAGGAACTGCTCCGCATCTGGCAATCGATCCAGTCCCGGGTCTGAGACAATGGGGTCGCTCTCCGGGTAGTGGTTCAACCGGGATTCCGGATGGCAGGGACTGAATTTATTGCCCCACGGGAGGCAAGGAGACGGTGGTTGCACCTTCCGCAACTCAACCCACGAAACGCACCTTAAGAGACGGCCTGATCCCCCGTTTACAGGCGATCAGGGAGAAATTGGAAAGATTAGGCCGACGGCGCTGAGCGTGGAGGGTCCGGGGTGAATGACTGGCAGGGTGGAGTCAGTCCTCTTGCTTGGAGGCGCTAGGGTTCCCACCGGCTGGCGCGCGGTGCAGAAACGCATGCAGATCAGCGGCCAATCGCGGGCCGAAGCCAGGGACTTCGCGGATATGCTCCACTCCGGCGGCACGGAGGCGGTCGATGCCGCCGAAGTGCGCGATCAGGGCGGCGCGGCGCACAGGGCCGAGCCCCGGGAAGTCGTCCAGAATGCTTTCGCGAATCTTCCGTGAACGCAGATCGGCATTGTAGGTGTTGGCGAAGCGATGGGCCTCGTCACGCAGGCGTTGCAGCAGATTGAGGCCGGGGTGGGCGGGCGGCAGGTTGAGCGGTTCGCGCGCGTCGGGAAAGATGATGGTCTCGTGCTTCTTCGCGAGGCCGATCATCGGCGGGGGCATGACGTCGAGGGCGAGGAAGGCCTTGAGCGCCGCCGCGATCTGCCCGCGGCCGCCGTCGATCACGACGAGGTCGGGGAAGGGCCGCCCCTCCTGCGCGAGCCGGCTGTAGCGGCGTCCCACGACTTCCTCCATCGCACGGTAATCATCGTTGCCCATGAAGCTCTTGATCTGGAATCGCCGATACTGGTCCTTGTCGGGCCGGCCGTCGGTGAAGTGCACCATTGAAGCAACCACGAAGGTTCCGCTGATGTGCGAGATGTCGAAGCACTCCATGTGCACCGGTGGAGCGTCGAGGTGCAACGCCTCCTTCAGTGTGCTCAACCCCTCGCCATCCCGACGCGATGGGGTCGCTGGCGCGCCGCGCTCGAATCGACGGGTTTTTTCCAGGGTCTTTTCCAAGGCAAAGACGACGTCGCGCAACTCGGCGGCCTTTTCGAAAGCCTGTCTCTCCGCCGCGGTAACCATTTCCGTGCGCAGGGTTTCCAGCCATTCCCGCGACTTGCCTTCGAGAAAGGTGCAGGCCTCCTCCACCCGCAGACGATAATCCTTGGCGGCGATCTCGTTGACGCCTCCGTAGATCTCCTCGCGCACATCGTCATAAAGGCGCCAGCGTCCGTCGGGCAGGCGTTGCGGGACGGCGTCGGCGAGTAAAATGCCGAAGCGCCGGCGCATTTCGGCCAGGGTCCGGCGCAACAACCCGCTGTGGGCAAAGGGTCCGAAGTAGCGGGAGCGGTCGTCCTTTCGCAGACGGGTGAGGCGAAAGCGCGGCAGTTCCTCACCGGAGTCCACCCGTACGAGCAGGAAGCGTTTGTCGTCGGTGAAATCAGTGTTGTACCGTGGCCGCCACTGTTTGATCAGACGCCCCTCCAGCAGGATGGCCTCGGGCTCGGATTTGACCTCGATGGTGTCGAAGTCTGCGATCATATCGATGAGCGCCCGGATCTTCGGGTGCGTGGTCATGGCCCTCGAGGCCATGAAATAGGATGATACGCGCTTTTTAAGGCTCTTGGCCTTGCCCACATAGATAATGCGCCCGAGCCGGTCTTTCATCAGGTAGACTCCCGGTTTGTCCGCAAGATGACGGACCCGCTCTTTCAGATTGGAGGAAGCGGGCATGGCTCAGGCTGCTTCCGGGTAATTTCCGGCCGATGAAAATTGAACTGGCCCGTGGGCTGGCATTTTTTGAAGTTTGGCCTAGTTTTGACAGTCGCAAGCATGGTCTCACCCGCTTCCCCTTCCGGCACAACCCCCAATCCCCACGTCCAGGTGCGATACGAACTACTTACGCTCGGAGATGAGCTGCTGCTAGGCCTGACGATGAACGGCCACCTTACTTTCATCGGAGGGCAGCTCGCGCGCCGCGGCGTCACTCTGGCCCGTAACATAACGGTGACGGATGACGCGGAGGATATCGTAGCCCAGTTTCAGGAAAGCTGGTCACGGGCCAACGTGGTCATCACCACCGGCGGGCTGGGTCCGACGTGTGACGACCGCACCCGCGAGGCCGTGGCCCGGGTGCTCGGTCAAGAGCTGATCCATGATGCGCAGGTGGAGCAAAGCATCGCCGAGCGTTTCCTGCGCCTCGGTCGCAAGATGACGCCCAACAATCTCAAGCAGGCCTATACGTTTGCTCGTGGCGAAGTGTTGCCCAACGCCAATGGCACCGCTCCGGGGCTATGGGTCGAGCAGGATGGCAAGGTGCTTTGCATGCTGCCGGGCCCGCCCAACGAACTTCAGCCCATGTTCACCGAACAAGTCATTCCGCGGCTGGAACGCCTCGGCCTGATCGCGGAGCGTGAGGCCTACGTCCAGTTCCGCACCGCCGGGATCGGCGAGTCGGCATTGGAAATGCGCCTCCAACCCCTGTTTGACCGCTACGGCGGTGCCCTCAGCGTGGCCTTCTGCGCGCATCAGGGCCAGGTGGACTGCCGCCTGAGCTCACCCTCGGGGCGGCTGGCTCCGGGGCAGCTTGACGCCTTGGTTGGTGAATGTGCCAGCCTGCTCGGGGGAGATTTCCTCTGCTCCGGCCACGACTCCATGGCCCGCGTTTGCGCGGACCTCCTCCGTTCACGGGAAAAGACCCTCGCTGTTGCCGAGACCGCCACAGGCGGCCGCCTTGCCAGTGCCTTCACCGACGTCTGCGGGGCCTCCAAGTTTTTTGCCGGTGGTTGCGTGTGCTATTCAAATGAGTCGAAGATGCAGCTGCTCGACGTGCCCGAGGATATTCTGATGCAGCACGGTGCGGTAAGTGCGGAAAACGCCGTGGCCATGGCCGTGGGGGCCGCCGAGAAGCTCGGGGCCGACTACGCCCTCGCCATCACCGGTTTCGCGGGCCCCTGCGGTGGCACCAATGAGAATCCAGTCGGCACGATGTACATCGCGCTTTACTCGCCGAAGGGTGCCTGGTCGAAGCGTCTCTGCTACCCCGGCCCGCGTGCCACCGTAAACCAGCGCGCCATCAGCGCGGCTCTCGACTGGCTGCGCCGCGAATTGGTGGCCACCGTCAGCGGCACGGCCCCCACGCCGCCCCGGGCACACCTGGTGCCTTAGCATCCTGCCGGGCGTGCGTGCGAAAGCACTGGCAGGGATTTGAAGCATCCCCGGCGAATGGATCGGCCTGTCCGGCAGGCTGCTAAAACAGCGCTACGCGCTGCCAAAACCAAAAAATGCCGCAGGCATTTTCTTTGGAATCCTGGCGGACTTGGGTCCGTCAGGATTCCAGCAGGTTCTTCAGCGCGGAGAGATACTTCTCCTGCGTGCGGGTGATCACGTCGGCGGGTAGGTGCGGGGCCGGGGGCTGTTGGTCCCATTTGATGGCCAGCAGGTGGTCGCGGACGAACTGCTTGTCGTAACTTGGCGGGGACCTTCCCGGCTCGTAGCTCTCCGCCGGCCAGTAGCGTGATGAATCCGGCGTGAGCACCTCGTCGATCAGCACCAGGTTGCCGGCGGCGTCCGTGCCGAATTCAAACTTCGTGTCGGCCAGAATCATGCCTGCCTGCCGCGCGCGGTCGTGTCCGAGTTGATACAAGGCGAGGCTGATGGCCTTCACCTGTTCGTACAGGGCCGGGCCGATGATAGCGGCTCCCTGGGCGTCGTTGATGGGCTCGTCGTGCTGGCCCTTGGGGGCTTTGGTGGTCGGTGTGAAGATCGGCTCGGGCAGACGGTCGGCCTGACGCAGACCGGTGGGGAGTCGGATGCCGCAGACCTCCCCGGTTTTCTGATACGACGACCAGCCGCTGCCGATCAGGTAGCCGCGGGCGACGCATTCGATGGTGAGGGGACGGAGTTTTCTGACGATCATGCTGCGCAATTGCAGGTCGCGGTCATGGATTCCCCGGCGGGCGAATTCTTCGGCCTGCCCGCCGTGAGCCGAGTTGCCCGGGTCGGACAGGAGATGGTTGGGAATCAGGCGGGTGGTTTGGGCGAACCACCAGTTGCTTATCTGGGTGAGGATGATGCCCTTGCCCGGAATGCCGTCGGGTAGAATGACATCGAAGGCGGACAATCGGTCGGTGGCGACGAGGAGGAGGGCATCTCCGAGGTCGAAGATCTCACGCACCTTGCCCGAGGCGAGGAGAGGGTGGGGCAGGCCGGTGATGGAGGTGCGGGCCTGGGCGGGCAGGGCGGCGGCGATTTCGGAGTAGGTCATGGAGAAAGAGTGGCGGAAGGCACCGGAGACCATGCAAGAAGGAGACGGGAGAAAGGAAAGCGCGAAGCGCGGCTGGAATGTCCCCTGCCACCGCCCTCTGGTCTTTACACCGTGCCCAAGTCCCCGGCCCCTTATCCCCCACGCGTCCGTTGTCCCAAGTTTTGCCTTGCGCGAAGCCGGTAGCGACCTACGGTCTCGCCTCTTTCGTTCTTTCCGTCCCCATCGTCTAGCCTGGTCCAGGACACCACCCTTTCACGGTGATGACCGGGGTTCGAATCCCCGTGGGGACGCCAAACTTAAACACCCTTCAACTTTATCAGTTGGAGGGTGTTTTGTTTGGTGGATCCCGCGGGGATGAGAACCCCGAGGGGTTCGACGGAGTGAGCATCGCGAACGGAGAAGGGGCGCGCTGCAGCGCGAGGGCGGCAGCCCCTGCCCCGGTTCGGCGGGACAGCCAATCCCCGTGGGCTTGCCCGCCTCTGGAGGGGACGCCAATCTTCAAAAGCCCGTAGCTCTCGCGAGTTACGGGCTTTTGAATTTTCGGCGACCGTGAAGTAAGAATGCCGGTAAGAATAGATTCGTCAAGGCGCGCTGATGTTCAGCGATGACGCGGAGCTTCTTTTGTCTGCTACCGTTCGGGCAGGCTCCGGAACTCGTGCGGCTTGATCCGATACTCCTCCACCCGCTGATACGTGTGGGCCGTATGGTCCAAATGCACGGTCCGGGTGGCACGCTCAACCCAGTGTTTACCCAGCGCATTCGCACACCGGAGAGCGTCGGCCTCGGACGCGGCCCGATACATCACGAGGTTCTTAAGATTGAGGGCCAGAACCTCTGCTTGTTCCTTGGTTTGAGGCGGAATCAACCACTCGAAGGCCTGGGCGGACACGACCAGCATGAGCATGCAGTCGCGGAGCCGGTCGATGACGTTGAAATCGCTGGTGCCATCGTGGCTGGCAGTGATGGCGTTCTGGAACTCGTCGCCGACGTAGACGAGCTGGTTCAGCGCATACTTCTCCCAAGGGGGCAGCGCGTAGCGCCGGAGAGCGTGCCGGTAGAGCAGAAGTTTGATGACGGTGAACACATACTGCCGCTCCGTGGTGTAGTCCTGGGGCACGTCGATGCAGAAGATTTTTCCCTTATCGACGTCGGCCATGGTGCAGGTGTCGGGCTCGTTGGAGCTGAAAATTTCAGCAATCTCGGCCATGCCGAGGTATTCGAGGTAGTCGTCCTCCATAAGCGGGGTGCGCTCCGCGGTATCCGACTGATCAGCTACGACAGCCTGATGGGGTATCTCTCAACGTTGGCTGCGGCATCATCCTGATGTTCACGAAACGCTGGGCGTTCACGTAACCGTGAACAGGCGGGAAAGCGTGAACAGGGCCATGTCCGCCATGGCGGGGATACTCAGCCCCGGTTCAGGACCATTTCGGCTTCCTTCAGCGTGGCGAGCACATCGTCAAACGGCATGCGCTGGCCGATAAACATTTGCTGCATGGCCTCATAATCGGCGTGGAGCGCGTCGATCCGGTCAGGGGGCGGTGTCAGCCGCAAAGTGCCGGGAACCGCCGCGGCGTAATTGGCCCAGCCGGACGCGAAGAAGCGCGATTTATGCAGGCGCACGCGTTCCAGGAGATCGAGGCGAGCTCGGGCGGAGTGAGCCGGCGTGTGATGCCATAGGGCGGCAAAGTCGGCGTAGTGCCGGGCATACCGATCCTTCATCGGCTTATCGGCGGGCCGATGAAATTCGGCGTGCAGGATCGTGGCCTTCTCCCAGAACGTGCGCTCCAACTCCAAGGCGACCACTTCCGTTTTGAAATCGGTAAAAGCGTCCGGTGTCAGATCAGCCACGAAGGCTTGGATGGGATGGCTCCCCTTTGGACGCTGATCGGTGAGCGATCCAAACTCGATCTTCACCTCGCGGGCAATGTAGGCGACCCCGCGAGCCAACGCGCCCGGGTAGGCAAAAAGAATCACCGGCGAACGAACCGCTTCCTCGAATCGATAAACCAGCCAGGCCTCGCGGTCTGGCGACGGACCCAGGATTGTTTGAACGGCTTTCTCCAACAGCGGTTGCCATGTCGTCTGGACTGCAACGGCGCAGGCCGCCTCCAGTTCAGCCACGCGCTTCTTCCTCATGGAAGGTGACGCGTCCTCAAGATCAGACTCCTTCCGGCCGAGTGAATCAGGGATGATCGCGAGATCGATGTCCTCGGAGAATCGCTCAATGGCTCCGAAGACCTTCGAAAGGGAAGTGCCGCCCTTGAAGACGCAGGCCGCCGCGAGTTCCGGTTGGCCGAAAATTCGGGCGAGCAACCAACAGACCCAAAAATCTTTTTCCACGATGACCGGATCGACGCCGTGTTTCTGCTGATACTGGCGAAAGAACAATTCGCGCTCTTTCGCGGGCAAGGTGGCAAAGGTGCTCATGGTGATTCCTTCGCGGCGATGGCCCGCAGATGGGGATGCAGCCAAGCGGGAGCACTCGGCAAATCGGCGAGCAACTGGCGCCGGTCCTCGGTGGACAGCGTTTTCCGCAAATGGGCGATTCGATCCGAGGTGATGTGGGTTTTTCCCAAATACCGCAACGCGGCCAACACGAGGCCGCTCGTGCGGCCCGCGGCCGCCACCTTGCGCGGTGTCGTCGGGCGCAACTCGATGATGAGCTTGCCGAGCTTCACTTTGCGGGCGCGACCGCTGGTGAGAAACACGACCTTGGCCGGCACCTGTTCGGATAGTCCCAAGAGGTTGGCGGCGTAGGCCCCGGAGGGCTGCAATTTGACCTGTTCGCTGGCAGCCAAGGCCTTGGCCACCGCCTCAATGGAGGGTGCCACTTCGCCGAGCAGGGCGTGGCTTTCCGGGTAATGATAGAGGCCGCGGGCGATGCGGCGGATGGTGCCCAGCTCCGTCAAACGGTGAAGGGATTGGTCAATGGCGTCGCGGCTGCCCAAATCGAGGAAGTCGTTCGGGGTGAACACGCCACCCCTGCCTCGTCCGTAGATTCGGCTAGTCACTGATTTATCAATGCTTTGTGACGAATTGGCCATGTGGATTCTGTCAGAAAAACAGGGTAGTATTTCTGACAAGGATAACCCCTTGGCAAGCTTTCATTCTTGACCGTCCAGAGGGGCAGACCTACGCGGTGGCGGCCATCGCGTAGGTATCCTCTCGCGCGCACGCGCACACCTGCCAGCAGGCGGGGTGCCGCACCCCGCCTGCTGGCAGGTGTGACGAGGAAGGCTTCGCCTTCGTCGTTTGGGGTCTCATTTCAGGACCGGGAGTTTGAGAATGGCCTTCCGTTTGGTCTCGTCGTCTATGTGGGTGTATTCGCGGCTGACCAATTCGGACTCGTGGCCGATGATGTCGCGCACCACCGACTCCGGCACGCCGGCGCGCTTGAGCCATGACGTGGTGTTGTGCCGGAGGCTGTGAAACGACAGCTCGCTCACCGTGCGCCGGACGGAGTGACCGCGCCCGCTGTTTTTGTCTTTGGAGCGCGCCTCCGCGAGACCGGCAGTGACCAGCAGTTCATGGAACTGCTTCGACAGCCGGCGCGATTCCCCATCGGCCTCGATTCTCTCCGCGTGGGCCTTCGGGAAGATCGGCCCGTCGGGTTCCTCCGGGACGTGTTTTTTGAGATAGTCGAGCAGCGGCGGTGCAATCGGGATGACCATGTCGCGGCCCGTTTTCTGGGACCGGAACTTGATCAACTCCACGGGGGGCGGAAAATGGGGTCATGCCGTTACAAGTTACATTCGGGATTCTGAGACAGGGTTGTCACTGGTAACGGCTTGACGCCTTCCGGCCAGGTTCACCGCCACCGCCCGCCTTCCCTCGCTGCGGCCTTCCTTCCCCGGGCCGGCCAGCGTCAACCGCACTTCATCGATCCCGAATCCATAAATGAAGGCCCGCACCGCCAGCACCGATCCGATGAGTTCGAGTGTTTCCTCGATGGTCGTGATAATGCCGTAGGTAAAATTGCGCCGCGTTTCATCCCCGTCCAGATAGGCGCCCCCGACCATTTCCATCCCCACGGCTCCGCTTAGGAAGACCGCAGCCGACGTGAATAAGCGGCGTCGAAACGTCGGCTCAAGGCGCATGAAGAATCGCAGATAAAGCAGCCCCAGCACCATCACCGCCAGACCGTAGGGGATCACCCAGGCAAAATGCAGAACACCGGAGGTGTTAAATAATTCCCGCGTCGGAACCACCAACCGCTCATGAATTTCGAAAAACTCGTCGCACGCCACAAACGTGAACACCGCTGTCAATCCGAGCCAACCCGCCATCTGCCGCTTTGAGACCCTTGCCATCACCCGCGCCCGAAACGCCGTCAGCAGGGCGCACATCAAAAACAACACCACCGCAAAAACCGTCGGCACGTTGCGCTCGAAATCCAATCGAAACATCGGAATCAACCCGAGCAGCCGGCTTCGTCCCCAGTAGAAGGTGGACCACAGCCCAAAGAGGTCGCCGAGGACCAACACAATGATCACGCCGGCCAGGTACGGAATCAGGTTCCGGGGATAAAAGCGGAGCACGGCAGCCGGTTCACCCAAGGTGGACCCACCCGCAGTTTCGGAGGGCGAATATGTCATTCCGGTAAAATTCAGGAAACAATTTACACCCGCAACCCGCCTGTCATCAGGGTCGCTCTGATCGACCGGTGGGGATTCGCCACCCGATACCCATCGGGTTTGGGATTATGCACTCACGCTTAACCTGGGGAGCGGTTTAGAGTCCAGCTGGTAGATCAGGCGCAAAGGGCAGCGCGCGCTCCCCAGCAGGCCACCGGCCACAGTTCAGGCTTGAAACTGACTACTTGAGCCCGTTCAGCAGAGCCGATTTAAAATCCTCCACGGACGCCTGCTTTTTTCCTCCGGACGTGGCTCCGGTGACCCAATAATAGGTCATGCCCGCGTCGGAGATGTCGAAGTAACCTTTTTGGAAGCGGACCACATCATCCCTTTCGGCGATGTCTCCTTGTTCCCAGATCACCTGAATTCTGGGGTCCTCATGGTCCCTGGCCCAGTCCCATTCCTCCTTTGCCACCTTGAGCTTGATATTCTGATCCGGAATTCGGGCCACCGTCACTGGAAAATCCCGGGTCACATCATGTAGCTTGTGAAAATCCCCCGCGTTGTCGTTGGCAGGATGGTGGGTGATGATAATAACATGCTTCCGCTTGTCCTCCGCGGACATTCTCAGGGCGAACCAGATCACGTCGGACTCTCCGGCCATGATGATCCAGAGCGGATCCTCCTCGGATGACGCGTTGATGGCATCCCGCAGCTCGAGGACGCCTTCGCTCAACTGGGTTCGGAAGTTCCAAAACGAAAGGTGTTCGAATCCACCCCAAAGCCGGGCGGTCTTTTCGGCACCCACCTGCATCAATCGCTGACGCTCGATCTCCATTCTCGCGGAAATGGATTGATTCCGCACCAAGTCGCAGGAATGGGAGAAATGAATCAATCGCTTCTCGTTGCCGGTGGCCCGCAACAAGGCGAGGGTGGCGGCGTTGGCGCCGATGTCATCAGGGTCGGGCGAGTTGCCGTCCGCGATATAAGCCAGTCTTCCCGGCGGAGGCCCATCCGCGAAGGCGGTTGCGATGAGTAAAATGCTGAGGCCAAAGAGGGTGGTGATCCTGTTCATTGTAGATTTTGGATCTTAACCAAAGCGGCCCAGCAAAACAGATCAAGCCCTATGGCTATAAGAACCTCGCGGCCCGTCCGCTCACCGAGCGCGCAGAGATCCTCCTCGGTCTGCGGCGCTACCCGCGAAATCCGGTGCAGCCTGAAAGCGCGATCAATCCAGCGTGAGATCTGCGCGGCTGAGGCGAAACCCGCGGGATCAGAACTTCAGCTCAACCCGTTTGCCGCCCCCGGCCGCCGAGGCGTAGATCGCCTCCACCATCACCATGTCGCGCCGCCCCATCTCGCCCGGCACCAGGCAGGGCGTGCCATCGAGCACATTGCGGGCGAAGGCGTCCATCTGCAACGCCTGCTGGCTGGCGGGGGGAGTCACCTCGACCGGGCCGCGGCTCGTCGAGGCCTTAAGGCCGCGGTAGCTATAGGCGGGGCTGATCTCAAACCAACCGTCCTTGGCCTCGGCCCGAAAATTGTTCCGCCTTTCGTTGTAGCTGGTCCAGCCCTTGGCGCGCGCGCCGTTGGTGAATTCCAGCTCCCACTCGATGGTCTCCTCGACATCGACGAAAAACTCCGGCCGCTGTTTCGGCAGCTCGCGCGCCGTGACGGCGACAGGCCGCACCTCCCCGCTCGCCATGAGCGTCTCCTGCAGCACGTAGACGCCCAGATCCATCAGCGGGCCGCCGCCGGCCAGCTGCTTCTGCGCCCGCCATTGCGGCCGGTCCATGATGAAACCGAAGCCGCCGTCCATCTTCAGGAACGGCCCGAATTCCTGCGTGCGCGCGAGCCGGCGCAGCTCGGCATGGAAGGGATCATAATGCAGCCGGTAGCCCATGCCGAGGCGCACGTCCGCTTTCCGGCAGGCGGCAAGGATTGCGTCACACTCCGCCACCGTGTTGGCCATCGGCTTTTCGCAGATAACGTGCTTGCCGGCCTGTGCCGCCGCAATGGCGTGCTCCGCATGCAGGCCGTTGGGCGTGACGACATACACGATATCGATGGCGGGATCATCCGCGAGCCGGGCCATCGTGTCGTAATGGTAGACGCTCGTCTCCGGGAATCCGTAATCTGCGGCCCACTTTTTTCCTTTCTCGGCCGAGCCGGTCACGACGCCGGCGAGCCGGCAATGCTCCGTGATCTTCAGCGCGGGTCCGAGCTGGCCGGTGCTGTAGCCGCCCAACCCCACCAGGGCGACGCCGAGCCTGCGACCGGCCGCGCCC
>JBGTGS010000063.1:0-7664 GCA_041746615.1 Opitutaceae bacterium | reverse complement strand
CCGGAGTGACCTTGATCTCGATGACGGCGCGCACCGCGGCGGCGGCGGCGGCCTCGCGGGAAAGGTCGAGCACCGGACGCCAGCCGAGGAAGATCTTGTCTTTTTTCAGCTGTTCCAGGTGCTGTTCGATTTCGCTCACGGACAGGCCCGCGACCTGCGCCATTTGCGCGGTCGTGAGACTTCCACCTTCGAGTAACAGCTTGAGAACAGGGTTCATACAGGGAGGGAACCTTCGCAGAATCGGACCCCATTTATCCACACTAATTTTCGGTCCGGTGCTCCCGCCTCCCTGTAGGAGCGGCTTTACGCCGCGATTTCCGCCATTTCAAGCCGGCGAGGTGATAGGTTCAAGGGACAAGGGATCGCGGCATAAAGCCGCTCCTACGAAATGGTCCTGCATCCGAAAATAATAGGTGTGCAACGCCGCCCATAAGTGGTTTTCTGCCCTTTTTACCATGTTCGAGTCCCTCACCGACAAACTCTCCTCCGCCCTCCGCAACCTCCGGGGGGTCGGTCGGCTCACCGAGGAAAACATGGCCGATGCCCTCAAGGAGGTGCGCTCGGCCCTGCTTGCCGCCGATGTGCATTTCAAGGTCGCCCGCGAGTTCGTGGAGCGGGTGCAGGCCCAGTGCGCAGGCCAGGAGGTTCTCAAGGGGGTCACCCCCGGCCAGCAGATCATCAAGATCATCAACGACGAGCTGGTCCGTCTGCTCGGCGAGGGTGAAACCGCCCTCTCCCCCGCCCGGCCGCTGAAAATCCTCATGGTCGGCCTCCATGGTGCCGGCAAGACCACCACCACGGCCAAGCTCGGTCGACATCTCCGCAAGAAGGGTTACGCCAACCCGCTGGTCGTCGCCTGCGATATCCACCGCCCCGCCGCCATCGACCAGCTGGAGATTCTCGCCAAGCAGGAGGAACTCGGCTTCCACGGCGACCGCACATCCCGCGATGTCACCGCCATCGGCGTCGCCGCCCTTGGCCAGGCCCGCACCGCCAACGCCGAGGCCATCATCTTCGACACCGCCGGACGTCTTCAAATCGACGAGGACCTGATCGCCGAGGTCAAACGACTCCGCGAGCGCGTGCAGCCCGATGAGATCCTCCTCGTGGCCGACGGCGGCCTCGGCCAGGAGGCCGTCAATGTCGCCCGGACCTTCCATGAGGCCCTCGGCCTCACCGGACTGGTCCTGACCAAGATGGACGGCGATGCGCGCGGTGGCGCGGCTTTGTCGATCAAGTCCATCACCGGCGTGCCGATCAAGTTTGTCGGCACGGGTGAAAAGACTGCGGACTTCGACACGTTTTACCCGGACCGCCTGGCCTCACGCATCCTCGGCATGGGCGACGTGGTGTCGTTGGTGGAGAAAGCCCAGGAGACCATCGACCAGAAGGATGCTGAGAAGATGGCGGAGAAGCTCCGCAAGGCGGATTTCAATCTGGAGGACTTCCTTTCACAGATGCAGCAGGTGAAAAAGATGGGTTCGATGCAGAGCATTCTCGGCATGATGCCCGGGATGAGCGGCGTGCAGATGCCGGACGACTCCGATCGCCAGATGGGCCGCACCGAAGCCATCATCCAGTCAATGACCCTGCAGGAACGCCGCAAGCCCGAGATCCTCAACGGCAGCCGCCGCCTGCGCATCGCCAATGGCGCGGGCGTGAAGGTCGTCGAGGTGAATCAGCTCCTGAAACAGTTTCAGCAGATGCAGAAAATGATGAAGATGATGAAGGGCGGAGGCGCGAAAAAGATGATGCGCCAGATGGAGGCCATGAAAGGCAAGGGCGGATTTCCGGGCTGAGCTGCTGGGGCCGTATGGATTTTTGTAGGTGGCGTGCTCGCCGCGCCACGGTTTGATGTGGGTCGCGTGCTTGCGCGCGACGGTACAACCCGGCGGATCCCCGTGTTGCGCGGTGAACGCGCAACCTACATTTCGGCGTTTGATGCATGTGCGGGCATGCGCGCCACGGTTTGATGTGGGTCGCGCGCTTGCGCGCGACGGTACAACCCGGCGGATCCCCGAGTTGCGCGGTGAACGCGCAACCTACATTTCGGCATACAGACCCACTACCCGGGCTATAGTCGGGTCGATTTGGATTCTCTGACGTAGGTGGCGTGCTCGCCGCGCCACGTTCGACCCTACCGTTCCGCTTGCCCTACGAGGCGTCGCGGCCGAGGCAGGTGCCGACCAGTTCGGCGGTGCGCAGCCACGGGTGATCGAGGGGCACGGTGCGCTTGATGCCGGCCACCTGCTTGAGGGGGACCGGCACGCAATCGTTGCCCTTGACCGCGACCATCACGTTGTAATGCCCGGCCGCGATGAGCTCACCGGCCTTGGTGCCCAGGCGTGTGCAAAGCAGGCGGTCATAGGCGGTGGGCGGACCACCCCGTTGCACATGGCCAAGGGAAGTCACGCGGGCCTCAACCCCGGTGAGCTGCTGAACCTGCCGGGCGAGGCTGCTCGCCACCGGTTCCTGCACCAGGTCGGGATGACTGTTTCTGTCGGATGTGCGCGACGGGGATGACTTCTTCCGCCCTTTGGCTTTGCCCTTGCCCGCGGGTTTTTCCATGGCGTGGATGCCCTCGGCGACGGCGATGATCGAAAAGCGCTTTCCGCTGCGGCGCCGTTGGAGAAGGTTGCGCACAACGATGTCCAGATCGTAGGGAATTTCCGGTATCAGAATCACATCGGCTCCGCCGGCGATGCCCGCGCCCAGACAAAGCCAGCCAGCGTCATGTCCCATGATTTCGCAGACGATGATGCGATGATGACTCGTGGCCGTGGTATGCAAACGGTCGATGGCCTCGGTGGCGATGGCCATCGCAGAATCAAAGCCAAAGGTGATGTCGGTCTCGGCCACATCATTGTCGATGGTCTTGGGCAACGTCACGATGTTCATCCCGGCCTGCTGCAGCCGGTAGGCATTTTTCTGGGTGCCGTTGCCGCCGAGACAGACCAGACAGTCGAGATTGAGTCGGCGGTAGTTCGCCACGGTGACCTCGGTCATGTCCATGACCTTGCCACCCATGGGCATCTTGTGCGGTTTGTCACGGCTGCTGCCGAGGAAGGTGCCGCCCTGGGTCAGGATTCCGCTGACCGCGGCGTTGTCCAGGAGCGTGTGGCGGTTTTCCACCAATCCGCGAAACCCATCGTGCATGCCGATGACCCGCATCCCGTAATGCATGGCAGCCTTGGCGACGCCGCGAATCACGGCATTGAGCCCCGGACAGTCCCCGCCGGCGGTGAGAATGCCAATCGTACCACTTCGCTTTTTGGCCATGCATGAATCATGGCAGGGCGTCGCGGCCATGCCGAGCCTGCAATTTCCAGGGTTCGATTGTCGAAATTGTAGGTTGCGAGCTCGTCTCGCAACGTGGCGCGCGAGCACGCCACCTTGTTGCTACATCAAAAAGACCAAGCTGACCCACAATCGCATTTTCGTTTAGCAGCCTGTTGGCACGGACCCCATGCACGCTCCATCATCGCCCGACGACTGAGGATTCTGAAGTCAAACCCGACAGGCTGCTGCTCAGGGATCGACGAACACCGGAAGACCGACCCAGACGAAATCGATCAGGGTGCGGGCATCCCAGTTCGCCAGGCGAAAGCAGCCATGGGACTCGGTGCGCCCGACGTGCTCGGGAGTGGGCGTGCCGTGGATGCCGTAACCCGGACGATTGAGTCCGATCCATGCATCACCCACCGGATTGTTGGGCCCGGGCGGGATGATGAGACGACGGCCCAGCTCTCGAGCCTCCTCAGACTCAGTAAAGATTTCGGGATTGAAGGTGTAGTTGGGATTGGGCGCGACGACGGTCACACGCAGATCGCCGAGGGGACGCTTGTCGACATTGCGCGCGATGCTCACCGGGAAGTGGGCCACTACCCGGCCATCATGGTCTTGGACCTGGAGGATCCGCTCCGCGAGCCGGATGCGCAGACGGGCGGCCTTGATGCCAGGAAAGCTCCGCTCAATGGCCGGTACCACAATCTGCGTCTGCGGAGTGACCGCGGTCCAGTCGATATCCGGATTCATCCTTCGCACCAGCGCGGGGTGGGCATGATACCGCTCTGCGATCGCCTCCAAGGCGGTCTCGTGGGCCAGTGCGGTCTGCTCGGATTTACCCAGCCAGGTGGGACTGAGGGGTTGAAGCCCCGCCAGATCCTCCGCACTCAAGCTGCGGGAGAAAAACGGGGCTTCGTCGAGCACGAGCGCATTGACGGTTGCGGTGTCCAACTGGCCGGTCACCGAGAGTCCATGCTCCAGCTGGTAGGCACGCAAGGCCGCCCCGGACTGGACGCCACCCACACTGTCAATCGGGCCGCAGGAAAAGCCACGGCGGGAAAGTTCGATCTGCGCCTCAAGCCACGACTCCACGCGGCGTGGAAACTCCGGGATCACCGGTGCCGGTGGTGGAGGCGGCGGGACGGGCGGCTTGAATTCAACCCTAGGGAAATCGAAGGATTGAGCGGCAGCCGAGGGAGTCAGACCAATCCCTACGCAAAGAAGAACAGCCCACACGGTTCGAATCATGGCGTCGCCGGGTTCCGCTGTTGAATGGCCTCAGCCAGTAGTTTCAGCCGGGCGTGATCCTTGATTCCCGGAGACACCTCCACCCCGCTGTTCACATCGACAAAGCGGGCTCCGCTGCGGGTCAGAGCATCGGCGATATTTTCAGGGGATAGCCCCCCGGCCAGAATCCAGGTCTTTTCCGGATGACTTTGCTGATGGCGTGCGAACTTGGCCCAGTCGCCCGTGCGACCCGAGCCGCCGAACCCCTCCGCATGGAAGGTATCCATGAGAAAATGACGAGCCAGAGGCAGAAGGTCCGCCGGCACGTCGGCGGTCGGCGGCAGCTTGGGTGCGAGCCAGAGACGCTCCTCCCCCACCTGGCGGCTCCAGCCCGTAACTTTTTCTACGGGCAGATCATGGCGGAAGTGGATTTGCATCCGATCGAACCCGGCATCAAGGGCCGCCATCAGGGCGGCGTCATCAGGTTCAACCATCACCGCCACCCGGGAGCCAGCCGGCAGCGTAGGAGCCAGCTCCCGGTAACGGGACAACGGCAGAAACCGGGGTGAGGCCGGATAAAGGTTAAACCCGATCCAATCCGCCCCGATGCGCACCGCCGCCTCCGCATCCTCCCGCGAAGTGAGCCCGCAAACCTTGAGTTGGATGCCTTCGATCATTGATCCAGCAGGCAAACCCACCCACCCCGGCATAACGAGCCTGTTTTCTGGGAATTGGCTTTTTGGCCGAGCTTGAGGCGATCAGATACCAAGTGATCGGGTCGCACACGTCAGCCCTGTGACGCACCCCCCGGAGATGCCGTCCGGTCCGTTTCTTGACTCCGTGAGCTGCGACCGCATCTTTCAGGTATGAGTGTGAAAGAAGCTGCACATGCTGCAATCGATGCCCTGCCCGACGAGGCGACGTTCCAGGATGCTGCTGATCGGCTTGCTTTGCTCGCAGCGCTGGAAAAGGGTCGGAAAGCGGTTCGGGAGGGGCGCTGGAAAACGCAGGAGGACGTTGAAAAGCTCCTTCCTTCATGGCTCGAAAAGTAATTTGGTCCGACGAGGCGATCGCCGATCTCGGAACCATTGTTCGTTACATTGAAGCGGATAATCGCACCGCTGCTGCGACCTTGGGAAGCTCGATTCTCGAGCGCACGCGCATGCTTGCTGAATTTCCGCTGGCTGGACGGGTGGTGCCAGAGGAGCGAAACCCGAACGTTCGAGAACTTGTCGTGGAGCCCTATCGTGTGATTTACGAAACCGGCCGGCACGCCGAATCGATTGAAGTCCTCCGCGTCTGGCATTCCGCGCGTGGGAAACCTGAGATGTAGACCCTTTCCGCCAAGGTGCGAGGAGTCGCATAGTCAAACCGCATCAATCACAGTTATTAGGGTTTGACCCGTTTCACGGCCCCTTCGAAAATCCAGGCCCGGTAGTTGCCACGGTTCAACACGTGGTACAGCCCGCCCGTCTCCTCCATCCGTAATTTCCTCGCCATCGGCCGACCCTGGTCGCTCAAATCTTAATGTCAATGGTTAATCATTGACCCCTTTGGATCGCCTTTGACCCCTTTGGATCGCCTGCCTTTTGCGAATTCAATTGCTCAGGGAAAGGCAGAATTCTGGCGGCTCGGAACTGGTTTACCACGCGGTGAGGGCATTCCGTTCCATCTGGTTTTCCGGAAGCGTATTGAAGATTTATCAGCCTTCGGCTGGCAAAGCGTTTTCGGGTTACGATCCAACGCATTGAGGGCACACAGTGCCTTGGGGTTTGCCTGTCTTTCGGAGGGCGAGGCTCTAATGCGCCATAGGTCGCGGTCCGGCGGACTGGGGACAGTCCGCCCTACCTTTTGGCGGAGCCTAAAGGCGTCGGGTATAGACTCTTGAAAAATAGGCTTTTGCGAGCGGTTCGCTGGGATTTCACCCACACCGACCCGAGATCCAAGATCGGCGCGATCTTGCGGTTCCCGGCGTGCTGTTATCAGGAGCCCCAGTTCCAGCGTTCCTGCTCCCATTGGTATCCCGGGCCCTTGGGCAGGACACGGCCGACGCCCGGCCAAGGCAGATGAAAACCGTAGGCTCGTTCACCATTCGCGGCGAGGCGGCTGAAGATGCGCTTGCGCGTGACCACGGCGAGATCGGGCACATGATCGAACTCGATGAACCAGGAGGGATCCGTGAACATCAGGACATGGTGGTGGGCCACGTCCATCAGGTGCAGGAGGGACTCACCCCCATCCTGCACGCGCAGGACGCAGTGCCCGTCCGTGTGTCCGGGGGCGGCCTCGAAGGTGACCGCCCCGTTGAGGATCTGATCTCCGTCCCGGTGCAACTGGAGGTTGGGTTGGAGGACGTCGAGCGCGTTGCGCACCGTGCTGATCATGTTCGGAATGTTGTCCCGACGATGGGATTTTGAAAAGTCAGGCTGGGCCGAGCGCCAGAAATCCACCTCGTCCTTCAGCACGCGCAGAGCCGCGTTGGGATAGACCGGCCGGCCGTCGTGGACGAAGCCGCCGATGTGATCGGAATGCCCATGGCTGAGGATGGCCTGGGTCACCTGCCCGTTGGTGATGCCGATTGAAGCCAGCCCATCGGCGAGCCAGCCGATGTTGGGATTGGCACGCACTCCGAAGCCGGCGTCAAACAGCACGACCTCGCGACCCAGGCGGAGCACGAGCACGTTGATGTAAAGGGGAATGCCATCCGTGCGCTCGCCGTGCGTCTGCAGTTCGCGCGCCATGGCATCGCGCTGGTCGGGCGGCCACATCCTGTCCACCCCGCCGCTGAACAGCATGTGGCCGTCACTGATGGACCAGGCTTCGATCGCCCCGATGTTGAAGCGGTAAACGTACGGATTGACATGGTTCTTGGGCGGAAGCGCCGCCGGCTGGTCGGCGGCAGTCAATCCCTGCGGCAGCGAGACAGCTCCCAGGGCGGCCAGGGAGGCACCGATGAATTCGCGACGGGAAGGGGTCGGGGTCATGGGAGAATTCAAAGCGGAAACTTACCACGTGGCGAGTCTCCAGCCGGTGAGGAGGGGAGCCTGAATCGTTCTCCTTCTCGTAATCGTTACTCGTTCTCGATTCAGAAGGAAATGAGAACGACTAACGCCTTGAGCTACTAGCGCGCTTAAAGTTGAACTATAGCCGGT
>JBGTGS010000062.1:0-26332 GCA_041746615.1 Opitutaceae bacterium | reverse complement strand
CGCGCGCCTCGGCGAGTTCCCGCTGCAGGGCGGTGGCGCGCCCGAGTTGGATTCCCCCGGCGGCGAGATACGCGACGGCCAATCCCAGGGCGATGCGCACCGGCCGGACTTGTGCGCGAACCAGCGACCAAGCCAATCCCGTGGCCAGCGTCAGGGTGAACAGCGGATCGATGATTGAAATCAGATCCCATCCGACCCGGTGGCGGGTGAAGGGCCATAACAACTGGGTGCCATAGGAGGTGGCGGCATCGAGCAGGCAATGGCTAACCCAGGCCAGGGTGGCGCAGGCCCAGAGCACGGACCCGTGGGACCGCCAAGCGGACCGCAGGAGCCAGAGTGCGGCAATTGCAGCGCCACCGACTGGCGCGAAAGCCAGGGCATGCGTGAAGCCCCGATGGTATTCGACGGCCAGCAAGGGATCGGTGGCACTGCGGATGAAGACATCGGCATCGGGCAGGAAAGCCGCCAGCCCGCCCACGGCCGCCGCCGTGCGTCCCAAACGACGGCCATACACCGCCTGCGACGTGACGGCGCCAAGAAGAACATGGGTGAGTGGATCCACGCGGCGCAGCAATAGCCGTGAACCAGCCTGATGCAACTGTGGGCGTAACCTCCCTCCGATCCTCGGGTGGTGGTACCGTTTGTCGGATCGGTGATTGCGGGCTTGTCTCGCAACGTGGCGTGGAAGGGCCCCGCCTACACCTCGCAGCCAATCTGTCCATTCCGATCCCCAGCGCGGGTTGCCCTGCCGTTTGGTTCAGTTACATTGCGACATCCTGCAATGCCCTCCCTCCCCCACCCGGCCCTCCTGAGGCCCGTCGCGCTGATTGCTGCGGCCCTCGCGGCCGGGGCCGGCTTGGCGCAGTATTATCAGGCGGGAGGATCCGGATCCTATTCGCGTCTTGAGGGCGGTGGTTACGTGAACGTCGATACCGTTAAGACCGCCCGGGAGACCCTGTCCCACAGCATCACCCTGCCTGCGTGGACGAATCCGGAGGGCTTCGAACGGGATGTCTTCACGTTTACACGGGTGATCTTCAACTCCGACAAGCGGTTTGGCGAAGGCATCGGCCGCGGCCGCACCCTCGGGTGGTGGGTGGATTATCCCGATGCGGATCTCAATCTCTCCTACCGCCTTCGTCAGATGACCTCAATCGCCGTCGACCCGGATGCCCGGGTGATGAAGCTCACCAACCCGGAGCTGACCGACCATCCCTTTCTTTTCATGGTCCACGTGGAAGGCATTTCGCTTGATGACGAAGAGGTGGCAGCACTGCGCAATCACCTGCTGCTCGGAGGTTCCCTGTTCGTAACCGATTCCTGGGGCGACGATGCGTGGAATCACTTTCGCCGGCAGATGCGACAGGTCTTTCCCGGTCGCGAGTGGACGGAACTCGGCATGGAGCATCCCCTGTTCCAGGCCGTTTTCACGCTGGAGGGCCCGATGCACCGGCTGCGGGTTCCGACCATGCAGTTCTGGAATACCGCATCAGATGCGGATGACCCCGATTCCTATCTGCAGCACCGGCATCGCGGGGAGGGCTCTGAAGTCATGCGGGTTCAGGCCCTGCATGATGACCACGGTCGCATCATGGTCGTGGTCGCCCATAATTCCGACATCAGCGACGGCTGGGAGCGCGAAGGCGAAAATGAGGACTACTTCAAGACCTACTCCGAACCCCGGGCCTACCCCCTGGCGATCAACATCATCTTTTATCTGATGACGCACTGAGAGCGACCGGGGAGGCCTCACGGGGAGCGGCTGGCATTGAGCGCCTTCAGGGCGGCCTCATAGGCTTTGTGCCCGGTGGAATTCGCCCCGAGAATCGCGTGCTCATCCTGAGCAAGTGGAATCCATTTCGCGTGCTCCGCCTTAATCGCAACGAAAGCCGGATTTGATGCGAGATTTTGCCACTCGTGCGGATCGTTGTAGTGGTCATACAACTCTTCCGAACCATCCAGGTAGCGTATGTAGCGGTAACGCTCGGAACGGACCGCGTGATTGCCCGGACCGTAGGTGGAGAGTATCGGACGGTCCCAGTCAGCGTGAGGGTTTACGAGGAGCGGCGCCAGGGACCGACCTTGCAGACCGGCATCAGCCTCGAGACCGCAGAGCTCAACCAAGGTGGGATAAATATCGATCAAGCCCACCGGCTGGTTGGACCGGGCCTGGTTCCGGGACTGGGGCGTGGAAATGATCAGAGGCACCCTCACGCCATCCTCCCACAGGGTTCGCTTGGCCCACCGCTGCTTTTCTCCGAGGTGAAACCCGTGGTCACTGAAAATCACAACAATCGTATTATCCCGGTGCGGACTGGCCTCCAGGGCATCCAGCACCATGCCGAGGCAATGATCCACGAACGCGATCGAGGCGAGGTACGACTGGACCGCGTGGTGCCACTCGCCATTATCCAGCATCCATTGATGGGTCGGCGCGATGTGCTCGAGGGTGGTCAGGTTCTTGCCGTAGACAGGCAGATCATCGCGGTCGTCATCCGCCGTCTGCGGCAGCAGCACTTCATCAAGCGGGAACAGGTCGAACCATTTCTTCGGAGCATACATCGGCACGTGAGGACGATGAAAACCCACGTTGAGGAAGAATGGCTCGCTTCGCTCCAGCTCCAGTTGGCGGATGGCCCATTGGGCCAACTGATGGTCCGGCATGTCTTCGTCCCGGTCGGGAAAGGCACCCCAATCCCACAGCCTCCCGCCGAAGGGTTCGCTGATCTTCTCCTGAGGGAACGGGCCGAAAACACCGAAATTTCCCGCGTAGGTGCCGACTTTGCCGAAGATCCTAGCGTTATCCTGGTTATGAAACAGCTTGCCGCCCGCGATGATCTCGTAGCCCTCATCGGCGAACCGCTCCGGAATGGTTTTGACCCCCGCCAAAGCTGGGGCGCCATCCAGGTCCGGGTTGAGGAAATAGATGCCGGATTGGTGCGGGTAGCGAGACGTCATCAGGCTGGCCCGCGACGATTGGCAAACCGGTGCCTGGCAATGAGCGTTCGTGAAGAGGGTACCACGGCTGGCCAACCGGTCCAGGTTTGGGGTGAGAGCCTGCGGGTGGCCACCGAGTGATCCGGTCCAATCGTTCAAGTCATCGATGCTGATAAAAAGCACGTTCGGGCGTTCGTTCGCGAGGCACGCACTGGCCAGGGCCACCAGCGCGACGGGAAAAAGTAGCCGTTTGATCATGGACATGGGGCAGATTTTCGAACGCGGGGCTCCCGCTGGCGAGGTCAATCCCTCGAGACCAGGCGACGCGGGCAAGTGCCTTCCAATCTACTTTCGGACTGCTTGGCTGGCAGCCCGTCGGACTTGCGATTTTTGTTTCGGGGAAAGGGGCGGACGACTTTTCGGCAAAGGAGCGACTGGGCCAACGGGCTGCTAGAGGTCGGCCACGGTCAGCCAGCGGAAGTGCGTGATGATGAACCGACGACCGTAGGTGTGGTTGTCGACCGCCGATGGTGGATCGCCGGGCCGGTCGGAGTCATCCACGTAATCCGGTACGCGCTGCACGACCGCCTCGCACCACGCTTCGCCCTCCCCTGTTCCCAACACGGGATTCCGAACCTCGCCGTAGGCCCGGATCACAAAGGTGTCGCTACGTACGAACAGGATCGGAGCCAGCAGGGCAATCACATGATCCTGACTGACATGACCGGGATCAGTCTCTTCCAATTCATCATTAATGGCAGTCGCAGCCAGCGCATCACGCACGAGCCCGGAGCGGACGAAATCCGCCAGGCTCATAAAGGGGCGGTCCGCCTGCTTGCCGGTGTCCGGATACCCGGCCCGGAACCGGCTTTCCGTGAACTGGGCCGCCAAGGCATCGAGTTCCCCGTCCGTGAGGATCCTTACGGAGCCATCGGGAAACCGCAGGGTGCGCGCCGCCGCGAGAATCACCCGCCAGATTTCACGCCGGATGAGGGGATCCGCCGCACTCGTGTTGAGATTGAAGGCTCCCGCCACCAGCAGATGTTCGGCGGGTGCCGGCCCCCCGGAGGCGCGGACCGCGAAGCGCGGGGCCGTCAACCCGGATGGTTGGGATTCATCCCATGGCGGTGGTGCCAGCAGGAAAACCTCGTCGTGGCGTGGCATCGCCGCATCGCCGTAGGGAGACGGAAGATCCCCGGATGCCTCTGTGCGCAGCCCGCCCCCGGCGGCGTTGGCCAGAACCCCCAGTGAGGACAGGGTCGTGCGATGATAATTCCGCCGCATCCGCGCAGGGCTGAAGACAGCCGTATCGACGTAACCCAATTGTTGATACGCCAACAGCGTTTGGAGAACCGGCTGCACGCCGGGATCCTCGAAGTCGAACCCGCCCCAGGGCAGACCCCGGTCGGTCAGCGGCCGGGGTCCGGGTGGGGGTGCCGCCCGTTCGTCACGCATGAGGATGCTGGGCTTCACGCCCTCGTCGCCGACCCAGTAGGCGAAGCGTCCGATCACCGGGTCGTCAGGATCGCCCCACCCTGGCCAGGCCGCTGCCGGCACCGTGAGCGTCACCGCCTCCACCCTGACACGATCGTGATCCGCATCGGGTACACCGGTGATTTCCGCGGAGGCCGGGCCCACGAGGACCACGGGTTCATTGAAGACGGTCGAATGGGGGTCCGGGGCCGTGCCCGGTGGTGATGAAACCAACCAGACAGGCGGAGCGCCGGTGGCGGACCAAACGCCGGTCCATTGGCTGCGATTGGGATCGCCCGCGCCGATGAAGGCGGCGCGGGTGGTTGCGCAGCGATCGTGACCGGCATGCAGCTGCAGCTCACCGAGCGCACGATGCAGGCCAGTCAGCGCATGGTGCCGGGCCTGGATGAGTTGCCGGCGATTCGCGGCGATGCGGGTTTCAATCCGAACGTTCAGGGCCAGGCCGGCGAGCAGGACCACCAGCAGCGAGAGAAAGACGACGGTGATGACGAGGGCGAATCCCTGCCGGCCACGAGGAAACGGGGTCCGCTGATGACGACCTGATTTCGGATGCGTGTGCATCACTCAGAGGCCTGCGGCCCGGGGCACGATCTGGCGCACATGGATGTGAGAATGCTTTTCGGCCAGTTGCCACCAGTGTTCCGCGAAGATTGAACCGGGCGGAACCGGTACGCGTCCGGATTCCAGATTCCAGATCAGGCGGGCACCCTCTTCGGTGAGTATCCGGACCATGACCTCAAACGCATGGGGTTGCCCGCGGGTGACGGGTCGTCCACCGTAACCGGGTGGGAAGGCCTCGGGGTCCGTGGTGGCGGCAAACGACTGACCCTCCGCGTTGGTCAGCGGGAACACCAACAATCGATTGCCATCGCTGGTGGGCGTGTACACCCGTACTCCAAAATCAACGACGTGGTTGCCGATCAGGAACCGGGCGTTAGGCCGCCGAACGTTGCCCGGGTGCTGCTCCTGTCCGTTGCCAGTCACGTAGACAGGCGAGAATAAATGGTAACCGGCGGTGAACGTGGAGTTCGCCCCACCGGGGCGCACCTGGGAGCGGTAAAGCTGGTAATGGTAACGATCCCCCACCCGCCGGCGCACGATCTGGTAGGCGACGGCACGCGGAGCAGAGCGGTTGTTGGCGCTGTCGTTGGCATCGGGTTGGGTGGAGAAAAACCGCAGCCACACACCCGCCTGACCGAAGCGGGCATCCTCGATCCGGCCGGAGTTCGGCGTGAGCAGGAGTGAATCGTTCCCGCGGGGCTTGGAGGCCGCGGGCCAGTCCGTCCCGCTCATGCCGGCATCGCCGGTACCGGTCTGATCGCGCTGCACGGTGGCGGCCAGCCAGACGTGGTCATCCGCCCGCTGGACGAGGGCCTCCAGATCCAGTGCAAGTTGATCCAAAACCACCCCCGCCTCCGCGCCCGCAGTCAGGAGGCCACCGGACCGGTTCCAGAGGTTGAGCACGTTCGCGGTTACGGCGAGCAGTGATCCCGCGATCAACACGGTTACGGCGGTGGCCACGAGAACCTCGATCAAGGTAAAGGCACGGATGGATTTCATCGTGACACCGCCATCGGCACCAGCAGCACGCTCTGGCGGGTTTCGTCCACAAAGGGTTGTCCGTCCCCCGTGTGGGCGGGCCAGCGCAGCCGCAGGGTGAAAACCAGTGAACCCGCAGGTTCTCCGCCGACGGGCGACAGCGTGGGGTTGCGAAGGAGGGATACCGCGAAGAATTTGCCGGCGTCCTGACGGGCCTGGGTCGGACCAAGCCGGCTCCATAACGGGGAGGCCCGGGGCGCGACGATGTCTCCGGCCGGGGTGGCATGGAGCACATCTGCACCCGTGAGCCATGACTCGAGCGTGGCCAGGGGCAGGCCCTGCAATTCCGCGTGCACGGCATCGACCAGACGCACAGCACCCTGGGTGTCACGAACTTCGGCCACCGCATCACTCATGGGACGCAACAGGAGCAGTATGCCCGTGAGGGTTGCAGCGCAGATGCCCACGGCCATCACCACCTCCATGAGCGAGAATCCCCGGCGACGATCAGAACCCGCTGCGATCATGGATGAGGGTGGCAATGCCGTAGGCGCTCACGCTGACCCCGCGGACGGCTTCGGGATTATCAAAGCGCAAGGGGAATGCCGCATCAGGGGGTTGGGCGGTGGCCGGCGTAAGCACTATGTTTCCACCCAGCCCGCTGATCGTGCCGCGTGGGGTGAACGACAGAAGATGACTGGCGGCGCCACCATGGACCTGAGTGGCCGGGTTGAAGGCGGATGAGCGCAGCCCGTCCCAGGCCCCGATGGGCTCGGATAACAACGTTGCCGGCACGACGGGTGGCAGGACCGCGATGCCCGCCGGAAGCATGATCCAGTCTTCGGAAGCCCATGTGATCCCGTCAGGCTCAAGCACGGTCACGGCAAAGGCCCGCAGGTAGCGTGTTGAATCGGCGGCATCGGCGTGCAGCAACAGGGCGGCGTTGCGACCACTGAGGGCCGACTGGCCGCGTGCGGCATTGATCAATCCGGCAAGCGTTCCCTGGGCTGATTGTAGTGCAAGGGTGCGATCACCGCCCCGCAGGCCCGCGGCCAGTGCCCCGGCCATCACACCGATGATGGCCATGACGATGAGAAGTTCAATGAGCGTGAAGGCCCGCTTCATTTCCAGCTCAGCACAAGGTCGGATTGCCGGGTTCCCCAGCCGGGGGAGTAGAAGATGATCCCGGCACGGATGCCCGCGGTCGGCAAATCCCCACCGGTCGGCGCAAAGGCTTCGCCTTCCCGACCGTTGACTGCCGCCGGGAGTCCATCCGCACCCGGGCGGATGAAGCCATCGCCATCAACGTCCCGCAGTACGCCGAATTCGGTGTTGCCGAAGGCATCGACCAGCAGGCCGTCACGCAGGTCCGCCCCGGATATGACCAGGAATGACAACCGGCGGGTGTTGCCACCCAGGTCGGCGGAGTCGGCGATCATCGTTCCGTCCGGGTTGCGTCCGGTGAGGGTCCGGATGAAGGCAGTGGTGTCCTCGGCCGTGGCCAGCCGGCCGTCGGTGCCTAGGGCGGGCCAATAGCCGTATTCCTGATGGAATTGGGAACACGCCAGGGTCCACTGGCCCAGCTGGATGCGGGTGCGGGCCTTGTCGGCGGCGATGCGGGCTCCATTGACCGTCGGGAGGATCAGGCCGGCGAGGATGCCGATCATGACGATCACGGCGAGCAGTTCCATCAGGGTGAACGCCGCGCCTGCAGGGGGACGACTTACGCCGTGGAAGGTTGACCGTGGGTGGTGCATCAGCGGTTCGGATACACGTTGTCAGCCTGACCCGGTGAGGACGGATCGGGCACTCCGTTTTCGTGGCGGCCGGGATCCCCGTCAGGCCCGCTTGAATACAGGAGATAACCCGGTGCGAGCCAGGTCCCGGAGGGAGCATAGGCGTAGGCGTAGGGTTGTCCCCAGGGGTCGAGCACACGATTACCGGGATGATCGGGATCGGCGAGGGCGAGAGTCAGGCCGGCAGGATCGAGGAAACGCCGGGAGCGTTCAGGCAGGGGTTGATTACGCGGCCCCCGGTAGCCGGCCAGCGCGGCGTAAAGCGCCTCCGGTTGGTCAGTCTGGGGATAACTGCCATAGTAGTTCCGATACCCTTCGATGGAACGGGCCAGGACCGCGAGCTCCACTTGGGCGCTTTGACGTGAGGCACGCATTTGCAGCCCACCCATGGCGTTGAGTGCGAACGAGGCGAGGATGGCCACCACCGTGATGACGGTCAGAAGCTCAATGAGAGTGAAACCAGCGGCGGACGCAGGACTGTGATCGACGCTGCGGTCCACCGGGAGGGTGGATGGGGGAACCTGCATAGGGGCCTTCAGAAAAGGGGATCTCCAGTCACTGGCGCAATCCTTAAACGCATTATGATTGCGTTTGATGTCGGTGGTAGGGCGGACTGTCCTCAGTCCGCCGCCGCCTATATCCCCTTTGCTGCCTACCAACGGAACCCTACCCGTTTCCGATCACGGGGATCAGGCAGGCATCAGGTAACCTTCAGCCAGATTTTGATAGGCCTCCAGCTGGCTTTGGATCCACGTATCATCGTGTCCGAGTTCGGACGCCAGCAGGCGGGCGACGGCCGGGGCGGCCGCAATGGAGGCTTGTGCATCCAGCAACAGGGCCCGGGTGCGGCGGGCCAGCACATCCTCAACTGTCCGGGCCATTTCCTTGCGCGCATGCCATACGACCTCTCCTTCGACATATGGCAGCGAGGGATGTAAAGGCGTGGCCATGGAAGGCTGCGTTCGGATCAGAGAGGCCACGGCCGACGCGTCCGAGCCGTAGGAACGCAGGGCGGGTTCGGCAAAATTTTCCAGGGTCCAGCCGTGGATTCGCAGATCCTCCGTCAGGCTGCGGCGGGGTCCGACACCGGCGACAGTCTCAGCGTGATCGATGACATCCGCGCCCATTTTGCGGTAGGTCGTCCACTTTCCTCCGGTTATGGTAATCAGTCCACTCTCGGCCACGACGACGGTGTGATCGCGCGAAAGAGCGGCGGTATCCCCATCATCCGAGCCTGATCGCACCAAGGGGCGCTGGCCTGCGAAGACACTGAGCACATCGGTGTCGGCGGGATCCTTCGCCAGGTATTGGCGGGCATGTTCCATCACGAAAGCGAGTTCCTCCGCCAGCGCCCGCGGTTCCTCGGACGGGCCGTCCATCGGCGTGTCCGTGGTGCCGACCACGACGCGATCATGCCAGGGCACGGCGAAGAGCACGCGGCCGTCGGCAGTTTTCGGAATCATGAGTGCACTGTTTCCGGGCAGGAAAGACTTGGGCAGAACCACGTGGATGCCCTGGCTGACCGTGACGAGCGGCTTGATGGTGGGTTCATCCAGCCGGCGGATCGAGTCGACGAACACGCCGGTGGCGTTGATGATAGCGCGGGCCTGCAGACGGAAATCCTCCCCGGTTTCCGCATCGCGCGCCTCGATGCCCGTCACCATGCCGTTTTCCTTGATCAGACCCGTGCAGGCACAGTGGTTCACGACCACAGCCCCGAGATCGGCGGCGGTTTGCGCCAGATTGACCGCCAGACGGGCGTCGTCGAACTGGCCGTCGTGATAGATGACGCCGCCGGTGAGTCCCTCGGTCTCGACCGTCGGGATGAGAGCGATGGTATCCTCGCGACCGAGCATGCGGGACGGAGCCAGGCCGAGGTTGCCCGCCAGGCGGTCATATACCTTCATGCCGATGCCGTAGAACGGGCCCTCCCACCAGGTGTAGCTCGGGATGACGAAGGCCAGGTCGTGCACCAGATGGGGTGCGTTGCGGGTGAGGCGACCGCGTTCGCGCAGGGCCTCGAGCACGAGGGAGATGTTGCCCTGACGCAGATAGCGAACCCCGCCATGGACCAGCTTGGTGGAGCGGCTCGATGTCCCCTTGGCAAAATCATCACGCTCAACCAGGGCCACGCTATGGCCGCGGGAGATGGCATCGACCGCCGCGCCCAAGCCGGTGGCACCGCCGCCGATGATCACCATGTCAAATGGCTCGGAGGTGCTGCGCAGGCGTTCCAGCATGGGGGCGCGTTGCATGAGGTCAGCTTGTCCATCGCCGGCATCACGGCAATCCGCAACCCGCGATCAACTTAAACGCAGCTCCCGTCAGCTCACGCCGGCAGTCTGCATGCGTTTTCAGGCATTCCAAGGGAGCCGCACCTGTGTTTTTGGGCGAGGGGTTGTCACTACGTTGAATTTTCGCAATTGCTTCAACTGGGAGGTAAAGTCCGCGGGCAGGGGTGCCCTTAACTCGAGCTTCCGGCCGGTAACCGGGTGGGTGACGATCAGGTGTTCGGCATGGAGCATCACGCGCTCCGGCACGGCCTTCAGCCGGGGATCGGGTTTCCAGCCGTAAATGACATCGCCCATGATGACATGTCCGAGCGCCTTGAGATGAACCCGGATCTGATGGGTGCGGCCGGTATGGATGGCGCAGCGCATCAATGCCGCGACGTCACCAAAGGACTCAATGCATTCCCAGTCGGTATGGGCATCCCGTCCACCCTCATCCGTCTCCAGCACGGTCATCTTGTGCCGCTGATGGGGGTTGCGTCCGATGGGCTTGCGGATGCTTCCACTCAGGAGATCGGGTGCCCCGGCCACCAGAGCAAGATATTCCTTTTGCAGGCTGCGCTCCGCAAACTGACTGGCGAGCCCGCGATGGGCCGCGTCGGTCTTGGCGACCAGCATCACCCCGGACGTTTCCCGATCCAGCCGGTGGACGATGCCGGGGCGCTCGACGCCGCCGATGCCGCTGAGCCCTCCCTTGCAATGGGCCAGCAGGGCATGCACGAGGGTGTCTTCACCCGTGGCGGCCCCCGGATGCACGACCATGCCTGCGGCCTTGTTCAGCGCGAGCAGATGCCGGTCCTCAAACAAAATGTCCAGGGGTATGTCCACGGCCCGCAGATCAGAGGGTTTGAGCGCGGGAAAGGTGTAACTGATTTCGTCGCCGGAACTGACCGAGCTGCTGCGATCGAGAACCCGGCCGCCGCAGGTGATCAATCCGGCGGCAAAGGCCCGTTGCCAGGCCACGCGACTGTGATCGGGCAAGGCGGTCGCGAGAACTTTGTCCGCCCGGGCACGCACCACCCCGGGCGGCACAAGGTAGCGGTCGGGCATGGGGTCAAGGTCGGGTGCGTCGTCGTCGATCAAGCCAGACTCCGATGACCAGAAAATGAACCGGGCTCAACGTTTATTGCTCCGGATCAGGCGGGTCCTGATGGGGGCGGGACACCTTAAATTCAGATGGTTTTCAGAGTGAACCCAGGCAAGTTCACAAAACTATGTCTTGAAATTCCCTGCCCTGAGGCATAACCGCTCGCGTCTTCATGAAGTCGCTCATTATTGCCGAGAAACCCTCCGTCGCGGCCGATCTCGCCAAGGCGCTCGGCAAGGTGCCCAAGAAGGGCGACCACTACGAAAACGACGAATACGTGATCTCGTCGGCGGTCGGACACCTCGTGGAACTCGAGATGCCGGAGGACATCGACAAAAAGAAATATGGATTCTGGCGGCTGGAGACCCTGCCAATCATCCCGGAACAATTTGGTCTCAAACCCATCGCTGATTCCAAGGACCGCTTTACCCAGCTCAAGAAGCTGCTCGCCCGCAAGGATGTGGACTTGGTCATCAATGCCTGTGACGCCGGACGCGAGGGCGAGCTCATCTTTGCCTACCTGTATCAACTGGCGAAATCGAAGCTCCCCGTGAAACGGGCCTGGATGCAGACCATGACCACGGAGGGCATCCAAACCGCCTTCAAGAATCTTCGGGACGGCGAACAGATGGCGGGCCTGGCCGACGCCGCCCGCTGCCGGAGCGAGAGCGACTGGCTCATCGGCATCAACGGCACCCGTGCCCTCACCAAGCGCATGTTCGGCTCGCGTGCGGGCAACGTGGCCTCGGTTGGTCGCGTGCAGACCCCCACCCTCGCCATCGTCTTCAACCGCGAACTGGAGATCCGCAATTTCAAGCCGAGGCCGTTCTGGCGCGTCACCGCCCGGTTCGAGATCGCCCGCGGCCAGTATGAGGGCGTGTATCAGCGGCCCAACTTCAAGAAGACCGAGAACGATGAGCACGATCGCATCGATCGCGTTTGGGAGCAGGCCGTGGCCGAGGCCGTCCTCGCCGCCTGCCAGGGCACCCCGCCTGCCGCCGTGCGCGAGGAAAAGAAGGCGTCCACCCAGGCCAGCCCGCGCCTCTACGACCTCACCACGCTTCAACGCGAGGCCAACGGACGCTTCGGCCTGCCCGCCCGCCGCACCCTCCAGATCGCCCAGGCCCTCTACGAGCGCCACAAGGCCATCACCTACCCGCGTACCGACTCCCGCGCCCTGCCCGAGGACTACATCCCCACCTGCCGTCAGACTCTCACCAACCTCCAGGGCGACCTCGGCAAACACGCCGGCACCGTGCTGGATCAGGGCTGGCTCCGACCAAACAAGCGCATCTTCAACAACGCGCAGATCTCGGATCACTTTGCGATCATCCCGACCACGACCGAACCGGGCAACCTCGACGAAATGGAGGCCAAGGTTTATGACATGATCGCCCGCCGCTTCGTGGCCGCGTTTTTCCCATCCGCCGAGTTCGACATCACCACGCGCATCAGCACGGTCGCCCCCGGCCATGACTTCAAGACCGAGGGCAAGGTCCTCACCGCCCCCGGCTGGCTCGCCGTCTACGGCAAGACCACGGTCGACGACGATTCCCCCGACTCAAAGGCCCTCCCTGCCCTCACCCCCGAGGACAAGGCCACCGCCGCCACCATCGAGGCCAAGCTCCACGCCGAGACCACCAAACCACCCCCGCGCTACACGGAGGCGACCCTTCTCTCCGCCATGGAGGGTGCCGGCAAACTGGTCGATGACGACGACCTTGCCCAGGCCATGAAGGAACGCGGGCTGGGCACACCCGCCACCCGCGCCGACACCATCGAGGGCCTGATCAACCAGAAATACCTGGAACGCAACCAACGCGAACTCGCGCCCACGACCAAGGCCGAGTCGCTCCTCGAATTCCTCACTGCGGTGAAGGCGGATGCCCTAACCAAGCCCGACATGACCGGCCAGTGGGAGTACAAACTCCGTCAGATGGAACAGGGGAAATATCCGCGGCCCCAGTTCATGGGCGAGATCGTCGAGGTCACCAAGGGCATTGTCGAACGCACCAAAACCTTCGAGGAGACCGAGGAAAACTCCCGCATCACGGACATCATCTCCCCCACCGACGGCCAGCCGATGCTGGAAACCCTGCGTGGCTACAAGTCCCGCGATGGTGTCCTCACCGTTTACAAGGTCATGAGCGGCCGTAAAATCGAGGAGCCCGAGGTGCGCGAGCTGGTCGCTGCCGGTGAGATCGGACCACTCGACGGCTTTGTCTCCGCCCGGACCGGCAACCGGTTTCCATCGAAGATCAGGATTGTCGATGACGAGAAGAAACCCGGCCAGAAAAAGACCGAGCTGGATTTTGGGAGCAAGGTGGATGTCAACACACTGGAACCCTTCTGGACCGATCCGGCGACCGGTGCCGAACTCTGCGAAGCGCCGACCAACTACATCCTGCGTGAGCGCGAGGGCGACGGTTGGAAACAGGCCTTCAGTGTCGGCCGCCTGATGTGCCAGAAGCCGATCACCCGGGAAATGGCCATCGACATGGTCACCAAGGGCAAGACCGGTCTGATCGAAGGATTCACCTCCAAGAAGGGACGCCCCTTTGACGCCTTTCTGCTCCGCCAAGGCGCGAAGATCGCCTGGGAATTTCCCCCGCGCAAGCCGCGTGAAGGCGGTGCTGGGCGGGGACCCCGCAAGCCTAAGGCCCCGCTCGACCTCACCAAGGCCCTCAAGCTGGGGGAAAGCCGCCTGCACGACGGCGAACTTTACCAGACCGAGGATGCCTATGTGGTCGTCAAACCCCAGGCCGACGGCAAACCGCGGACCGTGTTCGAGGTCAAACGCACCCTCTGCGGCAAGGAACTGCCGGCCGATGAGATCGAACGCCTGGTCGAGATGGGAAAGACCAGCCTCATCGAGGGTTTTCTGTCCAAACGCGGCACCACCTTCAGCGCCCACCTGACTCTTTCCAAGGACAAGAAGAAGGCCGAGTTCGATTTCCCTCCGCGATAGGTGCTGCGCCCTGCGCCCCAGTAGCCCTGAGCATGAGTTCAGGGATGACATCATCCGCTGTTCCCTGAGCTCACGCTTAGGGTACAGGACTGCGGATTATGCAACTCATCATCTGATCGACCCGGGGCCCTTCGGAAAGAAACGTAACTGTCATCGAGTTGATGCGTCTAATCGGGTATCGTGAACACTCGCCTTAAGGATCTGTTTATCGGCCTGCTGGCCCTCACCACCCTCGGGGCCGGATCCCTCGCCTGGCATCAGCACAGCAAGCTCCTCGAGCTGCAAGCCACCGCTTCTCTCGCCTCCACCGAGCGTGAGCAATGGCAGCAACGCGTGCGGGAAGCCGAACAGCGCAGTTCCGCGTTTGATTCCGAATTCGTTACTCTCATGGGGGGGGAGGAAGTCGGGGCACCGGAGGGCGCCCGCGGGCCGGAAAGCAACGCCGCACGGGGCGGTTTCGTGCGCGGGGGCGACAACGACGGTCCCAATCGCGGCCAGCGCAACGAACAACTGACCGCCCTGATGCAATCCCCTGAGTTCATCCGCCTGCGGGCCACCCAGCAAAAAGCCGCCCTGGATGCGCGTTACGCCGATCTCTTTCGTAGTCTCAACGCCGATCCGGCCACCATCGACCGGTTCAAGGATCTCCTGGTTGACCGGCAGAATGCGGTGGCGGACGTTTTTGCGGCCACCCAGGAACAAGGCTTGAATCCCCGCGAAAACCGCGAGGTTCTCCGTCAGCTCGTGCAGGATACCCAGGCGGAAATCGATGCCGCCATCCTCGCCACGCTCGGCCAGACCGGCTACGAGCAATACAAGTTCCACGAGCAGACCGAGCCCCAGCGCAATCTGGTCGGTCAATTGCAGACCGCTCTCAGCTATTCAAGCGCACCCCTGCAACAATCCCAGGCCGATCAGCTGGTTCAAATCCTGGCCACGGCCTCCCCCCGGCGAAATGCCAGCATTCAGACCGCAGCCGGAGGATTCATGGTCGGACGCGGCGGACCCAATGCGACCAGCGGCGCTTCCGTGACCATCACCAACGAAATCATCAATCAGGCTCAGGGCATCCTGGCCCCGGCCCAGGTCTCCGCTCTCCAGGAGCTGCAGGCCCAGCAGCAGGCCCAGCAGCAACTGCATGAATCCCTGCGCGAGATCACCGGTGGCAACCGTGGTGGAGGCAATCGTGGCGGTCCCGCCACCACCCCGGCGGGCGGATCGCGTCCGTGACACCGACTGGGCTCCGTACCGATACGCGGATACTCCCGGGGCGCGAATACCCTTGCCCGCAACTTTCGGCCGACGGTATCGTGTGTTCCGGAACACATACGCCATGATCGTCACCACCGCACAACTTTTCAAACACGCCTACGGCAAGTATGCCGTCGGTGCCTACAACATCAACAACGCCGAGCAGGCGATGGGCCTATTCAAGGGCTGCATCCAGTCCAAGGCGCCGTTCATCATCCAGATTTCCAAGGGTGCGCGCAAATACACGGACAAGCGCATGCTCGAGGCCATCATACGCGCCGCCTCCGAGATTTTTCCGGAGGCCATTTTCGCGGTGCATCTGGATCACGGCGATGAGCAGACCTGCTATGAATGCATCGATTCCGGTTTTTTCAGCTCCGTCATGATCGATGCCTCTCACGATCCCTTTGATGAGAACGTGGCCATCACCAAGCGCGTGGTCGACCGCGCCCATGCCAAGGGCATCTCCGTCGAGGCCGAGCTTGGCATGCTCGGTGGCGTCGAGGAGGACATCAAGGTCGAGGAAGGTAATGCCTGCCTTACCGACCCCGCCGAGGCGGAGGACTTCGTCAAGAAGACCGGCTGCGACTCCCTTGCGTGCGCCATCGGCACTTCACACGGTGCCTTCAAATTCAAGGGCAAGCAGTCCCTGCATTTCGATGTGCTCGACAAGATCAAGGCCCGCCTCCCCGGTTTTCCCTTGGTGATGCACGGCTCGTCCTCGGTTCCGCAGGAGGAGGTCGCGCGCATCAACGCGGCCGGCGGCCAGATCGCCGGCTCCATGGGCGTGGACGTCAACGAGTACCTGCCCGCCGCCAAGCGGGGTGTGACCAAGGTCAACATCGACACCGACGGCCGCCTGGTCTGGACCCGCGTTCACCGCGAGTTCTTCCGCGACAAGCCCGGCGAGTTCGATTTCCGCCCCCCGGGCAAGATCTTCATCGAGGAATACGCGACATTCATCGCCAGCCGCAATGAGTACCTCGGCTCTGCCGGCCAGCTGGAGGACGTCCGCAAGAGCCTCGGCAAGTAAGCGGAAATGGCGCGGCCATTTCCGTAAAGCATCCTGCTGAGCAGGATGCTAGGGCAACCAGGGATACTTCCTGGCCTCCGGCCGCCGCTTCTCCCGCTGGGCTGCATGGAATTCCTGCGCCTCGCCGCTCATGTAGTATAGTAGCGTGGCGTTGCCGGCGAGTTCCTGAATGCCGGCCTGACCATCGAGCTCGGCGTTGAAGGCGCTCTTGAGCAGGCGGATGGCCAGCGGACTGTGCCCGAGGATCTCGCGCGCCCACTTCACACCCTCGGCCTCAAGCTCGGCGACCGGCACGACGGTGTTGACCAGGCCCATCTCCAGGGCCTGCTGCGCGTTGTATTGGCGGCAGAGATACCAGATCTCCCGGGCCTTCTTCTGGCCCACGACCCGCGCCAGGTAGCTGGACCCGAAACCGCCGTCGAAGCTGCCCATGCGCGGCCCGACCTGACCGAAGATTCCGTTGTCGGCCGCGATGGTCAGGTCGCAGACCAGGTGGAGCACATGGCCGCCGCCGATGGCGTAGCCGGCCACAAGCGCAATCACCACCTTGGGCATGGAGCGGATCAGTTTCTGCAGGTCGAGGACGTTGAGCCGCGGCACGCCGTCATCACCCACGTAGCCGGCGGAGCCGCGCACCGCCTGGTCGCCACCCGAACAGAACGCGTATTTGCCGTCCGTGTGCGGGCCGGCCCCGGTCAGCAGGACCACGCCGATGGCCTGATCCTCGCGGGCGTCGGCAAAGGCGTCGTGCAACTCGGAGACCGTCAGCGGGCGGAAGGCATTGCGCTTTTCCGGACGGTTGATGGTAATCTTCGCGATGCCGTCGGCCTTGTGGTAAAGGATGTCGGTGTAGGACTTGGCGGTTTTCCACGCGGGAATCATGCCCTTGGAAATGGGCGACGACGCCCTCCCCTGCAACCGTTTTACCCGGCATGGACGGAGGATAAACTGCTTGGATATGAGCCCAGGATGGGCAGCATGGCCCGTCTTAATGCAAATCAACGCATCGACCCATGAGGGTGCTGCCCGCGCCGGGCTGGCCTTGGGTGCCCTCGGAGTGGTATTTGGAGACATCGGGACCAGCCCGCTCTACGCACTGCGCGAGACGCTGGAATACCTGCCTGAGGCCGACCGGGCCACGGGGGTGCTCGGGGTGCTTTCGCTCATCTTCTGGTCGCTCATGCTGGTCGTGAGCGGGAAATATCTGACCTTCGTCACCCGGGCGGACAACCGTGGCGAAGGCGGCGTGTTCGCCCTGTTCGCGCTGGCTCGCATCGAGTCGGGCAACCGCAAGGCCATCGGTGCCGCCACCCTGGTGGTTCTCTTCGGCGCCTGTATGCTGTTCGGAGAAGGCATGATCACCCCGGCCATTTCCGTCCTTTCGGCCACAGAGGGGCTCAAGCAAATCGTCCCGAACTCGGCCCCCTACGTTCTACCGCTGGCCTGTGTGATTCTGGCCGGAATTTTCCTGTTTCAAAACCAGGGCAGCCAGGCCATCGGGCGGATCTACGGTCCGGTCATGCTCGTGTGGTTTTCCAGCCTCGGCCTGCTCGGCCTGTGGCAGGTTCTGGAAACCCCGGTGGTTCTGGAGGCGCTCAACCCTTGGCACGGATGGGTGCTGCTGCGCGACCATCCGCTGCAGGTCACGGCCATCATGGGTGGCGTCGTGCTGGCCATCACCGGCGTCGAGGCAGTCTACGCCGACATGGGACACTTCGGCCGCAAGGCCATCATGCTGGCCTGGTATGGCGTCGCCCTACCCGGACTTGCCCTCAACTATTTCGGCCAGGGTGCCTATGTGTTGTCGCACGGCGGAGATGTGGATAACCCCTTCCTGTCCGTCGCACCGGAAGGGCCGTTGCAGGTTGGCTTGCTCGGCCTGTCCGTACTGGCCGCCATCATCGCCAGCCAGGCCATGATCTCCGGCACGTTTTCATTGATCCGCTCCGCCATCCAACTCGGCTTCTTTCCCCGCCTCAAGGTGCTCCATACCAATGCGGAGCAGCGGGGACAGATCTACATTCCCTTCATCAACGCCGTGCTCGGGCTGGGGGCCATCACCATCGTTTTGGAGTTCAAGAGCAGCTCGAACCTCGCCGCCGCCTACGGCATCGCTGTCACCAGTGCGATGGCCGTCACCACCTTCGCCTTTTATCTCGTCGCCAGGCGCGCATGGAAATGGCCCGTCTGGAAGGCCGGTGCGTTTTGCGGATTTTTTGCCGTTCTGGACGCCGGGTTCCTGTATTCCAATCTCCACAAGATCATCGATGGTGGCTGGCTGCCGCTGGCTATCGGCGCCGTCCTGCTCACGGTCATGCACACGTGGAAATCCGGCAAATTCGAGATCTTCAAGCGGGTGTACGCCAATGATATCAACGAAGACGAACTGCGCGACATCGCCTCCAGCGGACGTGTGCTGCGGGTCAAGGGCACCGGGGTGTTCATGGCCGGCAACCCCACCGGCACCCCTCTCGTGCTGCTGCATCATGTGAAGGCCAACAAGGTTCTCCACGAGACCGTCGTGCTGCTTAGCATCCTCACCGAGGAAATTCCGCATTGCGCCGACGACACCCGGCTGGAGGTGCGCGAGATCGGCAGCGGGGTCTGGCGGGCCGTCGCACGCTATGGCTACATGGAGTCACCCGATGTGTCGGGGTTGATCGATCGGATTCGTGAGGCCGGCGTCCCCCTGAAGCCGGCGGAGGCCACCTATTACTTCAACCGCGAGATGATCCTCACCGGTGGCGACACCCCAATGTGGGAATGGCAGAAACACTTCTACGGCTACCTCAGCCGCAACGCCCGCCAGGCGCGTGATTATTATCAGCTGCCACCCATGCAAATCATCGAGGTCGGCCTGCCGATCCAGCTCTGATTTGAAACCGTAGCCTTGTAGCCGAGGGCGGCGACCCCGGTGCTTCGGGTAAGTGATCCAACCGGGGTCAGCGACTCCGGCTACCGTTTTATTAGAACTGCTCTACCCGTTCCTGCGATCATGGCACCGACACTGCGGTGAAAAGCTTTTTCCTCAAAGCGGCATCGGCTTTTCGATCAGTGCACACTTCCAGCACCCGTACGCCGGTGTCCGGCAGCAGGGAGATGAGTTCGGTGAAATGCGTCCAGTCCCTCACCGTCACGTGCGCGATGCCATAGGCGGAGCAAAGCTTGGCGAAATCCACCCGCTGCGGAGTCGCCCAGTACTCCTCGTAGGGTGGATCAAATTCCGCAATCGGCAGGTGCCCGAAAATGCCTCCGCCTTCGTTGTTGATCAGCACTATGGTCAGGCTGCCGCGGAGTTTGGCCGCGGATAGAAACCCGTTGGTGTCATGAAGCAGCGCGAGGTCGCCCGTCAGCAGAACCGCCGGGCGATTGCCATGGGCGATGCCCAGCGCCGTCGAGAGCGTGCCGTCGATGCCATTGGCTCCGCGGTTGAAATAAAAACGGAATCCACGGTTGTTCGCCGGCCAGAAATACTCCGCGTCCCGCACCGGCATGCTGCTCGCCACGAAGACCGGGGTGCCTTCCGGAAGATGCCGGCCCAAAAGCCAGGTGGCCTTGCCTTCAAACCTAGCCTCCTGGTTGGCGAGCGCTGCATCCAGCCGCGCGCGCACCCGGGTCTCAGCATCGAGCCAGGCTTTCGCATAGACGGGATTGCCCGCTCCCCCCCTGCTCTCGATCGTGAGCTTTTCCGGTCTCACTGGCAGATGACGCGTCCGGCCATGAAGCGCATCGCGATTGACCGAACCGGGCACCACCAGCGTGACTTCGGCTCCGCTGCGTTCCAGCCAGACCCGGAGGACCTTGCTCGTCGGCCAGCCACCCAGACAAAGCACCGTATCCGGCCTCAGCTCCTCCGCCACTTTCTCATCCCGCAAAATCGCATCGTACGCCGTCACCACGGCCAGGCCCTGGTGACGCAAGGGCGAAAGCACATCCGCCAACATCGGCCAACCCAGCACGGCCGCCATTTCCCGGCATTGGGTCACATAATGCGTGACACTTTCCGGGCTATCCGGTCCTGCAATGATGAGGCCGCGCGTTGCGGCGACAGGAGCGCGAAAGACCGCACCTGTTGCGAGCGGTTGGGGCGGCGCGAGGTGGCTGAAGAACTTGTCATCCCACTTCGCCGCGAGCGCCTCCTTGGCTACACCCGCGGTCGGTGCCAGCGGGTCGCGAAAGGGTGCATTCAGGTGAACCGGACCGTCGGCGGTGCAGCCCACGGCGTGGGCCACGGTTTGACGCAAATAGCGGAGCAATTCGATCCGTGCCTCGGGTACGGCGAGCTCATGATAAAACACGGCGTATCGGCCGAAGAGCTTTTGCTGATCGATGGTCTGGCCCGAGGCACAGTCGCGCAGCTCCGGCGGCCGGTCGGCCGTGATGACCAGAAGCGGAACCCTGCTCTCGTGAGCCTCGATCACCGCCGGAAAGTAGTTGGCCCCCGCCGTGCCACTGGTGCACACCAGCACCACGGTCCGACCCGAGCGCTTCGCCAGTCCCAGCGCAAAGAAGGCCGCTGAGCGCTCGTCGAGCACGGACACGACCTCGAGGCCGGGGTGGTTCACGAGAGCCAGGGTCAGCGGGGTCGAGCGCGAGCCGGGCGAGACCACGGCTTGGGTCACGCCACTGCACACCAGTGTCTCTGCGAGCACGGAGCCCCAAAGCGTGTTGGTGGTTCGAAAATCGAGCGTGGGTGAAGCCATGGCACCGGCACTAAGGCAGAGTCGGCCCTGCTACTGAATCCTGAATTGCGACCGTTCTCCGAGCGCCTCCAGCAACGCGGCGAATTTCAGCTCGGTCTCAGCGAACTCCTTCTCGGCCGTCGAGCCGGCCACGATGCCAGCGCCGGCATACAGACGGGCAGACGGCCCCTCGACCAGCGCCGAACGCAGCCCGACAAAAAACTCACCACCGCCACGGGCATTGATCCAGCCGATGGCCCCGGCGTAGAGCCCGCGGGGGAATCCCTCCAGCTCGCGAATTCTGGGCAGCGCCGCAGCCTGAGGGGAGCCCCCAACCGCCGGTGTCGGATGCAACGCCGCCAGCACATCGAGGAGACGCACCGTTGCCGGTAACGCGGCGCGAATGGGAGTGCAGAGGTGTTGGACATTGGCCAGGCGCAGCAGACCCGGACGGGCGTCCGTTTCTACGGAGAGGCCCAACCCGGCGAGGCGGCGCTGGATCGAGTCGAGGACATGTCTGTGTTCGCGCTGGTCCTTGTCGCTGTGCAACAGGGCCGATCCCAGGACGGCATCCTCGCTGGCACCCTGCCCGCGTGAGGCCGAACCGGCGAGGGCTTCTGTTTCCAGCCGGCCCTGGCTCACCCGCACCAGGCGCTCCGGACTTGCGCCGATGAAGCTGCGGCCGGTGCCATCGGAAACGGAGAACGCATAGCAATCCGGAAACCGCTGACGCAGGCCATTGAGCATGCGTAGCGGATGCAGGGGTTGGTCGGCGCTCACATCCTGAACGCGGGCGAGGACGATCTTTTGAAACTCGCCCCTAGCGATGCGGTCGAGGGCTCCGTTCACAACCGTGCGATAGTCACCGGATTCGTGACGGGTGAACCGGGTTGCTTCCGGCCCGGCTGGCACGGCCGCCGCCGGGGGGGCGTAATTGATGTCGCGGAATTTTTTATGCGCGCGCCACACGCGCCCGGCCAGGGCTGCGGGATCATCATCGGCACCCACCAGCAGGTTGGCCACGGCCGTGGTGACATCGCCTGCCCTCGCCACCTGCCAGCGTGGCACAAACACCCGGGCCGCCGGGAAGGGTTCCCCCGGTTCGGCTTCATCGGCGAAGGCGAAGGTGGTGAAAAAGTGAGGCCCGCCGAACGGTGCCTCGACTTTGCCCACGGCCAGGGTGCGCGCGAGAGTGTCGTCGATGAAGCGCTGGACAGCGCTGAAACGATCCGGCCCCCGGGCATCCAGGGACAGCACCGCCTCAGCGCCGGACAGGGCACTCTGCAAGCCCGGGCGCTCGGCATAAAAATGCAGCTCCCCCGGCTCGAAGATGGTTTCAAGGACGGCGAGCGGATCAAGGGCATCGACCGCGAGGGTGATGCTGACAAGCCGGGGCGAACCGGCGGTGACGGCCGCCTGCCGGCACTGCTCCAAAAACGCCGCCAGCGCCTCAGGCGAGGCGTTTGACGACGGATCGAGCGGGAGGATGGTCATCTAATCTTTCTCTTCCCTCTTTCTCTTTCTTCCTCCTCCCTCGTGATCGGACTGACGAAAGAAGAAAGAGAAAGATTAAGGGGAAAGAATTGCCGGCTCAGCCCGTCTTCGCCTCCGTTGGCCGGGGAAACAATATCGCGGTTTCCGCCACCTTGCAGCCGGTGAGCCGGGCGTCCCACTTGAGCTCGTCCAGCCAGACGGGGCCGGGCTCGTAACCGAGGACGCCGTGGATCCGGCGGACGGTGCCGGGCATGACGGCGGGCAGAAGGGATGCACCCAGGCGCAGCGCCTCGGCCATGGTGGCGAGAGACGTCTTGAGGCGGGCCTGGTCAGCCGGCTCGGTGGACTTGCCGAGCTTCCACGGGGCGCGCTGCTCGATGTAGGCGTTGGTTGCGGTGATGAAGGCGAAGGTGCGCTCCAAGGCCATGTGGAACTGAAAACCTTCACAGAGCGGAAGCACTTCGGCGCGGGTTTTCTCCCAGGCGGCGCGCAGGGTCTGCTCGGGTTCGTCGTCGGTTTCCGCGGCCGGGATCACGCCTCCGCCAAAGCGGTTGGTCATGTTCAGGGTGCGGTTCACGAGGTTGCCCAGGTTGTTCGCGAGCTCGCCATTATAGCGGGCGAGGAACTGTTGAAGGGAAAAATCGCTGTCCTGGCCCACGCTCATCTCGCGGATCATGAAGTAACGAAGGGCATCCACGCCGTAGCGGTCGGCAAACTCGATGGGCTCGACAAAATTGCCCGTGCTTTTGGACATCTTGGAACCGTTGATGGACCACCAGCCATGAGCTAGAATGGCCTTGGGCGGCTCCAGGCCGGCGGCCTTGAGCATGATCGGCCAGTAGACGGCGTGCGGCGGCACGAGGATGTCCTTGCCGATGACATGGAAATCCGCCGGCCAGAATTCCGGCCGGTCCACGACCCCGGAATAATAGTTCAGCAGGGCATCGAACCACACGTAGGTGACGAAGGACTCGTCGAACGGCAGGGAAATGCCCCACTCCAGGCGGTCTCGCGGTCGGGAGATGCACAGATCGTTGAGCGGTTCGCTGAGAAACTCCAGCACCTGCTTCTGACGGTAGCGGGGAAAGACGAAGCCTTCGTTCTTGCGGAGATGGCTGATCAACCAGTCCTGATACATCTGCAGCTTGAAGAAATAATTGGTCTCGGTGATCTCCGTGACCTCGCCGAAAATCTCCGGCCAGCTGCCGTCGGGGTTGCGGTCCTTGTCCTGCAGGAACTGTTCCTGCCGTGTGCTGTAAAAGCCCTTGTACTCGGCCTTGTAGATCTCGCCCTTGTCATAGAGCTGCTGCAGGATCCGCCGGACCACCTCCTTGTGGCGGGGTTCGGTGGTGCGGATGAAATCATCGTTGGAGATGTCCAGCTTCACACAAAGCGCACGGAATTCCTCCGACACTTCGTCGACAAACTGCTGGGGGGGGATGCCGCGTTTGCGCGCACTTTGCTGGACCTTCTGGCCATGCTCATCGACACCCGTGAGAAAATACACCCGGTCGCCCATCATCCGTCGAAAACGGGCAATAACGTCCGTCAGCACCTTTTCATAGGCATGGCCGAGGTGTGGCGAACCGTTCACGTAGTCGATCGCGGTCGTGATGTAGAAGTTCTTCATGGACAGGGTTGCTGAACCAAAGCGGTCACCGGGCAAATGTCGAAGGTTTTGACGTGAGCGGATCGACGGGCAGACTTCCGGCCGATCCATGAACACCCTACCCCGCCTGCTCGGGTTTTCCCTCGTCCTGTTGCTGGTCTTTCTGGCCGCGGCGTTGACTGCACAGGCCTGGCTGCGGGGCCAGAACGAGCGTCTGCGGGACGCCGCCATTGAGACCAAGCGCCAGCAATTCATGGTCGCCCTGCCCTTGCTGCAACCGGCCGAGGCCGATGGTCGGCTGAGCGACGATCAAGCCGGGGTTTTGGGAGGCCTGCTGGGTGCGGAGGTCAGCCTGGTGCCGGTCGGGACAGACGAGGTCAGCGTTGAAAATGGCCGACTGGGGTTTTCCGTACCTGCCGGGACCGGCCAGCAGGCGCTGGTCCGTTTTTCCGCTCCGGCGACTGACCGGCTGTTGTTCCTACATCAACGCGTGCTCATGGTCCTGCTGCTCCTCGCCCTGGTGCTTCTGGCGGCTCTGGCCATCGTACTCGTGGCGCGGCCGGGCTCGTCCGCAGAAAGCGGATCGCATGCCCCCTGGGGCTATGCCAAGGCTGAGATGGGCCATCTGCAGCAGCTGGTCAAAAATTCGGTCAGCCAAGGCGCCGAACTGGCCAGGGAGCGCGATGTCCGACAACGGGCGGAAGAAGAATCCCTCCTGCGCCAGAACATGCTCAACCAGGTTTTGGAGGAAAAAATCCGGATGGGTCGGGATCTGCATGACGGGCTCATTCAATCCTTGTACGCGACCGGCCTCACGCTGGAGAGCGCGCGGGATCTGCTGGCCAGCGATCCGGCCGCCGCCGGCCAGCGCGTGCAGGCCAGCATGGACCTCGTCAACACCTCCATCCGCAACGTCCGCAATTACATCACCGGACTCACTCCGGGCAATGTCCGCAAGGAAAGTTTCGCCCGCACGCTCAAGGCCCTCACGGACCAACTGGGTTCGGGGCGTGAGGTCGGTTTCGAGCTGACCATTGACGACATTGCTGCCGCCCTGCTGAGCGATGAGCAGCTCTCCCAATGCGTGCAAATCGTTCACGAGGCCGTCAGCAACGCCCTCCGGCACGGAGGTGCCGGCAAAGTCACCGTACGTCTGCATGCGGGCGACCATGCCGTCGGTCTGCTCGTGCAGGATGACGGCCGGGGCTTCTCCCCCGACCGGTTGGAGCCGACCGGACACGGGCTTGCCAACATGCAGGCGCGCGCGAAGAGTGCGGGCGGCACGCTGCAATTGGAAAGCACTCCGGGTGCCGGCACCCGGATCGTCCTCACCCTGCCAGTCGTCACATCCGCATGAATACGCCATCCAGTCCCCTGAAGATCCTGATCGTGGACGACAGCGAACTTGTGCGCACCGGTCTGCGCACCCTGCTCGGGGCGGATCCCTCGCTGCTGGTGGCCGGTGAAGCCGGTAGTGTGGCCGAGGCGGTGGCCCAGGCCGGACGTATGAAGCCGGAGATGGTGCTGCTCGACATCCGGCTTCCCGACGGCACGGGGTTTGACGCCTGCCGGCAGATCCTGGCGGCCCGGCCGGACACCCGCGTGCTGATTCTCACCTCGGTGGCAGAGGAAACCATGGTCGATGACGCCATCCGCGCCGGGGCCAACGGCTACCTGCTCAAGGAAGTCAACGGCCGTGCGCTCATCCAGGCGATCCACGATGTGGCTGCCGGCAAGTCGATCCTCGACCCCGCCATCACCGAGCGAATCCTGTCGCTCATCCGTTCCAACACCCCCGGCACGCGACATACGCTGCAGTCCCTTTCGCCACAGGAGCAGCGCGTACTGGCGCTCATCGCCGAGGGCCGGACCAACAAGGAGGTGGCCTCCGAGATGGGCCTGGCAGAGAAGACCGTAAAAAATTACCTGAGTACCGTCTTCGAGAAACTGCACGTCACCCGTCGGGCCCATGCCGCCGCGCTGTACGTGCAGCAAAAACAGAACCCGCGCTAAGCTCCCCGTTGGACTCGTGATTCCTGTCCCGGGGAAAGGGGCGAACGATCTGGAACAACGAGAGTGCTAGCCCGCATATTCCATAAATCACGGCACCCTGTCATGGAGGTTTTTTGTAGGAGCGGCTTTACGCCGCGA
>JBGTGS010000061.1:0-8480 GCA_041746615.1 Opitutaceae bacterium | reverse complement strand
GTCACCGGCACCCTCGTTCTGCGCAGGGCGCCCGACCATCCGTGGAATCCGCGACAAGCACTGCAACTGGCCGTTGCCGGACTCCTTCTTCAGCAGCCGGGAAATCGAGCGATGGACGATAATCTAATCTGTCCTGTGGGAGCCTCAACGGATCCTGGCCTGAGTCGAGTTCCCGGTCGTGGACGTTCGCCGGCCAAATGAAGTGGCAGTGGGCCAACCGCCACCGCCAGCACCGAGAGAAGATTTATTTCGACATACCGAAGGCCGGGACGCACGTGGTGACCATCTCCATGCGGGAGGACGGCTGTGAGCTCGATCAATTCGTCCTCACAAGCGATGAGAACTGGACCCCGCCTGCTGACGAGGGGCCCATTGCGCCCACGGTGCCGACCGAACTCAACGGATTGCTCGTGGTCGAAGCGGAGGATCTTCTCCCTGCGCCCGGTTGGGAATTGCGAACCAACCCCACGGGCCACACCGGCACCGGTTATATTGCGTGGACTTTTCCCGGACAAGGCCGGGCGCCAGGCGAGGGCGTACTTCGGTTGCAATTCCGCATCACCACCCCGGGCGATTATCAATTTCTGTGGCATTCACGTATGGTAGACCCCACTAACCGACCTGAAACTCTTGATGCGGATGGCAATGACACCTGGATCCGTTTTCTGAGCGGTACGGATTCGCCGGGTCAGTTCGCACTGGGTGCCGGGTGGCGCAAGGTCGCCCTGCTGGGGCACCCTCCAGGCTGGAGTTGGAGTACCCACGCCGATCAAGGTCCTCCTCATCCGGACATACCGGTGAGCCGCCGCTTCGAAGCAGGCCTGCATACGGTTGAACTCTCCGGTCGTTCCCAAGGCCATTTAATTGACCGTCTCGTGCTGCGCCGCTTTGATGAAAGGATTACCCTTTCGTCCGAAGAGGAGGAGCTCTTGCGAACCTCCATGGCATCCCCGGTCCTTTGATTTCTTCCGCATCCCGTCTGCGATCTCACCCTGGGTGTTCTGATGAAGTCTTGCGTTTGTCCGTAATTCGGGCTGGCTTGGAGAGTCAGTACCGGGGCGAACAGATGGATAACCACACGCTTTTCCCTGTTTGTCCATTTTATCGGAGAACCGAGTGTGCTATACTTGAATCCAGATGCCTCAAACCCTCCAAACGTCTGCTGAGCAGACGTATTCTGTTAGTTCCCCAGTCGTAAGAGACCGCTTCTGGAGGGGCTCTATACTGCCGGCAGGGAAGCGCCTTGCCGCAGTTCTCCTGGGAACCTGGTTTTTGGCCCCTGCTGATGCAACCGCCTCCCAAAACCATGCCCCCACATTCACAGGAGACATCAGCCCGATACTGGACAGCTACTGTTACGACTGCCACGGGTTTGGGATAAGCAAGGGAGGCCTGACCTTGGACGCATTCGACAGCGAGACAGCGCTTAACGATCCCGAGCTCTGGCTGAAAGTTCTGAAGAAGACGCGAGCGGGCCTGATGCCACCGGTGGATGAATTTCAACCCTCCGCATCCGAGGTGGAAACCCTGTCCGGATGGATCAAGACGCAGGTCTTTAGAAGCGATCCCGATAACCCGGATCCGGGCAAAGTGACCCTCCGTCGTTTAAACCAGATCGAATACCGCAACACCATCTGGGACCTGACTGGCGTGAACAACGACACCGCGCTCGAGTTTCCTGCCGACGATACCGGGGAGGGTTTCGATAACCTCGGCGAGGTGCTCAACATTTCCCCCATGTTGCTGGAGAAGTATTTCGATGCCGCCCAGGATATCATGGGCGACGTCATGGCCAGTAAAGGTCTCGGCGGACTGGCTCCCCCGGGGCTGGGCCCGCTCCCGACCGATGACGAGGGCCGGGAAATCTACACCCGGATCCTGTTGGAAAACTTTGCGAGCAAGGCGTTCCGCCGGCCGGTCAATCCATCCACGCTGGCCAGACTCGTCCACCTCGCCGGTGAATTTTCCGCCAAGCCCGGGGTGATCGATGAAACCGGCATCGCCCAATCCTTGGTCGCCATTCTCGCGTCCCCCCGGTTTATATTTCGCGAGGAACTGCCGCTGCCCGCCGGGCCAGGTGAGCCATTCCCGCTCATCGATGAATATTCCCTCGCCACCCGTTTGTCCTATTATTTCTGGTCAACGACGCCTGATGCTGAACTGACCGCCTTGGCGCGGGATGGCCGCCTCCGCGAAAATCTCGATGCCCAGGTGACCCGGATGCTGGCCAGTCCCCGGTCGGGTCAATTTGTTAAAAATTTTGTCGGTCAATGGCTGCACTCGCGTGACATCCGGACCGTAACCATCAATGACTTTGATGTTTTCCTCCGCGACTACGCTCCGCCCGAGGTCATGATAGCCAGACAAACGCTCCGCGAACTGGAGGTGATCCCTGCTTATGAGCGGACGCCCGAACAGATCCGGCTGGGCGACGAGGCCAGAAGGATTTCAACCAACGCTGTTGACCAGGCCAGGCAGCGGCGCGTGCGGTTCACCAATGCCCTCCGCCAATCCATGCAGCAGGAGACTGAGATGCATTTTGCCCATATTCTCCGCGAGGACCGCAGCGTGCTGGAGCTGCTCGACAGCGACTACGCTTTTCTCGACGAGAGACTCGCGACTCATTACGGCATCCCAGGGGTGGTCGGAAATGAAATGCGGAAGGTCATGCTGCCCGCCGACAGCCCTCGGGGGGGCATCCTCACCCAGGGCACCATCCTGGCCACCACGTCGAATCCCACCCGCACCTCCCCGGTGAAGCGCGGTGTATTCATTCTCGATAACATTCTGGGAACTCCACCCGCCCCGCCACCTCCCGATATCACCTCGCTCGAGGATGTCGCCAACGCCGGGGACATCTCCCGGATGACCCTGCGCGAGACTCTGGCCCTCCATCGCGCCGAACCCCTTTGCAGTTCGTGTCACGACTCGATGGATCCACTCGGCCTGGCCTTGGAAAACTTCAATGCCATGGGCCAATGGCGTGATCAGGAGCAGAGCGTACCCATTGATGCCTCCGGACAACTGATAACCGGCGAGACTTTCCAGACCATCTCCGAATTGAAGCAAATCCTCGTCAACCACCACCGGCAGGAGTTCTATTTTTGCGTGAGTGAAAAGCTCCTCATTTATGCCCTTGGCCGCAGCCTGCATTATTACGACACGGCCACGCTTGACCGAATGGTCCGCCTGTTGGAAGATACAGGCGGCAGCCTGGCCAGTTTGGTGAAAGAAGTCGTTCGAACCGCTCCCTTCCAGCGCATGCGCAGCCCTTCCCCCATCCAGACCGTCCAGGCCAATCCCGGCATCAACCCGAACCACCCGACGCCATGAACACATCCAACCATCAGCCGGATCACCGGAAGGCTTCGCGCATCAATCGTCGGCACTTTCTCAAGGGAGTCGGCACCTGCCTGGCCCTGCCGGCCTTGAGCTCCCTGGGTGCCAATCGTCTCCTTGCCGCCCCCGTCGAGAAGCGGCTCGCGGTCACCGCCACCGGCGCCCCGCTCCGGACCGCATTCATCACTTTCCCGAATGGCGCCATCCCCCGCAGCTGGGCACCCGCGGGCGGGATGCTGGATTTCGCCCTCAATGAAACCATGCAGCCCTTGTCTGCTCTGCGTGACCAGATCCAGATCATGGGCGGACTCGACCATTCGAATGCCACTGCCGGGCTGGACGGTGCCGGCGACCATGCCCGCGGCAACAGCGTTTTCCTGACGGGGGTCCGCCTGAACAAAAGCGCCACCGACGTGCGCGCGGGGGTCTCGATCGACCAGGCAATTGCCCATCGCATCAAGCATCTTACGCGTTTACCCTCACTGGAGCTGACCTGCGCCGAGGAACGGAGGGCGGGCGCGTGTGATTCCGGTTACGCCTGCGCCTACCAGCACAACATTTCCTGGCGGTCCGCGACGACGCCGATGACCCCGGAAAACAATCCGCGTAAAGTGTTCGAGCGACTTTTCGGCACCGGCGAGCATGGAGCACGTGCCGCCAATTACCAGCGCCGGCTGGCCACCCGACGTTCCGTCCTGGATTTTGTGCTGGATGATGCCCGGACCATGCATCGCGGGCTCGATGCGGTTGACCAGGCGAAACTGGAACAATACCTGACCGGGGTGCGCGATGTCGAGATGCGCATCCAGAACGCGGAATCCCTGGGGGCCAATGTCGACCCCGCTGTGACCACACCGAATGGCGTTCCCGAAACCCATCGCGAGCATCTTGCGATCATGTTTGATATGATGCTGCTCGCTTTCCAGACCGACACGACACGCGTGGCCACGATGATGATGGCCTATGATGGTGACAATCGTCCCCATGCTGAAATTGGCGTCACCGATGGTCATCACCAACTTTCCCACCATCTGAACAATGAGGAGAGGATCGCCAAGGTCGCCCTGATCGACCGCTGGTATGTCGAACAGTTTGCCGGTTTCCTGACCCGCTTGCGAACCACGGAGGATGTGGATGGCAAATCCCTGCTCCACAACTCCATGATCGTGTACGGCAGCGGCAATGCCGATGGCAACCGGCATACCCACGACAATCTACCCATCATCCTGGCGGGCGGCGGCGGCGGTCAGCTCACCCCGGGCCGCAACCTGAATTTCGGCTCCGCCCCCGCCACCAACCTCTTCCTGAGCATGGCTGACAAGATGGGCGCCCGTGATATGGAAAGACTGGGTGACTCAACCGGGCGCCTGGTTGGAGTCTAAATCATATGAAAGCACTCGGATCTCTCGCCACGGTTTTACTCGGCTTTGTTCTGGTGGGTGCCCCGGGACAGGTTCAGGCGGCCAAGGCAGCCAACGCTGGCTGGATTGATCTCTTCGATCCGCAACTTTCGAAATGGGAGATTTGGATGGGTGTGCCCCATGAGACGGTGGAAGGCCTTCCCCCCGGCACCCCCACGAGCGCGGATATCCGGACGGGTACCCCGCTTGGGTTGGGCAACGACCCCAAGCAGGTTTTTACGATGACCGAACAACAAGGGGAGCCTGTGCTGTACGTTACCGGTGAAATTTACGCCGGACTCACCACGCTGGATGAATTTGAAAATTATCATATTCGGCTTGAATCCAAATGGGGCGAGAAAGTCTGGGAACCCCGCCTGACCCGGCCGCGCGACAGCGGGCTCCTGATCCATTGCACCGGACCGCACGGCGCGTTTTGGAACGTCTGGATGGCATGCGTGGAATACCAGATCCAGGAAAACGACTTCGGTGATCTCTACCTCCTCGCCGGCACCTCCGCACGCGTGTCCAGCGCCAAGAAGGGGGATTTATGGACCTTCAACCCGGAAGCTCCGGTCGAGGCATTTGGTGACCGCCCGGGTAACAATGGCCTGGTTGTCCGTCGCTCGATCAACCATGAACGGCGCGGGGATTGGAATGTCGTCGAGGTTTACAGTGTCGGTGACAGTGCCATTTTCCTGGTAAATGGCCGGGTCGTGAATGCCATATCCGAGATTCAGATCAAACGCGGCGAGGAATTGCACAAGCTCAGCCGGGGTAAACTTCAGCTTCAAAGCGAGGGTGCCGAGGTCTCTTTCCGACGGATGCAGATCCGGTCCATCACCGCTTATCCAGCGGATGTCCTGCGTCAGGCGGGATGGTCCCGGTAAGGGTACGATCCGGTTGGCAACGACGGGTGCCCCCAGCGCCACGAGTGAGATCAACCCCGAAGGGGCCGATGCTGAAATGCCGCGGAGCGATCCCGCCGCGCTCAGCGCTTGATCTCCCGGCAATCCCCAACAGGTTGGCTCCAGATCAATGACCCATCCGACTGACATTCAAACCATCGGCACCGCCCTTTACTTTTTGCCGGTGACAAATCGGATCCCTTTGAAATTTGGCCGGGAAGTCGTCACCGGTGTGACGTGCGCCCGGGCATGGATGCGGGTCCGCGACCGGCAAGGGCAGGTTTCGGAAGGGTGGGGCGAAACTCCGCTCTCGGCCACCTGGGTCTGGCCGAGCACCTTGTCGTTTCAAGACCGGGAGAATGCGTTGAAGCTCTTTTCCGTCCAGTTGGCCGAAGCCTGGGCTCAATTCGACGTGGCGGGACATCCGCTGGAGGTGGGGCACGCGTTTCAGACCGATGTTTTGCCGGGTCTCTGGCGGGAATTCAATTCCCAGCGCGGGGAGTCCGTGGAACCGATGCCTTGGCTGGCGGCGCTGGTTTGCTGTTCGGCCTTTGACCTGGCGTTGCACGACGCATTCGGCCGAAGCGTGAAACGACCGGTCTACCACACCTATGGCGGCAACTTCATGAGCCGCGATCTGGCTCATTTCATAACACCCGCTTCAGACACCCGCATTGATTTCAGGAACAAGTTTCCGGAAGACTTCATGGTTGAGCCCAAATCAACCAAGCTGCCCGTATGGCACCTCGTGGGTGGGCTCGATCCTCTGGAGCCGGAGGAAGTTGACCGGACGGTCAGTGACGATGGCTATCCGGCGACGCTCGCCGCGTGGATTGAACGCGACGGGCTGAATTGTCTCAAGATAAAGCTGCGTGGGGATGACCAGCCATGGGATCTGGACCGGATACTTCGGGTTGCCCGCATCGCGGCGGCTCATGAGGTCGATTGGTTGACGATTGACTTCAACTGCATGGTGCTGAACCCGGATTACGTGAATGCCATTCTCGACGAACTCCTGACGGATCATCCGCGGGTGTACGGGAAGATTCTCTATGTCGAGCAGCCCTTCCCCTACGAGCTGGAGCGCCACCGGATTGACGTGCACAGTGTGGCCGCCAGAAAACCGCTTTTCATGGATGAAAGTGCTCACGCCTGGGAGCAGGTTGCCCTGGGTCGTGATCTAGGCTGGACCGGGGTGGCCCTCAAGACCTGCAAGACTCAAACGGGAGCACTGCTCAGCGCCTGTTGGGCCAAAGCGCATGGCATGCAATTGATGGTGCAGGATCTGACGAATCCCATGCTGGCGATGATTCCGCATGTCCAGCTCGCCGCCCACGTGGGCACGATCATGGGCGTGGAAAGCAACGCCATGCAGTTCTATCCCGATGCCTCTCTCCCGGAGGCGCAGGTTCATCCGGGGTTGTTCCAACGCCGCGAGGGTGTGCTGGATCTGGCGAGTATCTCCGGAAGCGGATTTGGCTACCGCCTCGACGAAATCAAGCGCCGGTTGCCCGAAGCTGAGATCGTATGCGGTGACCTTGCCGGGCGGGGCGGCATCCCAGGCAACGGATAGTCCGGCAGCATGCACTGATTGCGCCCGGAAAGAGCCGGATCAGTCCAAGCGCGGTGTTTGCCATACCACCAAGCAGTTATTTACAGCCGCAGGCCGTCCCGCCTGACTCGGTTCTTTGAACCTGCTGCCCTTCCTGCTCGAGAGCATCCTGCTGTCCCATCCGGTGGTTTACCTGGTGGTCTTTCTGGGCGTGTCATTACTCATGATCTGGCGGATCGAAGCCATGCTCGACCACGGGCTGGAGGGAACGGCCATCGGGACTCTCCTGCTGCCGTACTGCTCCGGGCTGGGCAACCTGATCTTTGTCTTTCTGATGGTGAAGCAGCCCGGTGCCGCCCCCGAGGTGCTGATCAACTCTCTCGTCAACAACATCACCAACCTCACCCTGCTGCTCGGCATTCCCGCGCTGATCTGGGGGCTGCAGGTGCTGCCCGCCAAGGCGGCGGTGGGCGGGAGGCGTCGCAAGTCCGCCAAGCGGGCAAAAGGTGCCGGCTCGGAGCAACAGCTTAACCGGCTTTCGTTGATGCTCACGCTCGCGGCGGTGGTGTTCTTCACCGGCGCTGTTTGGCTGCTCGGGTCGGACGGAGTCCTGAATCGTTCCGACGGCTTCGTGCTGATCGGCCTGTTCCTATTCTGGCAATGCGTACAGGTGTTCGATGTCCTCAAACATAATGTAAGGCAGCGGGTTTCCTTCGGGCTGCAGTTTTACCTGGATGTCCTCGCGGTGCTCGGGTGCGCCTACCTGATGTATGGCAGCATCGACTGGCTGGTGACCTGGCTATCCGGACGCGAACACGGGTTCATCAGCCGTGACAACCTCGGGTGGCTGACCGGCTGGCTGATGGTGCTGCCGAATGCCGTACTCGCGCTCTACTGGGGCTGGCGGCGCCGGGCAGACGTCGTTTACAGCTCACAGGTGGGTGACGGTCACATTTGCATCCCGCTTTGTCTCGGTCTGTTTGCGTTGATGGAGCCCCTGCCGTTGGGCGGGTTCAGCACCACTGCCCTGGCCTTGTTGCTCGGATCTGCGGGCTTGCACGGGGCCTTTTTACTCACGAGTGGCGGGCTGCCGCGCTGGGCTGGCGGAGGGCTGATACTCGCCTACGGCTGGTTTGTGTATGCGGGGTTGCTCAGCTGAGCCCGACAGAACCGCGGAGCGGTTTTGTCTTAGCCCGACTTCCGCTACTGGGGAGTTGCGCTGGTGTAACTCGTTGATTCAGGGCTCAAGCTGCCCAAAGGTCGGGACTACACCGCTTTTGA
>JBGTGS010000060.1:0-11219 GCA_041746615.1 Opitutaceae bacterium | reverse complement strand
CGCGGTGGACTCGGAGTCAGCCCGGATCGGGTGGCCCCTAAAAGGAGCCCATGAAAGAACAACCAGTGAAAGGACAGAAACGGAATCGTTCATTCGACGAGACCTTCAAACGGCATGCAGTGGATCTGTCGCTGCGTGGGGAACGCACGGTTAAGGAGGTGGCCGGGGAACTGGGAGTATCGCCCGGCCTGCTGTACCAGTGGCGGACCCTGTATGCGCCCCGGCCCTCCGGCCTGGAGCAGACTAATCCCGATCGGACGCGCGAACAGGTCGAGGAGGATAACCGGCGATTGCGGGCCGAGGTACTGCGATTGCGAGAACGGGAGACCGTGCTAAAAAAATCACTGGGCATCCTCTCAGAAACGCCCGAGAGCGGTATGCCCAGGTCAAAGCGATGAAGGGCGAACACGGAATCGACCTGCTGTGTGAACTGCTGGGGGTCTCCCGCAGTGGGTACTACCGGTGGCAGACGGCGCGGCCCACCAAACGGAAGTGCGAGGACGCGGCCTTGGCTGGCCAGATTGCGCGATTCCATCGGCAGAGTCGGGGCAACTATGGGGCACCCCGGATCGTCGAGGATCTGCGGGAGGCCGGGTGCCGGATCAGTCGCCGCCGCTGCGCCCGGTTGATGAAGCAACTCGGCATCCGGGGTAAAAAGAAGCACCGGCGCAAACCTCGGACCACAGATAGCCGGCATGACCAGCCCGTCGCCCCCAACCTGGTGAAGTTGGTCGAGGCGCCGAGTGCTCCCAATCAGGTCTGGGTGACCGACATCACCTACTTGGAGACCGGCGAAGGCTGGCTGTATCTGGCCGCGATCCTCGACGTTTGGAGTCGCCGGGTGATCGGCTGGGCCTGCGCTCCGACGCTGGCCGCCTCGTTGGTGATTGCCGCCTTCCAGGCGGCCCTAAAGCATCGCCGGCCATCGGCCGGTACGATCCATCACTCCGACCGGGGTAGTCAGTATACCGACGCGGATCTGATCAGGTTACTCGCCGCTGCCGGGTTGCCACGCAGCATGAGTCGGGCGGGTAATTGCTACGACAACGCCATGATCGAATCGTTCTGGAGCACCCTCAAAACCGAGACCGGTATGGATGTCGTCATCCCCGCCACACGCCGAGAAGCCGAGCTTGCCGTCTTCGATTATATCGAGACGTTCTACAACCCGAAGAGGCGCCACAGCTCTCTCGGCCAAATCTCACCTGTGGCCTTCGAACTGAAATACGAAAAATCAAGCATCAAAGCCGCCTGATTTGGTGTCCACTTTTTCGAGGCAAGCCCACGCATTCGCGGGATGGGACCCGCCAACCGCGGGCAAGTTTGGGATTTCCCTGGCAGCCTGTCCTCAGGCTGCTAGGGCTTCAGTGCTTCCTTCATGCGGCGCAGCGCCTCCTCAAGGGTGGCCCGGGGACAGCCGAAATTGAGGCGGACATGCTGCCCGGGCTGGACTCCGAAGAACACGCCGTCGCTGAGTCCGACGCCATGCTGTTCAAAGTGGGCGGCTGGGTCCGTGAGGTTGAGTGCAGCCACATTGAGCCAGGCCAGGTAGGTGGCTTCAATCGGCGCCTCGACCTTGATGCCCGGCAGCTCGCGCGCGATGAAATCGAGCAGATAATCCCGGTTGCCGCGCAAGACGTCGAGCAGGGCCTGCCGCCAGGGCTCGCTGTCGCGGTAGGCGGCCTCGCAGGCGGTGAAGCCCAGCGCGGTGACCTCAGCGACGATGCCGGCGGCGGCCCGGTTGAAGCGGGTCCGAAGCGCGGGATCCGAAATGATCGCGAAGGACGTTCCCAACCCGGGCACGTTGTAGGTCTTGCTCGGAGCCATCAGGGTGACGGTGCGCGCGGCGATCTCCGGGGACAGCCGGGCCGTTGGGATATGCGGCAGCTCCGGGTCGAGGATGAGGTCGCAATGGATTTCATCCGAGCAGAGCACGAGATTGTGCCGGGTGCAAAAATCCGCGAGGCGGAGCAGTTCGTCGCGCCGCCAGACCCGGGCCAGCGGGTTGTGCGGGTTGCAGAGAAAGAAGAGCCGGGTGCGCGGCGTGATGGCATGCTCCAGCGCCTCCCAGTCGATCTCCCAGCGGTGGGCATGGCCGTTGGCTTGGAAAGGAACCCGGATTGATACGCGGCCGCTGTTGCGTGGCGCGGTCATGAACGGCGGATACACCGGCGTCAGCGTGAGCACCTCTTCGCCGGCCTGGGCAAAGGCCTGGGCGGTGACGTTGAGTCCGCAGACCAGGCCGGGGAGCCAGACAATCCAGGCCGGATCGATGGTCCAGTCGTAGCGTGAGGACATGGCCTCGACCACGGCCTCCACGGTCGAGGGCACCGGCCGGGCGTAGCCGAAAACCCCGTGTTCGACCCGTTCGTGCAGGGCGGCGAGGATCGCCGGCGAGGACCGGAAATCCATGTCGGCGACCCATAGCGGCAGGACATCGCGGCCGGCATACTTCTGCCACTTCTGGGAATCGGTGCCGAGACGGTTGGGAGGAGTGTCGAAATCAAAGCTCATGGCGCAGGAACCTCCTTTAAGAGCGAGGATCGGCCGGATTGACAGGCTGGATTTTGCGAACCGGACCGCGGGGCTTCACGGGTGAATCCCTATGGCGGGGGAAAGGGACGAATTTTCCCGGCCGGGACGTCACACTTCCGGCCATTTTTTCCCACCCGCGGGATGGGCTCCGAAATCAAGATGCTGATTCGACGGGATTTGCACAGAGACCTGCGCCGGCATCGGGCCTGCAACAGGGGGAGGCACTCAACCTTCAACCCATCCAATAAGGAATCCCACCATGAGACTCGTACGCTACACCTATCCGAACACCCGCAACTACAGCCCGGCCGCCGGCCTGCTCACCCGCAGCCCCTGGGCCGGCTTGGAAGGCGAACTCAACCGTCTCTTCGAATCCACTCTCAGCGACTTCGCGGCTCCTGCCGCCGACCGCTTCCCGGTGGATCTCTACGAGGACAAGGACAACACCTACGTCCGTGCCGAACTCCCGGGCGTCAGCCGGGAGGACATCGGTGTCGAGCTGGTTGATGGCACCCTGAACCTCACCGCCACCCACCGGACTCCCGCCAGCGAAGGCCGGGAGGCGGAGTCATTCGCCCTCAGCCGCTCCGTCAGCGTGCCGGACGCTTCCGTGCAGGCCGACCGGGTCGCAGCCACCTATGAGAACGGGGTTCTCACCGTCACGCTACCGAAGCGTGAGGAGGCCAAGCCGCGCAAAGTCACCGTCGCGGTGAAGTAACTGAACCAACCCTATCCACGATTCTATCATCCGGAGACATCATCATGAGTATCTTCAACACCATCGTGCCTTCATTCAATCGCACCGCCTCCCCGGCCGACTCCTCCCATGAGTCCGGGCCCGTCATCAAGCCGTTCCATCGAATCACGGAAACCACCGAGGCTTACGGACTCACCGTTCACCTCGCCGGCGTGGAGCGTGGCGGCTTGGAGATTACGGCGGACCAGGATGCCTTGCGCATCACCGGTCGCCGGACCTGGCGACAGCCCGAAGGCTGGACCCAGCTCCATCGCGAGAGTGCGGACGCCAATTATGAGCTGGTGCTCGAGCACGACCACACCATCGACGTGGACAAGGTTCATGCCGAGCTCAAGGACGGCGTGCTGCGGGTCTCGCTCCCGAAAACCGAGGCCATCAAACCGCGCAAGATCACACTCAGTTAAGCGCCAACCTTTCAGCCGGACGTCCCCAACGGGGCGTCCGGTTTTTGCTTTCCCCGCCACGGGGGCCGGCCAGAGTGCGGGCCATGCCGGAAGTGGTTATCCCGATAGTGACGTTTGGCGCTTTTGCCGTGGCGACGCTCATCGTGGCCCGCTTTGGGGCCCGGGAATCGGCCAAAGTCTGGGCGCGGGTGCAGGGCATGGCCACCCGTCTGGGCCTTGGGTTGCCGCCGCCGAAACTCGTGCTCGGCATGTTCTACCCACCACCCAGAGCCACCGGCATGATTCGGGGCAAGCGGGTCGAGATCTTCAATTTTTCGACCGGCTCGGGCAAATCAAGAAAGACCTGGTCAGCCCTGAGCGCCGCGCCGCAGGCATCCGGTGGGCTGACTTTTTCATTCGTGCGACAGGGCTTGGGCACCCGTCTGCGGGGGATGTTCGGAGCGAAGGAGATCAAGGTGGGGGATCGGGTCTTCGACGAGCACTGGTTCATCGAGACCAACCAGCCGGATTTTTTCCGGGCGGCCCTCCTGCCTGAGCTCCGCGTCAAGTTTTCCATCCGGGAGGGGGCCACCCCTCCGGGTTCGTTCACGCTTGAGGATGGAGTGGTGAAATACGTGGAGGCCGGCTCATTTTCAAGTGATGAGAAGTGCGCCCGCTTCGAGCACCTCATCGAGGTGGTCTGTGACCTGGCCGACGTGGCGGAGGTTTGGGCCGCGCAAAAGCCAGCGAAGTAGACGCTGAGCCAGCCAAGCGGCTTGGAGCCGTTTCGGTAACGGTGTAGCCGGGGGCGCTGACCCCGGGGATCGAGTTTCCCCTCCCGAAGGCTCCGGACCGGGGTCAGCGCCCCCGGCTACACCTTAATTTGAACCGCTCTAACTCTGAGGGTTCAGCCCGAACCGGATTTTTTGGGGCGAATGGTGATCGAGGCCAGCACCGACAGCACCAGGGTGACTCCGATGACGCCGAGGGACACGCCGATCGGCACATGCACGTCGACGCTGGTCAGCAGCATCTTCACGCCGATGAACACCAGAATAAAGGACAGCCCGAGCCCCAGGTAGCGGAAGAGCCCCATCACCCCGCTCAACGCAAAATAGAGCGCGCGCAGTCCGAGAATCGCAAAGATGTTCGACGTGAAAACGATGAACGTGTCCTGGGTGATCGCGAGGATGGCGGGGATGGAGTCCAGGGCAAAGGCCACATCCGTCGTTTCGATCACGATCAACACGATGAAGAGCGGCGTGGCCATCTTGCGGCCCTTGTGGATCGCGAAAAATTGGCCGCCCACATAGCTCGGTGTCACGGGGAACAAGCGTCGGAAGAGTCGCACGGCAAAGTTCTTCTCGGGATCGAGTTCCTCCTTCTTCGGCAGGGCCATCTTGATCCCGGTCAGGATGAGGAAGGCACCGAAGACATAGATCAGCCAGTGGAACCGGGTCAGCAGGGCGATGCCGGCGAAGATGAAGATGAAGCGCATCACCGCCGCGCCCAAAATTCCCCAGAAGAGCACCCGATGCTGGTGCTGGGGAGGCACCCGGAAATAGGTGAAAATGACGATGAAGACAAAGACGTTGTCGATGCTCAGGCAGATCTCGATCAGGTAGCCGGTGAAAAACTCCAGGCCGGAGCGGGGACCCAGCCACCACCAGACCACCAGATTGAAGGTCATCGCGAGCGAGAACCAGACGGCGCACCACCGCAGGGCCTCCTTCATGCCGATCACATGCGATTTCTTGTGAAAGACCCCCAGGTCGAGGGCCAGCATGGTGGCGATGAACGTGATGAAGGCGGCCCAGGCCCAGAGCGGCAGTGTATCCATGGTGGCGGTCTGAGCGGCGAGGGTACGCTCCGGTGGCTTCGCGCTGCAAGCGGCGAGCGGGAAATTATTTCCAAACACAGCTGAAGTTGCCCGCATCGGAAGCCGGATTCCGGAAAAGGCTTTGCGCCTGGGAGCGGGGGATGCCTAGACTCACGGGATCATTGACCAAAACCGACCCATGCTGGCCCTTCTCGATTACTTCACCGACTCCATGCTCAATCGCGGTGTCTCGCCGGATTCCGCCGCTGTTGCCACCTTGGTGACGGGTTTGGTTGGACTGTTTGTGCTGGCTTGGCTGGCCAATTTTCTGGCCAAGCGGGTGATTCTGCGGGCGGTCATGGGCCTGGTGCGCCGGACGACCGTGACCTGGGATGACGTCCTGGTCGATACCGGGGTGCTCACCCGCCTTTCCCACATTGCTCCCGCAATGATCTTCAACGCCTTCGGCGACGATGTGTTGGGCGGATCCCCGGAAATCCAGGAATGGGTCGATGGGGCTGTTACGGTCTATCTCATCGTCATTGCCCTGTCGGTCGTGAGTGCCGTGCTCAACACCCTGCTGATCATCACCACGCGCAGCCCCGCCGGTGCGCGTCTGCCGGTCAAGGGCTTCGTGCAGGCCATCAAACTCATCATCTTCATTGTCGGCGGCATCTTCATCCTTTCGGTCCTGCTTGGGAAAACCCCGGTCTATTTCCTCTCCGGTCTGGGTGCGCTCACCGCGGTGCTCATCCTCATCTTCAAGGACGCGATCCTCGGGTTTGTCGCAGGCATTCAGATTTCGGTCAACCGGATGGTGCAGATCGGGGATTGGATCGAGATGCCCAAGGCCGGTGCCGACGGCGATGTGATCGATGTGTCCCTGACCACCGTCAAGGTGAGGAACTGGGACCGGACGATCACCACCATCCCCACGTACGCGCTCATCTCGGATTCTTTCAAGAACTGGCAGGGCATGAAGGATTCCGGCGGGCGGCGGATCAAGCGCTCACTCTTCATCGACATACAGACGGTGGGGTTCGCCGCTGAGGAGCAACTGGAGCGCTGGAAAAATTTTCGCCTGCTCAAGCCCTATCTGGAGGAGAAGCTCACGGAGATCGCCGGGGAAAATGAGCGCCGCGGCGAGGACCTCGGCGTGCTCGGCAACGGCCGGCGTTTGACCAACATCGGCACCTTCCGGGCCTATTGTGTGGCCTACCTTCGTGCGCATCCGCGGATTCACCAGGAAATGACCTTTCTCGTGCGCCAGCTCCAGCCATCCGAACATGGCCTTCCCCTCGAGATCTATGTCTTCGTCAACGATGTTCGCTGGCCTGTTTATGAAGGCATCCAGGCCGACATCTTCGACCACCTCATCGCCGTGCTCCCGCAATTTGGGTTACGCATATTCCAGACTCCGACCGGACACGATGTGAGGGCCGCCATCTCCCGGCTCGCGAACGAAGGGGACGCCCCCCCGTCCGGCGGGTAGGTGGTGCGCTTGCGCGCCACGTTGCGAGACTAGCTCGCAACCTACAATCGACAAACTGACTCACTCCCCACCGGTTCCGTTACTTGACCCGGCCGGCGGGCGTCATAGGGTTATCCCGTCTTTCCCATGATCCCGCGCCTTTCCTCTGTCTTCCTGGTCGCCTCCCTTGGCCTGGCCTCCGTTCAGGCCCAGAATCTGGCCGAGACGTCGCCCTTCATGCCCGTCACCCGCCAGGTCGCGCCCACGGTCACGGAGAACGCCCCGCTCGAACTGCGCGGCATCATGGGCCAGGGTGACGAACGGATGTTCAGCATCTACAATCCCTCCACCAAGCAAAGTCTGTGGGTGCGGCTCAATGAACCCGGGCGCGAGTTCGTCGTGCGTACCCATGACGATGCGGCTGCAACCATTTCCGTCGAATACGGCGGGCGGGCCCTCAATCTCAAGTTGACGGAGGCGCGAATCGCGACGCTGGCGGCGGCTCCCGATCGGCCCCGGCCGTCGAATGTGCCGTCCCCGGCCATGCCGGGACCGGCGGCCCGGACGCCCACGCCCGAACAGATGCGGGCCCTCGAAAATGTGCAGGCTGAAGTCGAGCGCCGGCGCAATGCGCGCAATGAGGCGCTCAAGTCGCAGTAAAAATAACTCGTGCGCTCCGCATCCCGGAGTGGCTAGCTGGCGGGGCCATGCCCTCTCCCGCTGCCGCACCCCCTCCAGCTGACGGCTATGGCAATTTCGTCCTGATCCGGCGGCTCATCGGCCTGGCCTGGCGCTACCGGATGCCGTGCCTGCAGGTGCTTTTCCTGCAACTCATCCTGCTGACCCTCGGTCTCACCGGTCTCAGTCTCACCGGTCTGGGCATTGATTACATCCGTTATGAACTGGGCCGGCGCGGAGTGGGGGATGCCGTTCCCTTTCCCGATCCGGCGGTCGGGCCATCCCTCCCCCGTGAATGGGATCCCGTTCATGTGATTCTGCTGGTCTCGGCCGGCATCCTCGCCTTCGCCCTCCTGCGCGCCTTCCTCAACTACGTTTACACCGTCGCGATCAACCTCCTGGTCCAGCAGAAGCTCGTCGTTGATCTGCGCTCGGAGATCCATGACAAGCTGCAGCGCCTCAGCTTTCGCTTCTTCGATGCCAACACCACCGGCTCGATCATCACTCGTGTGACGGGCGACGTTCAGGCCGTCCGCATGTTCGTCGACCAGGTGCTCATCCAGAGCGTGATCATGGCGATCTCCCTGACCGTATACCTTGCCTACATGCTCACGCTGAGTCCCGCCCTGACACTCGCCTGCCTGGCGACCACGCCGGTGCTGGCCTTGCTGACGGCGTGGTTCTCGCGAATGATCCAGCCCCGTTACCAGCGCAATCGCGAGTTGATGGACAAGATGGTCCAGCACTTCGCCGAAAGCATCCAGGGCATCCAGGTGACCAAGGCCTTCGGCCGCGAGGACGAGGACCGGGCTGCTTTCCAGGTGCGCAACCGCGCCGTGCTTGAGCAGCAGCACGGCATCTTCTGGCGGGTGAGCCTGTTCTCGCCGGCGGTCGGGTTCCTGACCCGCATCAACATGATGGTGCTCCTTGGCTACGGAGGCTGGCTCGTCATTCAGGGGCAACTTCCTCTCGGCACCGGTCTGGTCGTCTTCGCCGGTCTGCTCGAACAATTCTCCGGCCAGATCAACCAGGTCGCCAACATCACCAGCAGCATCCAGCAATCGCTGGTCGGAGCCCGGCGGGTCTTCGAGATCATCGACGCCCCGGTCGAGGTGCGCAGCGCCCCCGATGCGATCCGCATCCCCCGGCTCGGCGGAGCCGTGCGCTTTGAGGACGTCGCCTTCACCCACCCCGGATCCGACATTGTGCCCACCACCACCGGAACCGGTCCGGAGCCCGTGCTCCGCGACATCAACCTGGAAGTCAAACCGGGGCAGTGCGTGGCGATTCTAGGGGCGACCGGGGCGGGCAAGAGCGTGCTCATGAGCCTGATCCCGCGCTTCTACGATCCCACAAAGGGCCGCCTCCTGCTCGATGGGATGGACGCACGTCAGCTGCACCTGGACGACCTGCGCCGCAGCATCGGGATCGTCTTCCAGGACAGCTTCCTCTTTTCCAACACCGTCGCCGCCAACATCGCCTTCGGGCATCCCGAGGCGGACCGCGCGCAGATCATCAGGGCCGCGAAAATCGCCGCGGCCCACGATTTCATCACCGCCCTGCCGCAGGGCTATGACACCGTGCTGGGTGAAAGCGGCAACACCCTCTCGGGAGGCCAACGTCAGCGTCTCGCGATCGCCCGGGCCGTGCTGCTCGAGCCGGCGATCCTCCTGCTGGACGATCCCACGGCCTCGATCGACACCGAGACCGAGCACGAGATCTTCGATGCCCTCGACCGTGCCATCGCCGGACGCACCACCTTCATCGTCGCCCATCGGCTCAGCACTCTCCGGCGTGCAGACTTCATCATCGTCATGGAGAACGGCAGCATCACCCAGCGCGGCACCCACGCCGAGCTCATCGCCGTGCCCGGCCCCTACCTGCGCGTGGCCAACCTGCAGCTGATCGACAGCCGGGATCTCGCAGCACCCGGTCTGGAAGAGGGGAGGGCCGGGCGATGAAACCTCCGGCTGCAACCTCCGATGATTTCACCCTGGTCCGCCGTCCACGTGAAGACGATGAGATCGAGGAACAGTTCAAGCCGCTCGAGTGGGGCCTCATGCGCCGGCTCTTCGGTTATACCGCACCGGTCCGCGGCAAGGTGCGCGTTCTGATCGCCCTCACGGTGATCCGCGCCGCCCAGCTCCCCGCCCTGGCCTGGATGGTGGGCCTGACCATTTCCGGACCCATCGCCCGGCACGAACCCGGCGCGCTCTTCTGGTATGTCGGGGCCTTTGCCCTGCTCGCACTCACGACCGACGGCATCTTCCACTTCCGCCAGCGCTACGCCCAGGAGATCGGCGAGACGGTGGTGCACGCGCTGCGCAACGAACTCTTTGCCCATGTCCAGCGCATGCCCATGGCCTTCTTCCACCGGGTTAAGCTCGGCCGCATCCTCGGGCGGGTGACCTCGGATGTGGAGTCCCTGCGGGTGGGCATCCAGGACGTGCTCTTCGTCAGCGGCATCCAGGCCGGACAGATGTTGTTCTCCGCGATCGTCATGGCCTGGTGCGACTGGGTGATGTTCCTCGTGGTGGCGGCGATGGCACCCGTGCTCTGGTCGCTCAACCGGCGCTTCCGTGGACGGCTCAGCCGTTACTCCCGCGCTGCTCAGGAAAGCTTCAGCCGCGTCACCGCCACCCTGGCGGAGTCGGTCAACGGCATCCGGGTGACCCAGGGCTTCGTGCGGCAGGACACCAACGCGGGCCTCTTCCGGCGTCTGCTCGACGACCACTCCCGCTACAACATCGCGCTGGCCCGCACCTCGGCGATCCTCATGCCGCTGCTCGAGCTGAACAGCCAGTTCTTCATCTCCATCCTGCTCATGCTGGGCGGCTGGCGCACGTTCAACGGGTACATGGAAATGGCCGAGCTCATCCAGTTTTTCTTCCTCGCCAACATGTTCTTTTCGCCGATCCAGATCATCGGCAACCAGTACAACCAGGCGCTCATTGCCATGGCCGGCACCGAGCGGGTCTTCCGGCTGCTCGACACAAAGCCGGACTGGACCGACGACCCCGCGGCCATTGACCTGCCTGATCCACGCCGCGATGTCGACCGGAGTGCGGTTGCGGGCGGCATGGGGATCGAGTTCCGGGACGTGACCTTCGGCTACGACCCGGCCCGCCCGGTCTTGATGGACGTCAGCTTCACCGCGGAGCCGGGCCGGACGGTTGCGCTGGTCGGGCACACCGGCGGGGGCAAGAGCTCCATCATCAACCTGGCGGCCAAGTTTTACCTGCCGACGGCGGGGACGGTGCTGGCGGACGGGCACGACCTGCGGCGGGTGACGGGCCGATCCCTCCACCGGCAGACCGGGATGGTGCTGCAGCAGAACCATCTCTTCGGGGGCACCGTGCTGGACAACATCCGCCTGGGCCGTCCGGAGGCCACTGAGGCGGAGGTGCGGACCGCCGCGGAGCGGCTGGATTGTATCGATTTATTGGATGCACTTCCGCACGGCCTGCACACGGAGGTGGGGGAGAAGGGCGGGGCGCTCTCCGCGGGGCAGCGGCAGTTGGTCTGTTTCACCCGGGCGCTGCTGGCGGACCCGCGGCTGCTCATCCTCGACGAGGC
>JBGTGS010000059.1:0-2386 GCA_041746615.1 Opitutaceae bacterium | reverse complement strand
GCCGACCTGGAGAACCGGCTGGTGGGGGAGAGTGCCCCGATTCAAAGGTTGTATCAGCAGATCAAGAAACTTGCATCCGTGCGCACGCCGGTCCTGCTTCAGGGCGAAAGCGGCACGGGCAAGACCACCGTGGCGGAGATCCTCCACGCCTGCAGCACGGATCCGGCGGCCCCGTTCGTCGGCATCGATTGCGCGCTCAGTTCCGAGGGGAATTTTCGCGACGGTCTGATCGGCGAAAACGGGGCGGGCGGGCAGTGGATCACCCAGGCCCGCGGCGGCACCCTTTTCCTGCAACACCTGGAGTGCCTGCCCATGGCGATGCAAAAAGAGCTGGTCAGTGTGTTGCGGAATACGGCGCACGGTTTCCGGCTGATTTGCACCACCAACGTGGACTTGGAACAGCTCACCGACGAGGGCAACTTCCACGACGAGTTGTTTTACCGGGTCGCGTCGCTGCCGGTTACCCTCCCGCCCTTGCGCGAGCATCCGGAGGACCTGCCTGTGCTCGTTAAGCATTTCCTGAGCAAGGCAACCAATCCCAATTTTGACGTCAACCTGGTGGAGTTTACCGATGACGCCAGGGCCGTGCTCTCCGCTTATCACTGGCCGGGCAATGTCGTGGAGTTGGGCCAGGTGGTCACCAGGATTGCCGCCACCAGTGAGACCCGGGTGATCACCTCGCAGCAGCTGCCTTTGCGATTAAAGGAGCTGAAATCCTGGCCTCCATTGGCCGATTATCTGGAGGGGCAGCGCAAGCAGTACATCGAGAGGGTCCTTCATGCCAGCCGTCAGGACAAGGCCGTGGCTGCCAAGGTGCTCAATATCGATCCCGCCGAGCTGGGTTGAGTGACTCCAGGCTGCGCATACCGCCTGGCGCGCTTAATGGGTCGGGCCCGCGCCACCGGACTGGCGGTCGTTTCCGGCCAGCACATCCCTCAGCATGGTCAACAGTGTCTCTGACGTGTAGGGTTTGGCGAGGAAGTGTCTGATCCCGGCGGCGGCATCGCGGGCTTTCCGGTCCGGGACGTCCACCCCGCTCATGGCAATGATGCGGACCTGCGGATCGATGCGGCGCAGCGCGCCGATGAGTTTGGCCCCATCCATGACGGGCATAACCATGTCGGTCAGCACGACCGCGATTTTTTCCCGGTGCAGGGCGTAGAGGCTGATGGCCTGGGCTCCGTCCTCGGCGGTCAGCACAGTGTAGCCGGCCAACTCCAGGGTCTGCTGGGTGATGGTGAGGATGGTGCTCTCGTCATCGACGAGCAGGATGCATTCGCCATGGCCGCGGGCCAGCTCGACGAAGGGATGGGCGGAACGCCCTGCGGATCCGATCTCATCCCCGTCGGCAGTCTGTTCGGGCAGGTGGATGGTGAAGATGGTGCCTTCACCCGGTTCGCTTTTGACGGTCAGGAAGCCCCCATGACTGCGCACGATGCCGAGAGTGGTGTAGAGACCGAGACCGGTGCCCTGTCCCTCCTCTTTGGTGGTGTAAAAAGGATCGAAGATCCGTTCGAGGTTCTGCTTCGCGATGCCTTTGCCGGAGTCGGCGACCTCCAGCACAGCATAGCGCCCGGTGGCCACCCCGTGATGCATGGAGGCGTACTGCCTGTCGATGTCCGTGTTACGCGTGGTGATGGTGAGACGACCGCCCTCGGGCATGGCGTCGCGCGAGTTGACGCACAGATTGAGCAACACCTGGCTGAGCTGGGTGGGGTCCCCGTGAACCAGTCGGAGAGGTTCGGGGACGTCGGTGGCGACCGTGATGTTCTTGGGAAAGCTGTTGGTCATGATATTCACGACCTCCTTGATGACATGACCTAGATGGACGGCCACCCGTGCGCCGGCCGCACCACGCGAGAATGTCAGGACCTGCTTCACCAAGCCGGTACCGCGCCGGGCACTTTGGGCAATGCTCCGGATTACCCGCTGGCTCAATTCATCGGGAGCGGATTGCCTGAGCAAATCCACCCCCATGACAATCGGGACGAGCAAATTGTTCAGGTCGTGGGCGATGCCGCCGGCGAGGGTGCCGATGCTTTCCATCCGTTGTGAGCGAAGGAGCTGGGTTTCGATCACCCTGCGCTCGGTGATGTCGGTGTTGATGGCGAGCACGGCCTGAGGGTTGCCGGCTTCATCACGTAGCAGTGTCCAGCGTCCATCGATGTTCAGGATGGCACCATGCTTGTTCACCTGGATCAGTTCTCCTATCCATTCGCCCTGTTTGAGCAGGTGCTTCATGGCGGGGTCGAATAATCCGGGGTCAGGATGAAGCAGTTTGCGCATGGAGGTGCCGACCGTCTCGGCGGCTGTCCAGCCATAAAGACGTTCGGCACCCCGGTTCCAGTAGGTGATGCGATGGTCGAGTTCGCACACGAGAATGGCA
>JBGTGS010000058.1:0-14668 GCA_041746615.1 Opitutaceae bacterium | reverse complement strand
GCCACGGCCGCACCCTGGCACTGGACGAGGCCGATGCAGCCGGGGTGGCGCTCTGCCACGCCTTCACGTGGCGGGAGTGAGTCCCGGCTGGATAGCGGGGTCAGGTGACGGGAACGCGGCGGAAATGCCGGTAAAGCGTGTAACCGAGCCCGGCGATGCCGGTGAGAACGGCGGGTGCGAGCAGGGTGTTGTAGCCATGTCGCGTGAAGCCCAGCGCACCGATCACGCTGCCGGCAAAGAATCCCAGCAGCAGGGCGCTGTGGAGCCGGAAGCGTGACCAGTCCACGGGCTGGTGGCGTAGGAAATGTCCGCTGGCGAGACCGAGATCGGTGACGATGCCGGTGAGGTGGGTGGTGCGGATAACCGCGCCGCTGTATCCGGTGGCGAGGGCGTTCTGGAGCCCGCAGGCCATGGAGGCGAGGTAGTCGCCGGTGAAGGCGTCGCGCTGAAAATAGTAGACCGCGGCCAGGAGCAGGAGTGATTCAATGGTCAGGGCCACTCCGTAGCGGCGGCCCAGCCTGAGGGAGCTCTGCTGGATGATGAAGCCGCTGAGCACCGCCCCGAGGAAGAAGAAGACGATGACGAGGAAGGCCCGGCCCGCCATCGAGTAGTCGGCCCGGGCGGACTCGATGCCCATGATCGAGACCGTGCCGGTGAGGTGGGTGATGGCCTGGTGATGCACGCCGAGGAAGCCCACGGCGTTGATCATGCCAGCGCCGAGGGTCAGGAGAAGACCGCCGGCCACGATCCACGGGGGAATCGACGCTTTGGACATGCCGCATCCATAGCCGGGGCCGGGTGCGGGGAAAATGACAAAGTGGATGGCGGCCGAACCAGAGCGCGGGCTTTGGTGGGGGAAGGCGTCGGCTTATGCCGGCAGCCTACTTGCCAAGGACCTTCTTGAGGATGCGGCCGAGGTCGCCCACGCGATAGGGCTTGGTCAGGTAGCCGCAGAAGCCCATGTCGAGAAAGCGCAGGGCCATGTCGTCGTTGTCATAGCCGCTGGAGATGATGGCGCGCACATCCGGGTCGATTTCACGGAGGGCACGGAAGGTGTCTTCGCCGCCCATGCCGCCGACGATGGTGAGGTCGAGGATGACGACGTCATAGGGCCGGTTGACGTTGAAATAGCGGCGATAGAAGGCGAGGGCCTCCTCCCCGTGCTTTGCGACGTCGTGGGTGTAGTCGAGGCTGGCGAGCATGTTGCCGGTGATGTCGCAGATCTTCGGGTCGTCATCCATCAGCAGCACGCGGCCGGTGCCAAAGCGCAGGGCGGCCGGACGGCGTGCCTCGACCTCGATCTGGCGAGACGCGCGGGGAAGGAAGACCGTGAAGGTGGTGCCGGTGCCCGGGGTGGAGGCGACGCCGATTTGTCCGCCGTGCTTGCGCACGATGGACAGCACCGTGGCCAGGCCGAGACCGGTGCCCTGTTTCTTGGTGGTGAAGAAGGGATCAAAGATCCGGTCGACGACCTCGGGTGGAATGCCGCTGCCGTTGTCCTGGACTTCAATCTGCACATATTTGCCGGCGGGGAGTGGCGGAATCTGACCTTCGGTGACTTCGACATCACCACAACGCAGCCGAATTTCACCCTTGGACGGGTCGGACATGGCCTGGACGGCGTTGATGATGAGATTCTGGAACACCTGCAGCATCTGGCCGCGGTCCACCTCGATGGGACTGGCCTGCCCATCGCCTTCAAGCTGGAGTTGGACGGCACTGCCCGCAGCGCTGACGCGCATGGCATCACGAAGGAGTTCGGCGGGTGCGATGACCTGATCGGCCACGGCGGCACTGCCCTTGGCAAAGGCGAGCAACTGCTTGGTGAGCCCCTTGGCGGTCATGCAGGCCTGCTCGGCATCCGGCAGGGCGGAGTCGTCGCGGGTGTCCTTCATCAGCGAGATGCCGCCCATGATGGTCGCGAGAAGATTGTTGAAGTCGTGGGCGATGCCACCGGCGAGTTGACCAAGGGCGTCAAAGCGATTGGCACGGATCAGCTCCTCGGGTGTGAGCGTCATCTCCTGGGGATCACGGAAAACCAGGACAATGCCCTGCACCTGACCCTGTTTATCGGTGGCCGGCCGTGCGGTCCAAACAATTGGCACGGCCGGGCCGCCAGCTGCAGGTTGCAGGGCATGATCAGAATTGAGTCGGGGTGACTCTCGGGAGGCTAGGACGAGATCAACCGCCTCGGGCTCAAGCCGCCCCCCGGATCGGGTCGCGAGCTGGAACACGTCGTTCATGCTGAGGGATCTGGCGGATTGCAGGGTATGTCCGGTGAGCTGCTCGGCTTTTTTATTAAGGTAAAGGATGGCACCGTGGGCGTTGGTGATCAGCACGCCTTCACCCAGCGCGGCGAAGGCTTCGGACACCAGGACGGCGGGTGCCGGCCCGGCTTCGGTGGGAGCACTGTCGGCCGGCAGGGCGACCACATAGCCGACGACTCTCAGCAGCTCACGTTTGCGCGAAAGTTGACGATGGGCGCCCAGAAGCACGCGACAGTCGGTGCCATCGGGCCGTCGCAGCACGACCGGAATGAGGAAGGAATCCTGACCGGTGGCCGGGGCCGATAGAAAACTCTCCACGCCCTCCTTGGCGAGGTCGGCGGGAAGGAGATCGCGGAGCGTTTCGAGCCGTTGGGCGGTCTGCTCGTTGTACTTGAGTCCAAACAGCTTGAACCAAGCGGATGAAAACCAGAACCGCTTCTGGGTGAAGTCGAGATCGAAAGCCGCGAGGGTCTCATCACCGGCCAGCAGGGCAAGCCGCTCATCCGCCAGGAAACTTTGCTCTTCGAGCTCCTTGCGCTCGGTGATGTCGAGATGGATGCCGGTGACGCGTTCGAGTTCGCCGTCCTGACTGAAGTGCTGAACACCGGTGCACTGGAGCCACACCCAGTGGTTGCGTCGATGTCGCATGCGGAATTCGACGGCAAAAGTCCGGTTGCCACCGGCTGCGGCTTTTTTGCTCACCTGGTCCGGGGCGGCCGAGGAATCGTCCGGGTGGATCAGGCGCAGCCAGGAGTCGTAGGTGTTTTCCAATTCATGGTCGGCGTAACCCAGCAGCTGCTTCCAGGCGGTCGAGTAGCGGACAGTTTTGGTTTTGAAATCGAGATCAAAGAACCCGACGCCACTGCGGCCCGTGAAGAGGGGCAGGGTGAAGGGATCGCCGCCGGTCGGAGCGGTCGCCGCGGCTGCCGTTGCCGCGGGGGGCTGTGCCGTCACAAGGGCAAAGCAGGTGCCGCCGTCCCCACGTTCCAGGCGCAGGTTAACTTTGGCGGGATCCGCATCCTTGGGTTTGGCCTCAAGCGGAATGCTGCGGTCAAGCGCACTGGCGAGCAGGGCTTCCCATTGTGCATCGGCCCAATCGGCGTCCTTCGAGACGACATCAAAGTTGAACAGCGTGGCGAACTTGGCCCCCGTCAGGCCGGCGGAGTCTGTCCGCCAGAGTGCGGTGGCGCCGGTGCTGACATGGAGAATGTGACCCTTGGCATCAACGGTCAGCAAGGCGGTCGTTCCACCGGGGGGTGCTGCTGGATTGGCTGGGGAGGCTGGCGCTACGTCGCTCACGTGTTAATGGATGCAGTTGGCCCGGTGCCAGGTCGTTGCCCCGTCCCGAGGCCCATGGTGCGGCCACTATGGTGAAGCGGCGCGTATCGACAACAGCAAATCGCGGACAGCCTGTCAGGCGAGGCTGAGGGTGCGTGCACGCTCCTGCGCCTGGGTGGCCGAAGGCGTCTCACCGGCGAGCCAGCGGCGCACGCGCCCCTCGAGGAAGGTGATGTAGGGTGGCTGGTCGTTGAGGCAGGGAACGTGTTGGAAGGTTTCGCCGCCGGCATGGAGGAAATCCTCGCGCCCCTCGCCGGCGATTTCCTCCAGGGTCTCCAGGCAGTCGGCCACGAAGGCCGGGGTGAAAATGATCAGGCGCTTTTTGCCCTGCTGGGGCAGACGCTTGAGCTCGTAGTCCGTGTAGGGGGAGAGCCAGGGTTCGCCGACCAGGCGTGATTGAAAGGAGATGGCGTGGCGTTCGGGGGCAATGCCTGTGCGGCGGACCAGGGCCTGGGTGGTCTTGGTGATCTGTGCCTTGTAGCAGGTGGCGTGGGCAACGCTGCAGGTGTTGCAGCAATCGCCGGCCAGCGTGCAGTGCGCCCGCGAGGAGTCGGCCTTGCGCAGGTGCCGCACGGGGATGCCGTGGTAGCTGAACAGGACGAAATCATGGGGCTGCTCCAGGTAGGGGCGGGAGACTTCGTGCAACGCATCAATGTAGTCCGCGTCCTCGTAGAATGGCAGCACGCTGGTGAAGCGCAGATCCGGGGCGAGCCGGGCCGCTTCCTCCTGCACCCTGACCACCACGGTTTCCCACGAGGACATGGCATAGTGCGGGTATTGGGGGAAGAGCAGCACCTCTTCGATGCCGTCGGCGGACATCTGCGCGATCACCGAGGCGATCGAGGGATTGCCGTAGCGCATGGCGAGATACACCGGAGTCTCCGGGCCGAGGATGGCCGCGATCTTGTCACGGACGCTCCGCGAGATGGTCACGAGAGGGGAGCCTTGGTCGGTCCAGATCTCGGCGTAGGCCTTGGCCGACTTCGGGGCGCGCTTGGGTACGATGATCCGGTTGATGAGAAACCGTCGGAGCGGCCCGAAGGCGGGCCGGTCGATCACCCGCTCGTCGCCGAGGAATTCCTCAAGGTAGCGGCGTAGATCGGGCACCGACGTGGAGTCGGGGGAGCCAAGGTTGGCGAGGAGGACGGCGCGTTTGGGCATCGCTGGGATAGGTCAGGGAAAACCCACGATTGTCAAACCGCGCCCACGGCGCAAACGGCTTGATGGGATGTATTCCGGAAGTCGTCCGGACGGGTGCCCGCTCAGACGAAGGCACGCAGGCTGCGCAGCTGGGCGATGAGTCGGTGGACGTTCTCCGGGGCGATGCGGTCGGTGATCACCGAGAGCGGGTAATTCGGCTCGCAGTCGAGATGCACACCCTGCTCGGTGCCCGGCCGGACGAAGTCCTGCACGAAATCCATGCCTCCGCGCGGCTTGATCCATCGGTAGTACGCATCGGCGTCCTCGGACTCGATCACGATGTCGTCCTTAAGGAACACCGTGCAGTAGAGCGTCAGATCCCGGAACGACGCGAACCACGTCGGCGGATTTACCAGTTGATCTCGAATGATGAGAGTCATCAAGGGAGCATGAATAGCATGAGTCCTGCCAGATTTTGGGTCGAGTTATTAGATTCGACCGCTCCCACGGGGTGAAGTGCCGGGAAATTTGCCTTTTGTCCGCGGCGATCCGTCTTCATCCGTGGTGGTCTCCATTGACATGAGCAACACGCGCAAACCGGTCCTTCTCATCATTCGCGACGGCTGGGGGAGCAATCCCCGGCCTGACCAGAACCAGACGAACGCTGTCTTCCTCGCGGAGAAGCCCTGCGACGACCGCCTGCATGCGCAGTATCCGCGCACGCTGGTTTCGGCCGCCGGTCCCGATGTCGGCCTGCCCGACGGGGTGATGGGCAACAGTGAGGTCGGGCACGAGAACATCGGTGCCGGCCGGATCGTTGACCAGGAGCTCGTTCGCCTGAATAAACTCTTTTCGGAAAAGCGTCTGGCCACCAACCCGGTCTGGCGCGCCGTTGTGGAGCGTGTGAAAACGCGCGGTTCGCGGCTTCATCTGATGGGCATTGTGTCCGACGCAGGCGTGCACGGCATGCTGGAGCATCTTTACGGCATCCTGCGCCAGGCGAAGGAGCACGGGGTGGCCCAGGTTTTCATCCACGCATTCACCGATGGCCGTGACACGTCGCCCCACAGCGGGCTCGGCTACATCCGGCAGGTGGAGGAGCAATGCCGAGTGATCGGCCTCGGCCGGATCGCCACGGTCTGCGGGCGCTTTTGGGCGATGGACCGTGACAACCGCTGGGAGCGCATCCAGCAGGCCTACGACATGCTTACCGGCCGCGGCCACGGAGCCTCCGCCCCCGACGCCGCGACCGCAGTACAGCATTACTACGATCATCCGCTCAGCGAGACCCAGAAGGGTGATGAGTTTGTGGCCCCGACCTGGGTCACCGGTGCCGATGGCAAACCTGTTGCCACCATAGCCGACGGTGACGCGGTGTTGTTCTACAACTATCGTGGCGACCGGCCGCGCGAGCTGACCCGCGCCTTCGTGCTCGATGACTTTCAGGGTTTCGATCGCGGTCCGAAGTTGGATCTCTACTACGCGACCATGACCGAGTACGAGACCGGCCTGCCGGTGAACGTGGTCTCGCCGAAGCCGGAACCCCTCAAGAGAATCCTCGGCCAGGTGGTCAGCGAGGCCGGCATCGCCCAGTTCCGCTGCGCCGAGACCGAGAAAAATCCCCACGTCACCTTTTTCTTCAACAACTACCGCAAGGATCCTTTTCCGGGTGAAGAACGCGCCTGCCCGTCGAGCCCGAAAGTGCCGACCTACGACATGCAGCCGGAGATGTCGGCTGCCGAGGTCACGCGGCTTTCCAAGGAGGCGATCCTCTCGGGCAAGTACGGCCTGATCGTGGTCAACTACGCCAACCCCGACATGGTGGGCCATACCGGCAACCTGCTGGCGGTGGTCAAGGCCGTCGAAGTCACCGACCGCAGCGTGGGTGAGTTGCTCGCGGCGCTGGAGAGTGTCGGCGGACGGGCTTTGGTCTGCGCCGATCACGGCAATTGCGAGCAGATGTGGGATCCCTCAACCAACGGGCCGCACACGGCACACACTCTCAACCTCGTCGAGGTGTTCGTGGTGGGCGAGGGCTTTGCCGCCGGCAAAACCAGGATGCGTGAGGGGGGACGTCTGGCCGACATCGCCCCGACTCTCCTCCAGCTGATGGACCTGCCGAAGCCGCCCGAGATGACCGGCGAAAGTTTGATCCTGGGCTGATTTTTTGTGGAATCCGCCTCCATCATGCAGGCTTCGGTAGCCCCGGGCGTGAGCCCGGGGAGATTGGCGTATCATCCTTGAGCTCACGCCCAAGGCTAGCACATCGCTTTAATATTGGTACTGTGTGCCGAAATTGTAGGTTGCGAGTTTACCCGCCATCGGCGGGCTGGTCTCGCAACGTGGCGCGCAAGCACTCCAGATACATCAAGGACCACAAACCCTCTTCCATGACTGCAAAAAAACCGCTCAAGATTGTCATCACCGGGGTGACCCGGGGTCTTGGTCGTGCATTGGTGGCGGAGTTCATCAAGGCGGGACACACCGTGGCGGGCTGTGGTCGGGGGGCGGAGGGGATCATGGATCTCCGCTTTGCCCATGGTTCGCCGCACACCTTCGACGTCGTCGATGTTTCCAATCAGGTGAAGGTGGAGATCTGGGCGGCCAAGGTGCTGGGCTTTGGCGAAGCCCCCGATCTGCTCATCAACAACGCGGGGCTGATCAACAACCCTGCGCCGCTTTGGGCCGTGCCCGGAGATGAGTTTAAAAAGCTGATCGATGTGAATGTGACCGGCGTGGCCAATGTCATCCGGGAATTTGTACCACCCATGGTCGCGGCCAAAAAGGGTGTCATTGTGAACCTCAGTTCAGGTTGGGGCCGCAGTGTATCGCCCGAGGTCGCGCCCTATTGCGCAAGCAAGTGGGCGATCGAGGGCATGACCAAGGCCCTCGCGGAGGAACTGCCCGCCGGGATGGCTGCGGTGCCGCTCAACCCGGGTGTGATCGACACCGACATGTTGCGCCAATGCTGGGCGGACGGCGCATCCGCCTACGCCAAGGCCGACGCCTGGGCGAAGGTCGCGGCTCCCTTCATCCTGAAGCTAGGTCCGAAGGACAACGGACGCAGCCTGAGTGTCGGTGCCTTCGAGGATTGATTTCGGAAAGGGACTTAAGGGACGGAAAGGACTGAAGGGACTGAAAACAAGTCAGGGGTTATCGCTGTAGGTCGCTGAGCACCTGCCCGACCGCCGCGGTATCGCGCAGGGCGTGGGCGGGGATGGGATGGTGGTCATCGAACACGTGCATGGCCGTCGCGCGCTCGATGGTGAGGCGCGACTCGTCGATGCTACCATCCGCGGCCTGGACGGCCCCGAGGTCGAGATTGAATACCTTCGCAAGGAAGCGGAAAGCCGCGGCCCGCTTGGACGGGCCGTAGTCGTGACCCTCGTCCGCGAGGTGCACATTTTCGACGTGATCGGCCGCGCCGTGGAGGGCGTAGATGTCGCGAATGAAAGGATACTCGACCTCCGGGGTGTTGAGGGTCCAGTCGGTGCCGACGGACACCACCAACTGCGGGCGCGGGGCGGCGAGGGCGGCGATCATCGCATTGCTGGCGAAATGATCAGCGCTGCGGTGGATGGGTCGGCCGCTTTCGCAGGGACAACCGCCGAAGAAGTGAGCCGAAACCATTACCACTGGGACGCTGGCCGCGATGCGCTCATCCAGCGCAGCGAGAAGAAAGGCCTGGGTGCCGCCGCCGGACTCGCCGGTTACGGCGATGCGCCGCGGGTCGACGTCATCCAGCGAGATAAGAAAGTCCACGGCGCGCATGGCGTTCCAAATGTGCAGCGTCAGGGACAGCGGCTGGCGGTGGGCGTCCTGTCCGACCAAGGCAATCGAGTCGCCGTAGCCCAGCATGTCGATGGAGAGAACCACTGCACCCATGCGGGCGAGGCCGGCGCAGCGGGCCTGCATGGAGGGGCTGAACCGGGCGTGGTTGTCGTAGTCCCCGGGGTTCTCGATCCGGCGGGTATGGCCATGGGTGGCGAGCACGGCGGGTCGGGGTGGTCCATCAGGCAGCGGGCGGTAGAGGTTGCCCGTGACTAAGTAGCCGGGCACGGACTCAAACGCGACATTCTCGACGCTGTAGCCGTCGTACACGCGCCGGGAGTGGATGATGGGCGCGAGGCGTGTACGTCGGGGCCATGGGGAAAGGCCGGCACCCTCCTGGATGCGGATGCGCAGGTGGCGGGCGTAGGCGTCCCATGAGGGCAGGTCGGGGAAACGGTTGCGTGCGGCATCAAGCACGGCACGGCCCTGTTCCTGGGTGAGGAAGGTGCCGGGGGTAAGGGCCGGGCCGGCTTCGGGAGCGGGTGGAAGGCCCGGCGGAACCCAGCCGGTGGTCTGACCGGGGGCGGTCACGCTGACTACGAAGACGAGGGGAAGCCAGCGGAGCAGGGGAGTCATGGCTTGGGGAGGGTTTCGAGATAGAGCTGCTCCACCTTCTGGCGCGCCCACGGCGTGCGGCGGAGGAACTGCAGGCTGGATTTTATGCTGGGATCGTAATGAAAGCAGCGGATATCAATGCGCCGCCCCATCTCCTCCCAACCCAGCCGTTCAACGAGGTGATTCAAAATCGCCTCAAGCGTGACGCCATGCAGGGGGTTGCGGGGCTGGGTCTGGCTCATGGTTGTGCTCACGAACGTCGCAGACCCACCCGGCGAGTGTCACGTATTATGTGACACTCGCCGGGTGGCTTCGGGCGGGCGGTGGTTGGCGGGAAGGGTGTTCCGACACCGGGTCTCGACACGGGGCCGGGGGTGGGCACGCTGGGGGGCATGCCCACGATCTATGAACAGCTACGAGCCGACATCATCACTGCGGTGAAGGCGCGTGACAGTGTCACGGCGACCATTCTCCGCACCAACGACGGCGCGATCCAGCGCGCGGCGATGGACCAGAACAAGCCGATCGACGACACACTCGTGATCGCAACCCTGCGGAAGTCAGTGAAGAACCTGACTGACGCGCGGGCGGAGTTCGAGAAGGGTGGCCGCGCCGACCTGGCCGAGGCCAACACGGCGGAGATTCACCTTCTGGAGAAATACCTGCCGGCCGGGCTCGATGCGGCCAAACTGGAGGCTCTGATCAATGAAGTCATCCAGACCACGGGAGCGCAGTCGAAGAAGGAGATGGGCAAGGTCATTGGTGCGCTGAAGCAGCGCCCGGAGGCGTCGCTGATCGACTTTGGTGCGGCCAGCAAGCTGGTGCAGGCGAAGCTGCCTTGAGGTTGCGAGACAAGCTCGCAACCGTGTCGCTGACTTTTCGGGATACCACACCGTTACCGGAAGCGGGATCGTTCTGAATAGCTTCTACTGCTTGCGGGTGTCCGGGCCGGCGATGCGTTGGGCGGCCTCGTTCGCCGAGGTGGTCCCGGTGTCGATGACGAGGCGGTTGCGACGGATGACCGGAGTGTCGAACACGCCCTGTGACTTCAGGGAGCGGTAGAGCGCGGCATCCGTCAGCTTGCCGAAATCCTGTCGCGAGGTGGCGTCGAGCCGGCGCTCGATCTCGTCCTCCGGGCAGGTGAGTTCGACACATTTGATTTCCGCGCCTGCCTTTTCGAAAAGGGCAAAAAGGTCGTCCACGAAGTCCTGGGGCACGGAGCTCTCGGGGTTGAAGGTGAAGATGAGACCGGGCAGGTCGGGGTCGCGGGCGAGCCGGGTGAAGGCGGCTCGCCAGAGTTCGTCGCGCAGGGCGATGAAGCCGGCTGTGCCGAAATCATAGACGGCCTTCACGGCATCGACGATGAGATGGTTGTGGAAGAGACGGTGGCCGGTCAGCCGGGCCAGTTCGCTGGCGACAGTCAGTTTGCCGGTCGCAGGTCGGCCGAAGATGAAGACGAATTCCATGCGTTCAACGAAGCGCCGGATGCCCGGCGGGGCAAGGCGCTCTGGACTTATCTGCGGACGCTCGATCCGGTCACTCCAGCTTTTTGAGGAGGACCTTGGGATTGCGGCCGCTGTGCTCGTAGAGTTTCAGCCGGTCCTTGGGCAGGATCGATTTGTCGGCCTCTTCGAAGCCGCAGACGCTGGTGAAGAACGTCGGGTTCTGGGTGGAGAGGGCGACGACTTGTTTCGCGCCGAGCTCCTTGGCACGGAGACAGGCGAATTCGATCATCTTCCGGCCGATGCCCCGGTTGTGGTGGAAGGGCAGGACGTAGAGCGAGCCGATCTCGGCCAGAGCCTTTTTGTCCGGGTAGAAATGAAGGGTCACGCAGGCGATGATGTTCTCATCGACCTCGAAGACATAGAACTGGTCGATGTTCTTCTCGATGGCCTGCTGGGTGCGGTGGAGGAGTTCCTCACGTTTCACCGCGTTGCGGGTGAGGCTGTAAATGAAGCGGACATCTCGACGGGCGGCCTTGCGGATCTGCTGGTAGTCGTTGCCGTAGATGAGCGTGCCGACGCCCTCACTGGAGAAGATCTCGTTGAGGAGGCCGTCGAAGATGCGGCTGTCCACGATGTGCACGCGCGGAGTGCCGGTCTCGATGGCCTTGACCGCGTGGCTGGCTTTGGACCGGGCCTCGGCGGCGATGTGCTCGGGGTGATCCTTGAGGAGAGTGCGCAGGGCATCGATCGAAATGTCGCGACGGACCTCCCCATTGATGCTGAGCCCGGCGAGTTCGGTCAGATAAAGGATCTTGGTGGCGTTGAGAGCCTCGGCGAGTTCGGCGGCGAGCAAGTCGGAGTTGATGCGGAGGGTGCCGCCGTCCGGACCGAAGCCGATTGGCTGGATGATGGGCACGATGTCCTCGTTGATGAGGTGATGCAGAAAATCCTTGTCGACGCGGTCGACCTTGCCGGTGAACTGCTGGTCCGAGCCGCGGAGGATGCCGACGGGCAGGGCGCGCACAGCGTTGGTAATGGCGCACTTCAGCCCGTTCTGAGTGAGGCCCTCCAGGATAAGGTGGGAGACCCGGGCCGAGGCGCGGACAGCGAGGTCGAGGGTGGCCGGATCGGTGATCCCGGTGCCGTCGGCATTGGAAATGGCGATGCTGCGCAGCTCGGAGAGCTCGCGCAGTTGCATGGAGATGCCATGGACGAGGACCACGCGGATGGTCAGGCTGCGGAGCACGGCGATGTCGACCAGCAGATTGCCGAAATTCTCGTCGGCCACGCTGGATCCGTCCAATGCGATGACGAAGATCTGATCCCGAAAGCGCGGAATGTACTTAAGGATCCCGCGGAGGTCCGTGGGCTTGATCGTCGTAATGGTTGCCGGGGTTGCCGGGGTGGTGGTGCCGTTGCTCATGGCAGGGTTGTCGGAATGGCTTTCTCGACTAAGTGGCCGGTGCCGTCAATGGGGAACCCGGGACCGGCGTTCGCCGGTAAATCCCAATTGGGAAATCCCAAATCCCAAAGTTTAGCATCCTGTCGGGCTGGCAGCACCGACTGCGGAACAAACATCAATCCCCAGCGCATGGGCTCCATTGCAAGCCCGGCAGGATGCTAGGGGTTTACATCGAAGGACCAGCGGAGGGAACCGCGGGCACCGATGAGGGTGGCGTCATGCCGGCCGGGAGTGAGGGTGCCGGCGGGGATTTCGATGAGCACGATGCTCTCGCGGGAGCGGGCATGCAGGTCGCCCGGGATGCGCTCAAAAGTGGGGATGAGGGTCAGTTCGCGTTCGCGCAGGTAAAGTTCGGCACCGGCGAGTTGTTCCCGGGTGTCCGGGACCGTGCAGGTGAACTGGAAAACATAGGGGGCGTCGGCTGTGGCGGCGTCGGGGGCCGTCACCGTGAGGATGCGCTCGGGCATGAGGGGAATTTCCACCAGGGTCTGGCTCAGGCTGACTGGGAGGCCGCCGGGCATTTCCGTGACCCCGGCGGCGGGACCGGCAGGTTGGCTGCGGCTGGGATCGGCAGGGCGTATTGCCGGGATGGTGAAGCGCTGGTATCCAGCGTCGAGGAGGCGTACGACGTTGGCCCGGTTCTTGGAATCCGCATAGGGCTCGAAGGCCGGTCCGGGCTTGCGGTAGCTGATCGTGATCCACGTGTAGGGGACGATGCACACCAGGATGGCGACGACGACCCACTTCATGGGCCAGGGCTGCTTGGCAGGAGGAGGGGCGGACATGGAGGAGGGGAGTGAAAGGTGAGGCGAGGTCGGGGGCAAGCACGCCGCCGGGGGGCGGTGAGGGATAGTTCGACGATAAGGTAGCTTGCGAGCTTGTCTCGCAACGTGGCGCGCAAGCGCGCCAGCTACATCCAATGGCAAACGGGATCACTATAACCGGTGGGTACGGCCGGTCCCGTGCCTGGGGCCGCATCGCGCAAATACGTTTGCGCCCTGTCCGGGGGGGTGTTTCGGTGGCGGGCTTCATGAAGTTCTGGTCCCAGTTTTTCATTCCGACCCTCAAGGAAAGCCCGTCGGACGCCGAAATCGCCTCGCACAAGCTGCTCGTTCGCGCCGGCCTGGTGCGCAAGCTGGGCGGAGGGCTCTACACCTACATGCCACTGGGCCTGCGGGTGATGCAGAAGATCACCCAGATTTGCCGTGAGGAGATGGACGCGGCGGGGGCCATCGAGCTGTGGATGCCGCACATTCATCCGGTTGAGAACTGGGAGCAGGGGCCGCGCTGGGCGGCGGCTCGCGAGATCATGTTCCGGACTGACAGTGCCGGTGATGGCAAGCGTGGTCCAAAGGATCCGGAGTTTGTGCTGGGCCCGACCCACGAGGAGGTCATCACGCCGCTGGTAAAAACTGAGATCACCAGCTACCGCGACCTGCCGAAGAATTTTTATCAGATCGCCACCAAGTTCCGGAACGAAATCCGGCCGCGCTACGGCCTGATGCGTGCGCGGGAATTCGTGATGATGGACGCATACTCCTTCGATGCAAAGGACGAGGGGGCGGTGAAGAGCTACTTCGCGATGAAGGATGCCTACCAAAAGTTTTTCCAGCGCATCGGGGTGACGGCGATCGCGGTCGAGGCCGACACGGGCGTGATGGGTGGCAGTTTCTCGCACGAGTTCATGGTCCCGGCCGAGATCGGCGATGATGATGTGATCTACAACGAGGAGAGCGGCTACGCTGCGAATCGCGAGAAGGCGACCAGCGGGCTCGTGCCTGCCGATCTGGCGGATGCGGCCCCGGCCGGTGCGATCGAGGAATTCGCGACCCCGGGAGTGCTTACCATCGCAGCGCTCGAGGCTGCTCCCTATGACGTGCCGGCAGAGCGGCAGTTCAAAACGCTCGTTTACATCGGCGACGGCAAGCCGTTCATGGTGATCTTGCGCGGCTGTGACGAACTCGAGGAGGCCAAGCTGGGCAGCCTCGGCTTCAGCGTGCTGCGTCCGGCCACGCCCGAGGAGATTGCGCCCGTGCTCGGTGCGAAGCCCGGAAGTCTCGGCGCGGTGCGGGGCACGATCAAGGATCCCGCGGTGCTCGCCGGCATTTTTGCGGACCATGCCATCCGACTGATCGGCAACGGCACGACCGGGGCGAACCAGGACGGTTTCCATCTGCGCAACGTCAACGTGACCCGCGACCTCGCAATCTCGTCGTTTGGTGATTTCCGCCGGGTGCGTCCGGGCGAACCCGACCCGAAGAACGGCCAGCCCCTAAAGGTGCGCCGTGGCATCGAGGTCGGCCATATCTTCAAACTCGGCACGAAGTATTCTGAGAAGTTCAATGCGGTTTACACCGACGACCAGAAGCAGTCGCACCCGATGGTCATGGGCTGCTACGGCATCGGCATCAGCCGCACTCTGCAGGCGGTGATTGAGCAGAGCCATGATGGCGACGGCATTGTCTGGCCCTGGGCAGTCGCTCCCTTCCAGGTATTGATTGTGGTGCTCGATCCCCAGGTGGCGGAGCCGGCCGATCTCGCCCGCCGGCTCGCTGCCGCTGCGGAGGCGGCCGGGGCCGACGTGCTCATTGACGACCGCGAGGAGCGTCCCGGGGTAAAATTCAAGGACG
>JBGTGS010000057.1:0-6107 GCA_041746615.1 Opitutaceae bacterium | reverse complement strand
CCCCGGTTGCGCCGAGCAGCGCATAGCCGGCGATTCCCCGCGGACGCAGCCGCGTTACCGGCAGTTCCTCGCGGTCCCCGCACCCCCGCACCCAGTGCCACCAGCCGTAGGCGAGCACCACAAAGAAGAAGCCCTGCAGCTTCGCGTCAGCGTACAGTTGGTATTGGTAAAACACCACCGCAGAGAGACTGACCTGCACCATTCCGATTGGGAAGGCCCAGAGATTCTGCCGGATCATCAGCCAGACCCCGAGCACGCCCAGCACCGTGGCCGATTGCTCGAGCCAGGTGGCACCGATCAGGCCGGCCCAGATGCCTTGGAGGATTTCATCCATGAAAAGAGCCGCCGTTGTCCCCCACCCCATGACCGTTGGCAATCCACAAGGCTGAACAACGATCGAATACCACCTGCGGAAGGATCGATGGCTTGGTTCTACTCGCTACTCACTACCCGCTACTCGCTACTTCTGCGGCGTTATCCCTGCCCGGCCATGTAGGCTTCGAGGGCTTCGCGGGTCACGTTGTGCCGCGCGCCGCAGCGGGGGCAGCGGATCTCCAGGGTCTCGCCGTCACCGAAGAGGTCGCCGGGGCTCGCCTTGAACGCAGGCGCCAGCACCTGCAACATGCGCGGCTGATTGCAGCCGCAATGCCAGCGGATCACGCGGCGCTCCAGCGGCACAACAGTCTCGGCACCCTCCAGCCCGGCCAGCTGCTCCGAGGTCAGGCCGCGCAACCAAGCGAGGTCGCAATCCGGATGCTCAATCACCAGCGCAAAACGTTCTCCACCCTGGTCAAACAGCCGGGCCAGGCGCTGTTCACTGCGGGCATAAAAGGCCGCGAGCCCGGCGAGGGGGTCAGACTCCTGGAAAGCCACCGTGCTGCGTCGCTTCGGCTCGTTGCCCCGGACGACATCCGCATAAAACAGGTTTTCCGGTAGCACCTTCACATTCTCGTCGAAGATGCGCCCGGTCACCGCCCCGGTGTCGTTGTCACCGGCGAGGAAGAGATTCACCAGAGGATCCTGAATGTTGATCGTCCAGGCCGTAATCTCGTTCCACGGGCGGGTCGCACTGTGAAGCACAAATCCCGCCAGCGCCCGCTTGAACAGCGTGTCGTGCCCGGGTGCCGGTTTCATCCGCTGATCCGCGAGGTGCAGGTAATAATCGACGTAGAGGTCCGTGAAATTGGTCTGCGCAATGAGCACATTGCGGTTGCGCACGAAGGAGGTGCTGACCTCCAAACCGGGCTCGGCGGGATTCACGGGGGCGGATTCAGGCATGCCCACAAGGAAAGTGCCGAACGCCCGGCTGTCGAACCACGGGTAAGAAAAACCCACTCAGGCGGCGGGCAAGAAATTGCGGCGTTCCACACGAGCATGGGAACGGTGACGCGTGGTGACATCATTCCAAACTGACTGCCCCCTGCCTCCCGTCACTGCGAAAGCTGCGTCTTCAACGACTCAAAGAGTGGCCGCACCCGGGCATCGCCATGCTCCAGACCATAATCGATCAGCGCCTGGGCGTCCTCAGGCCGGCCAAAATCAACCGCGAGGACTGCCGCCATGTACATCAGTTTCATCCGCCGTGGAAAACGGAGCGTCCCTTCATAGACCACAGCCAGGTCGTCTGCATGCGGCCGTTGCTCGGCCCGGGCCCACACCAGCGCGATCTGCTCATATACCTCGGACATGGGAGGCGGCTGCGTACGCGCCACCAGGAGCGGAGCAAGAATCGATTGAACCTGTGCTTCGTCCAAGACCTCGACCTCCGCCCCGGCTTCCTCCAGTCGCAGTCGCGCCAGCTCAAGCCAGGCGCTTGGATGCACCACCTTCGCCTCGGTCGCCTTCTCCAGGAACAGCCGGGCCCGTGCATCCTCGCCGCGGGTCCGCTCATGTAGGCCAATCGAGGCCAGGAGCCGTGGATCACGCTCGCCCCGAATGTAGGGCGCGATCAAAGCCAGCCGGGCGCGATCATCATGTCCGGCCAACCGGTAAGCTTCTCCCTTGATGCGCCCGACCTCCGACGGGGTGGCATCCCGCAGCTCGACCGGCCGGGCCGCCTCCAAGCCCGCGGACCCCTTTTTTGCCCGGAACTCCGTGTACTTGTATGACGTGAACTCCACGTAGCCGCGGAGGTTGAGGCCCATCCGGCGGTAATCCATGCCGAAGCACTCCTTGAAGATCTCCTCCGTGATCGGCCCGGCCATGGCACGCGCGACCAAACGCATGAATGGCTCCTGATAGCGCTGTTTCTCGCCGTAGAGGCACAGATGCACGAAGGCGTAGCACTGATAAGGATACATCGGCGCGTTCACGAGACTCGGGCGTTCAGCCGCGAACATACGGTCGAACTTCATCAGTGCGGAGCCGGCGAACTGCTGGTTGAACGCTCCGTCGATCCGTCCAAAGGTGATGCGCTTGCTGGAAAATTCCATCGCGGCCAGCAACTGCACCAGACCTTCCTCCAGCCAATGCGGCGTACGGCCGGCCCCCTGCCGAAGCCGGTGTCGGAAATATTGCAGGTAAAATTCCCGGTAAGGATCGTTGGGCGTCATGAATCCCGACTCCTCGGCCAGCTCCTCGCTCGACTCGTCAGCCGGCTCCCCGGCCGGTGCCCCGGCTGCTGTCGACGACGTGGCGAGCGAAAGCCTTTCCGAGACAAAATTCACCACGATGGCCGCCCGTTCATCATCCTGCATAAACAGACTCGTGGTGTAATCCGCGTCCCGGTCGGTCGCGACGGGGATGAAGGACTCGAAAACCCGGCCACGGTTGGAAAGGATCAGCACCGTCGGCGGCTGAGGCCGCCCTTCCATGGACGCCGGCCAGATGACTTCGATCACCTGCTGCAGCAGCAATAAATTCTGAACGAAGCGACGGGTCTCGCGCGCCGAGACCGTGGAAAGAATCTCAAAGCCCGGGATCTCGGCATACCGCCACGTCTCAGGAAGCGGCAGGATCAGCGTGTCCTCGACGACGAACTCCGGAAGTTCCACCGTGCCGCCAACCGTCGGCACGGAATCGACCAGGGGAGACGCGGCAGCATTGGCCACTGTAGAGGCAGGCCAGAGCACGGCCGCACAAAGGATCAACGACAACCACGGGGAGTGAGCGGAGTTCATGGGGGAAGGCGGCACGAAGGAAGTGGGCGGCAAATTCCTTGCGCTCAATTGCCATTTTGCCATCCCAAAAAATACAAGCGGAATGGTTGAAGTGTCCTCAATGCTGCGGCGCTTTCGGAGATAGCGCCCTACCACGCCTAACCTCGATCATCACTGATCGTAGCCGGCAAATAAGGGCTACTGGCCGCGGACGGTCGGCGACTGCTTCAGCTTCTCGAGCTTGGGCTTAATCACCACCTGACAATAACCGGCGTTCGGATTCTTGCGGTAATAATCCTGATGATAGTCCTCGGCTTCATAAAATGCCTTGAGCGGCACTATCTGGGTGACGATGCCGTTGCCCCAAGCCGGATTCGCACGGGCCATGGATGCCTCGGCGGCCGCCTTCTGGGCATCGTCCGCGTAAAGAATGATCGACCGGTAATGCGTCCCGACATCAGCCCCCTGGCGATTGAGCGTGGTCGGGTCATGGATGTCCCAGAAAAAGTCCAGAAGAGTCTCCAACGAAACCTGTGCCGGATCGTAATCGACCCGGATGACCTCGGCATGGCCGGTGCGACCGGTGACCACGTCCTTGTAAGTTGGATTGGCGAGTTTCCCGCCGGCAAAGCCACTCACGACATCCTTCACGCCCGGCACCATCTCGTAGGCGGCTTCGGTGCACCAGAAGCAGCCCCCACCGACAACCAAGGATCTAGTTTGGGATTCAGCGGCATTCATGGTGAGGAAGGTGAGACCAAGGGCGGCAAGGAGAGGGACAAGACGTTTCATGACGGTGGGAGGTTTGAGACCGGACCCTATTCCGCAATTCGCGGCAAGTCAAAGATGGGCCTGGCAATCAAGGCGGGGTTCACAGAGTGCACCGAGCACAGACACAGAGTAAGCAGGAGGCTGCAGAGTCCAGGTTTCGCTACATACGAACAGATATGAATGACCAAGGACTCCCCATTTGATTCGAAATGTTTCCTCTGTGAACTCTGTGTCAGCACTCTGTGCAACTCTGTGACCAAAGGGTTGTTTCCGAAAACCATCTCACCCAACCAGGATCACCGCGTCAGCTTGCGGTACTTGATCCGGTGCGGCTGGTCCGCGTCCTTGCCCTTGCGCTTCCGAAAATCCTCCAGGTAGGCCGAGTAATTGCCGGCAAACCAGCGTACGACGCTCTCACCTTCAAAGGCGAGGATGTGGGTGGCCACACGGTCAAGGAACCAACGGTCGTGCGACACCACCACGGCGCAACCGGCGAAGTTCTCCAGCCCCTCCTCCAGCGCACGGATGGAGTTCACATCGAGGTCGTTGGTGGGCTCGTCGAGGAGGATCAGGTTGGCACCGCTCTTGAGCAGGCGGGCCAGGTGGACGCGGTTGCGTTCGCCGCCGGAGAGGATGCCGACTTTTTTCTGCTGATCCGCGCCGGTGAAGCCGAACTGGGCGCAGTAGGCGCGGGCGCTGATCTCACGATTGGACAGCTTGAGGATTTCCTCCCCGTCGCTGATGGCCTGGTAAATGGTCTGGGCGTCGGGCAGGGAGTCGCGCGACTGGTCCACGTGCGCGAGTTTAACCGTCGGGCCGACCCGGAGCTCGCCGGCATCGGGTTTTTCCACACCCGTAATGAGACGGAACATCGTGGTCTTGCCCGCGCCATTCGGCCCGATCACCCCGACGATGCCGCCGGGCGGCAGGGAGAAGCTCACGTTCTCGAAGAGGAGGTTCTCCCCATAGCTCTTGGCGATGCCATTGGCCTCGACGACAAGGGTGCCGAGCCGCGGTCCGGGGGGAATGAGCAGCTCGAACTCGCGCTCCTTTTCCGCGACGTTCTCCTTGAGCATGGCTTCGTAAGCGCTGATGCGCGCCTGGGACTTGGCAACCCGCGCCTTGGCCGACTGACGGATCCAGGCGAGCTCGCGCGCCATGGCCTTTTGCCGGCGGTCCTCCGTACGCTGCTCAACCGCCGAACGTGCCTGCTTCTGCTCCAACCAGGAGGAGTAGTTGCCCTTCCAGGGAATACCATGGCCGAAGGAGAGCTCGAGGATCCACTGGGCGACATTGTCCAAAAAATAGCGGTCATGGGTCACCGCAATGACCGTGCCCTCGTAGCGCGCGAGGTGCTGCTCCAACCAGTGGACACTCTCCGTATCGAGATGGTTGGTCGGCTCATCGAGCAGCAGGATCGCGGGCTTTTGCAGGAGCAGGCGTGCGAGCGCGACCCGACGACGCTCACCGCCCGAAAGATTGTCCACGGGCTGATCAGGCGGCGGGCAGCGCAGCGCGTCCATGGCCATCTCGACCTGCGGCCCGGTGTCCCAGGCCCCGAGAGCATCGATCTTTTCCTGCAATTCGCCCTGCCTCGTCATGATGGCGTCCTTGGCGTCGTCCGCGGCCTCGTTGAGCTCATCCCAAGTCGCATCGTAGGCGGCGGTGAGATCCGTCAAATGCTTCACCCCTTCCTCCACGCATTGGCGGACGGTCGCACCAGCGGTGAGATGCGGCTCCTGCTCAAGCAGACCCACAGGATAGCCGGGCTCGAAGTGCACGTGCCCGTCGATCTCCTTGTCGATCCCCGCCAGGATTCTCAGCAACGAGGACTTGCCGGAGCCGTTCAGGCCGAGCACGCCGATCTTCGCGCCGTAGTAAAACGACAGCGAGATGTCGCGAAGGATCTCCTTGCGCTCGATCTTCTTCGAGACGCCGATCATCGAAAAAATCACCTTGGGCTCGTCGGGCTTGGCCATGGGGACAGGACGGTGGGGCTTTTTCGGCATCACGCAACACCCGCCGGAGCGTGGTACCGTTCGAAAACCACTAAAAATTCGCCAAGGGGCCGGCCCGGCACCAGCGTATCACCCGGCATGAACGACGATCTTTCCAGCCTCCTTCAAGCCTGGCGGCACCAGCCCGACCACGACCCTGACTTCAAGGCCGGGGTGCAGGCCCGGATCAACCACGCCGTCCCCGTCGCAGCCGTCAGGCCCTTCGCGTGGGCCCTGCCGC
>JBGTGS010000056.1:0-3019 GCA_041746615.1 Opitutaceae bacterium | reverse complement strand
GATCCTTCCCTTCGTCTCGGTGAAAAATACCAGAACATCCTTTATGCGCTGCCTGTCCTGGACTACCTGGTTTATCCCAACGGACAACTGGTACGGTGGGGCGACGGGAAGCGGTCCGGCCGACCGCCCTACCGCAGCTATGAGGATGCGTATCTGCTCGGCCGGATGGATGGGGTTGAGGAAATCACCACCACCTTCGGGACCCTGTTGGCCAAGGCCATCAAGGAAGGAAAATATAGCAGAAGCGGGATCATGGCGGTGCTCGATTATGATGATGAATTCGAAGGCGGGGAGGGTCCGCTCCTGCTTCCGCGGACAGATGAGGTCGTTCATGCCGGGATATTCCTGCAGCGCAATTTGAGTGAAACCGGTGATCCTGATGATGGGTTGATGGGCTTTGTGGGTGGAGCCCACATGATACATGGCCACGCCGAGGGCATGAACATAGAGCTTTACGGCAAGGGAGAAGTGCTGGGGGTGGACAATGGAAGGGGTCGCTACCAGCAGGATATTCACGAGAATTACTCACGATTGTTTGCCGCCCACAATACGGTCATTGTAAACGGAAACTCCCGCGGCGATTCCGGCTGGGTAAACCTTGGAATCAACACCGTCACCCTGGCGGCCATGGAGCCCAGGCCGCGTGAGCAGGCGATTTCTCCTGATCATTCCTTCACGACCACCCGGTTTGTGGATGACCGGGGGGACATGGCCGAGGCCCATCAGGAGCGTACCCTGGCATTGATGCGGACTTCGAAAACCACCGGGTACTATGTCGATGTGTTCCGCTCAAAATCAAAACTGCCGGATGAATACCACGATTACCTCTATCATAACATCGGTGACCGCCTGGACTTTCTGAAGGGTGATTTGAGGCTGAAGCCAACCCCGGAAAGGTATATGGCCAATGCGGATCTGCCCTGGGCTCAAAACAAGACCTACCGCCACCCCGGATGGCATTTTTTCCAGGACGTACATACCGCGGCAGGTTATGCCAAGGATGTGGTTGCCCGGTTCACGGCGGCCGGGTTTGAAAAGCCCATCTTCATGGACCTGCATATCCCCGGTTTTGCAGGGCGGAGTTATACGAAGGTAATGGCACCCCACACCTTCGAGGCACCCCAGCCTTACCTGGACAAGCCAACCCCGACTTTGGTGATTCGAAAGGAGGGCGAAGCCTGGCATGATCCATTCGTGGTTGTGTTCGAACCCTCCAAGGGAAGCGGAAACAACTCGGTGACAGCGGTGGCAAAGCTCGTTCAGGATGGAATCTATAAAGGAGTGAAGGTGGTCAGCGACATTGATGGTGATCAGCTGGTTCAATACATTTTGACCCAAAGCGAGGATCTCGAATTTGTTGATGAAAGCCTTGGCATTTCATTCACGGGGACATTTGCCGTCATCACCGTTGGTTCTGACCACAAGCTAAGGAGCCTCTATATCGGGGACGGGCAGGAGCTGCGGTATGGCGGAGTGACCCTCAAGCCGACGGAGCCAAGCAGGGCGATCTACCGGAAATTCAACCATTGATTGCCGGTACCGCCGGGCAGGGAGAGGCGGCAGATGCTGTGGACCAGGGGCAGAGTGCGCCTCCGACGCTTGGCGGGGCGCATGCATCGTGTTTTCCCCGACGATGACACGCAGGGCTGGCTCATTGCTTTCTTGCGGATTGGTCGTCCGGCCGGGAAACTCTGTTTGTGTCTTCCCCCCGGTTTTCGTTGGTCGTTCCGCTGTATCAGGAAGAGGGGAATGTGATCCCCCTGATGGAATCCGTGCATCCCGTGCTGGCTGGGTTATCCGGTGGATACGAGGTCCTGCTGGTGAACGATGGCAGCACTGATGGGACGAGGGACGAGATCAATGGCTGTGTGCGTGACGATCCGCGGGTGCGCGCGTTGCATCTGCAAAGAAACGAGGGGCAGGCGGCGGGGCTTTTCCGGGGGTTGCACGCAGCCCGCGGTGAAATCATCCTCACGATGGATGGCGATGGACAAAACGACCCGCGGGACTTCCCGCTGCTGATCGCCTGTCTCGACGGCGGCGAGGCAGATGTGGCCTGTGGGATTCGTACGCTCCGGGCCGACTCCGGATTGCGGCGGCTGATGTCGCGCCTCGCCAACCGGGTGCGACGCGCGGTGCTCAAGGATCAGGTGAGCGATGCGGGTTGCCAGTTGCGCGCATTTCGCCGCGAGCTGATCGCCGCGCTCGAGCCGGGACCGCTGCTCCAATCGTTTCTGCCCGCCATCGCCGTGCACGCCGGTTTCCGCGTCTGTGAGCGTCCGGTCCGCCATCACCCCCGGCGCGCCGGGGTGTCCAAGTACGGACTGGGCAATCTTAGCATTGGTCCCGCGATCCAGATGATCCGCTGGTGGTGGCGCCTGCGCGGTCCCGGCCGGACAAAGCGGAAGCGTGCATGAGGGTCCATTCCTCCAGTCACGAGGCAATGGCCACGACCTTTCACATCCGGATCGAAGGGGAGGAGGCGGAGTACGCGCGCCAGGCGGCGGCGGCCGCGTTTCGTGAACTTGACCGGCTGGAGTCCGAGTTGAGCCGCTTCATCGAGTCGAGCGACATCTCCCGGGTCAATCGCCTGAAGGAAGGTGAAAGCGTCCTCTTGGGCGAAGCCGCCACGGAGTGTCTCACCCTGGCGGCGCATCTCTCCTCGCTCACGAATGGTGCGTTCGATCCCGCCTACGCTTCGTCGCGACCGACAGCGGATGCGGGCGGTGACCAGCCGGCACTGTTCGCCCTTGATCCGGCGGCTCACATTCTCGTTTCGTTGTGTCCGCGTCTGCACCTCGATCTGGGTGCGGTGGGCAAGGGCTATGCCCTTGATTGTCTCGCGACGGTCCTGCGCGAATGGGCCATCGAGCGCGCATGCCTGGACAGTGGCGGCAGTACATTTCTCGCGCTGGATGCGCCAACGGGCGAGACGGGGTGGACTGCGGCGGTCAATGAGGAGCACGACCGGCGGGTGTTCCGGCTGCGCGACCGGGCCCTGGCCGGTTCGGGAATCGCG
>JBGTGS010000055.1:0-6263 GCA_041746615.1 Opitutaceae bacterium | reverse complement strand
CTCGATGACATCGAGCGGGCGGGCGTACTTTTGGCGGCACTCCTCGGTGTCCTGCTCGACGTAGGTGTCGATGCCCTTGACGAGGGCGTGCTTCATGCGTTCCTCGACCGGCTGGTTGCGCCAGGCATCGACCGGGGCCTTGGCGGCGACCACGCCACCCGCCTTGGCGGCATCGGCGGCGGCCTTGAGCTCGTCGGCGTGGACGATGAGCTTCTCGGTGGCGTCGGGGTGGCGGTTGAGAATCACGTCCTCAACGAGGTCGCGAAGGGCTGGCTCGATCTCGTCGTAGTTGCCGAGCATGCCGGCGTTGACGATGCCCATGTCCATGCCCTCGCGGATGGCATGGTAGAGGAAGACGGTGTGGATGGCCTCGCGAACGGGATTGTTGCCGCGGAAGGAAAAGGAGACGTTGGATACGCCGCCGGAGACGCGGGCGTGGGGCAGGGTGTCCTTGATGATCCGGGTGGCCTCGAAGAAATCGACGGCGTAGTTGTTGTGCTCCTCGATGCCGGTGGCGACGGTGAGGATGTTCGGGTCGAAGATGATGTCCTCGGGCGGGAAGCCGGCGGTTTCGGTGAGCAGGCGGTAGGCGCGCGTGCAGATCCGGACCTTTTCGTCGCGGGTGGCGGCCTGGCCCTGCTCGTCGAAGGCCATGACGACGGCGGCGGCACCGTAGCGCATCAGCAGTTTTGCACGGCGGAGAAACTCCTCCTCACCGTCCTTCAGCGAGATGGAGTTGACGATGCCCTTGCCCTGAAGGCACTGGAGGCCGGCCTCTAGCACGGTCCACTTCGACGAGTCGATCATCACGGGCACGCGGGAAATGTCGGGCTCGGCCGCGATCAGGTTGAGAAAGCGGACCATGGTCGCTTCGCCGTCGATGAGGGCCTCGTCGACGTTGATGTCGATGATGTTGGCGCCGTTCTCGACCTGCTGCTTGGCGATGGCGAGGCAGGCGTCCCAGTCGCCGGCCTTCAGGGCCTTGGCAAATTTGGGCGAGCCGGTGATGTTGGTGCGCTCACCGATGACGAGGAAGTTGGAGGCGGAGGAGGTCAAAGGCTGAAGGACTGAAGGGCTGAATATTGATTGTGGCTACGAGCGTGAGTTCGGGGAGCTTTAGGCGTCCGTCCCCGGGCTCAGACTCTGGGCTACGGAAGTCAGCGGTTCCAGGCCGCTAAGGCGAAGGGCGATGGTGGGTGAGGGAAGGGTGCGGGGCTTCAGGCCGCGGACGGCCCCGGCGATGGCCTTGATATGTGGCGGAGTCGAGCCGCAGCAGCCGCCAACCAGATTGACCAGACCGGCCTCGGCGAATTCACGGAGGATCGCGGCCATGTCATCGGGCGTTTCGTCGTAGCCACCGAAGGCATTGGGGAGGCCGGCGTTCGGATAGCAGGTGACATGACACTCGGCGATGCGGGAGAGCTCCTCGATGTAGGGACGCATCGCGCGGCCCCCGAGGGCGCAGTTGATGCCCACGCTGAAGGGCTTCGCATGATGGATGCTGTTGTAGAAGGCCTCGGTGGTCTGGCCGGAAAGGGTGCGGCCGGAGGCGTCGGTGATGGTCACGGAAATCATCAAGGGCAGGCGGATACCGGTCTCCTCGAAAACCCCCTCGATGGCAAAGATGGCCGCCTTGGCATTGAGGGTGTCGAAGATAGTCTCGACCAGCAGGGCGTCGACCCCGGCCTTGATGAGGGCGCGCACTTGTTCGGTGTAGGCTTCAACCACCTGGGCCCAGGTGACGGCACGGTATTCGGGGCGGTTGACGTCGGGCGACATCGAGAGCGTGCGGTTGAGCGGACCAATGGCCCCGGCCACGTAACAGCGTCGACCGGGGGTGGCGGCTTCCGTGGCTTTGGCGGCGCGTCGGGCGCAGGCCACCGCGGCCAGGTTCAGATCGGTGACGATGGACTCGAGGTGATAGTCGGCCTGGCCGATTGAGGTGGAGCTGAAAGTGTTGGTCTCGACCAGATCCGCGCCGGCCTCGAAGTACTGGCGATGAATCTCCTCGATGACCTCGGGCTTGGTCAGGCTGAGCAGATCGTTGTTGCCCTTCAGATCGTGGGGGAAATCAGCAAATCGCGCACCGCGGAAATCCGCCTCCGTCAGGTTGTAGGTCTGCACCATCGAACCCATGGCACCATCGAGGACGGCGATGCGTTCCGAGAACAGCTGCCGCAGCGCGGCATAGGACGGGGATTCAATAGGAGGTTGAGACATGAAATGAGTTGGAAGGGCTGTGGATAAGCCACGAAAGATTGAGTATGGATCGGGCTGGAAGATGGAGGAAGCGTTCGGTGATGCAAGAATCATATCTTTACATTCAGATATGATGATATGTAATTCTGCTGTGACGCGGATTTGGGTGCAAGCTGGTCGGGGGCGGTAGCAGGTAATCCTTCTCCCTTTCGGGGGAGGGAATCCCATTGCCGGCAGGGCTGCCTTGGGTTCAAGTTCGCGTGATTCGTCGTTCTTTTAACACTATCCGAGGCAGCGGGGAAGGCCGTGAGAACCGGCCACAGTTGCGCTGCGGTATCGCATCAATCCAGATCTCCATCCTGCATTCGCGGGAGCAAAGCCAATCCACGACCCCGGTCGCGGGTGAAGGCGAGGGACGAAGGACGCGCGCGCGTTTCGCGAAATCCCCAAATCCCAAACGGCCAAATCCCAAAAGACACCGGCGTCTTCCGCCGCTTCATGTTTGGGATTTGAAACATTGGGATTTGGGATTTTGTGCACGACGTGCGCACCAAATGCGGAGTCCGAACATCCGTCCTCGGGTGCTCACGTGCCCGGCGATTATGCCGGTCGCAAACCTTCATCGCAATAATGAAGCGTGAGAGTGGATGCATCGCCTGCAAAACGAGGTTCCGCTCTTGCCGCTCCTGAAAGCAAGAGATTCATGCACTCCCTGATCCTGTCCCGCCCCGCGGGCCTTTTCCTCGCGTGGGCCGCATTCGCGGTAACGCCGTTATTCACATCTGCGCAGGCGCCGGTGGAAACCATCGACACCTATGTCATCACCGCAACGCGCACGCCGGTTTCGCCCGGTTCGCTCGGAACAACCGTGGACGTCATCACTCCCGAGGAGTTGTCCCGCCGTCAGGTCGGCACACTGGGCGGCGCGCTCGGCCTTGTTCCCGGTGCGCCGGTTTTTGCCTCGGGCGCTCCGGGTGCCTCGTCCGCGATCTTTTTGCGCGGGGCCAACTCCAACCAGACGCTGTTTTTGGTGGACGGCATCCGGTTGAATGACGCCAACACCGACTACCAGCTCTTTCTCGGCGGCGCTTGCGTGAGCGCCTGCGACAGCCTGGAGGTGTCGCATGGTCCGCAGAGCACGCTTTATGGAGGCGAGGCGGTCGGCGGGGTGGTCGCACTCTGGTCGCAGCCGGGATCAGGAGCGCGGAGTTCGCGGTTGGCGATCGAGGCCGGTTCATTTGGCACCGTGCAGGCGGCGCTCTCGACGCAGGGCGAGCGTGGTGCCTGGGCCTATGCGTTGACCGCGCAGGGCGGACATACGAGCAACGAGCGTTCCAACAATGCCTTCGACAGCGGTAATCTGACTTTGCGGATCGACTGCACGCTGAGTGCCCGCCTGGCGGTGGGGGTGACGGTGCGCGGGTTTCACGGCACCTATGGGTCCCCCGGTTCGCGTTTTATCAATGATCCCGACAATCGGGAGCGCGAGGACAACTGGCTCACGACCGCCTTTGCGGACTTCCGGCCCTCGGATCGCTGGTCTTCGCGCCTCGTGATCGGCGGCCAGGATCGGCGCTTCGTGTCCGAAAGTCCTCGTGCGGGATTCCCGACCCAGGTGACCTTGGTCCGGAACCGCCGGGGCGTGCTCGACTGGCAGAACACCTTTACGGGCATCGAGCGCCACCGCCTGACCGCCGGGCTGACGGCCGAGGCCAATCACACCCGCAACACCGGATTCGGCGCGATCAACCGCAGGCAGGGACTGCTGGCGGTGTTCATGCAGGATGAATTCAGCCCCTCGGAGAACATTCATATCACTGCGGGTCTGCGCAGCGACGATCATGACACCTTTGGCCGGGCCACCACGGGGCGGGTCACCGCCGCCTGGCAGTTGTTGCCGGACCGGCTGAAACTGCGGGCCAGTCAGGGCACGGCCTTTCGTTCGCCCAGCTTTCTGGATCTATATGGCCGGAGTGCGTTCTACAACGGCAACCCGGACCTGAGGCCCGAGCGGGCGCGCGGGTGGGACGCGGGGGTCGACTGGTACCTGTCCGGTAACCGTGGAACCATCGGTATCACTTGGTTTGATACAAATTTTGACAACTTGATCGCGAGTTCCCCGGATTTCACCACGGTCATCAACGTGCAGCGCGCGCGCACCCGCGGGCTGGAGGTGGCGGGGCAGGGATCGCTGCCCGGCGGGGTTGAGGTGCGCCTCGCTTACACCCACCTCGAGGCGGACAACCTGACCACGGGCCGGCGCCTCCTGCGCCGGCCGCAGCACAGCGCCAACGTCGACCTGTGGCATGAGTTTGGTGGTGGCTTCAGCGCCGGTGCCGGGGTTGCGTGGGTGGCGGACCGGGTTGACGTGCATGCGGCAACCTTTGCCACCATTGAAGCCGACGATTATCTGGTGACCCGGATTTATGCCGCCTGGCGGGTGGGTGACCGGCTGACCATCAAGGCCCGGGTCGAGAACCTCTTCGACCGCATGTATGAGCCCGTTCACGGTTATCCGCAGCCCGGCATCGGCGGCTTTGCCGGGGTGGAGTGGAGGTGGTGAGTTTCGACTGATGAGGATGCCGCGATTGCCTCTTCGTAGCCCTGCGCGTGAGCGCAGAGCTACGAAGGCGCTGCCTGACCATTTGTCCCTGCGCTCATGCGCAGGGCTACGACGGTCTCCCCGATGTGGCCTGCATGACTTGTCCGACCCGGGGTTGTGGTTACGGTGCCGGTGCGAACATCGGACTGTCGCGATCGCCTCCGGAAAGGACGAAGGCGACGAGATCTCGAAGTTCATCCTCGTTAAGAGCGTTGATGAGGCCCGGTGGCATGAGGGACTGCTCCGAATGACGGCTGGAGCGGATGTTCGCAGTCTTGATCATGGTGAGATCGCGAGGTGAGAAAGGGTTGGCGGCGATGAAGAGCTCACCCTCCTCCTCGAAGGCGGGATAGCCGGCGATGGCGGTGCCGTCCTTGAGTTCGTAGTGGGTGGCGGCGTAGGTCTCATTGATCACGGCGGACGGATCGATGATGTACATCATCAGATCGCGTTCGGTGTAGCGGGAGCCCGCCTGGGTGAGGTTGGGACCGATGGCGCCGATCGACAGGCTGCCGATGCGGTGGCAGGCAATACAGGCTGCGGCGCTGTACATGGCCCGGCCTTGTTCGAAGTCGCGGTTGATGAGGTTACCGCGGACGATCTCGGTGGCCTCGTCGATGGTGTAGTTGCGGCCCGGTCCCTTGGGGGTGACGGTCTCGGCGAAGAGGTTGATCGTTGGCCGTTCCGAGATAGCGGCGAGGCGTTCGCGTTCGGCTGGATCGGTGACCGTGGCCAGCGCGATGCTGCGGATATTGTCGATGAAACCGTTGAAGCTCGCACCACCGGTCCATTCGTAGGTGGAGGGGAACCAGGAAAAATACGCGTTGCGCAGGCTCGGAGTCCAACCGGAACGGGCGGCGCGGAGCGTGTAGGCGTAGGCGATCTGCTGACGGTCGGGGCGGGTCTTGTTAACGGAGGCGAGCACGTTGCCGTAGCGATCGTTGCGGGCGATCAGACCCTCGTCGGCCATTTCCTGTCCGGCAGGATCTTCGGCGACCGTGAGAAGGGGGACGGTCTTTGCGACCACGGTGGGTGAATCGAGATAAACCAGCAGTCCGGCGAGTTCCCGGCCCAGATGGGGATTTTGGTGGGGATAATGGGGATCAAACTTTGCGGCCACCGCCTGCTTCACCTCGGGTGAGGGTTCGCCCATGCGGGTGAATGCAAGTTGCCACGCACGGACCAGTTGCAGCTGGAGGGCATCGGAAAGGCTGGCGAAGTTGATCCGGTTGAGGGATTCAATTATTCGGGGCTGCAGGGCCGGATCCCCCACGCGGGCGAGGGCGATGAGGGCTTCGATGGCAGCCTGGGTATTGGTTTCGCTGAGCGCACGTTCCGACCACTGGCTGGCGGGCTGGCGTTCAATGGCGACCCGGGCGGCCCAGCGGACGAAGCGGTCGGAATGGCTCAGATGAGGCCAGGCTTGTGCAAAGGTTTCGGGTCCGGCCTGCGGACCATGCAG
>JBGTGS010000054.1:0-5282 GCA_041746615.1 Opitutaceae bacterium | reverse complement strand
GGCCCGCGCCATCCCCGGCGACCACCATCACTACCGGACGCGCCCCCGGTTCAGCACCCGCAAGGTCCGCGGCCGCATCCAGCAGCACCCCCAGGCCCTGCTTCCGGCCGAGATTGCCGGAATAGACCGCGAGCAGCGCATCCGCTGGAATCCCGTGGTCACGTCGAAAGCGCGCGGCGTCATCCGCCGTGGCCTCCGCGCCGTGCTCCGTGCGCTGCCAGTTGGGCAGCAGGAAAGCCTTGGCCGAAGGCACTCCCTTGGCGGCGAACGCACTCATCATGCCCGCGGCAATGCCCGAAACCCCGGCGGCCCGGCGGTAGATGAATCGCTCGCACGCATACAGCAGCCGCAGTGCCGGCCCGGGTCGCATCATGCCCAGCCCCGCGGCCGTGTCCGGCTGCAGATCCTGCACATGGAACAGGTAACGGCTGCGCTTGAGTCGCGTGACCAGCCAGGCGGCCAGCCCGATGCCCAGGGGAGGACTCACCACTACGTACAGATCCGCTCGCGGAAGCGCGAGCACGCACAGCATTGAAGTGAGGATGAAGCTGGCCTCGTGCAGCATGCGCCCAAGGCTGCCCGGTCGGGCGGGCACATGGTGCCGGCAGCGATGAACCGGGATGCCGCCGTCCAGATCGCAGCGATAGAGGCCGCGGCGGTCGGTTGGCGCCGTGCGCCAGGCCGGGTAGTAGGCAAAACCCGTGACCACCGCCACCTTCATGCCCTCACTGTACAGGTGGCGGGCGAGATCGGTCGTATAGGGGGCAATCCCGGTCGGCTCAGGGGAATAATTGATGCCCCAGATGATCACTTTCATCCGCTGGCGACCCGCCGGTTCAGCTCCTCCGTGTCCGGCATTATGCCCGGTGTGCGCAGCGGAGGAGGGGCGGATGGCAGTGGAGGTCATCGCCGCCAGAATATAGCATTTTCCACCGGCTCACAATCGGGGCAGCCCGCAGACCGCGCATCAGGGTTTCCCCCCTCTGCAGGGTAGACGGAACCGGGGTAGCCCCGACAGCCGTGCGTGGCCACCGACACCGATCGGGCATTCCCCGCAGGACGGGCCGTCGCCGGGTCGGTTTTCACCGGCGCCGCCTGCGCAAGGCGGCGCAGCTCACAGGCCTTGGCCACGGACAAAAGCTCGTACACGCCGTGCAGGCGCGCGAAGTAGTAACCGGCGCGGCCATCAAGGAATCCGCCCTGGAGCACATAGACGTAGAGAAACCGCAAGGTGGGGCGGAACGGCAGGCGGCGGGAAAATCGCTTGAGATGGCGGGCGAAACGAATCCGCCAGGCCTGGGGTGCGCCGGCCAGCCGATGGCCGTCCTCCTCCTGCACCTGCAGGCGCGCCTCCCAATTTGAGTATCGGTTGTGCTTGTCGATGAAAACACCGACTGAGGGGAAGGCATAATGATCCATCTCGATCCGCAGCCGGCCCGTCGGGCCCGACGCGATGACATGCTCATGCACCTCGTTGTCTCCGCTGGCGGTGTCACCGGCCACCATCTGCTCGTAACGGCCGAGCCGGTGGCGGAAAAATCGCAGGTTCCAGTTCGGGTAGTAGGCATGGCGCAGCCAGGCCCCCATGAACATGAAACGGCGGTTGATCCAGTAGGCCACGCAACCGCGGCCGTCGTTCGCGACGAGGTCCGCGAGTTCCTCCCCCGCTCCGGGCGGGAGCACTTCGTCCGCATCGAGGATGAACACCCAGTCGTTGCGGAAGGGCAGATTTTCCAGCGCCCAGTTTTTCTTCTTGGGCCAGACGCCGTTGAATTTGAACTGGACCACGGTGGCGCCGGCGCGGCGGGCGATCTCCTGCGTGCCATCCGTGCTGTCTGAGTCGACCACGAAGACTTCATCCGCCCAGGTCACCGAAGCCAGGGCCCGCGGCAGGTTGCCCGCCTCGTTGCGAACCGGGATGAGGATGGATACGGGAGTCTTCATGGAATGAAAAAAACCCAGCCGCGGCTTGAAGCCGCGACCGGGTGGTTGTCAGGTTGCTTGGTTGTCAGGCTGCACTCAGGCCGTCGCGGCGAGCGCCTTTTGACTGCGGAACCGGCGGTAACCCACCAGACCGAGCAGACCGGCGGCGCCGATCAGACCGTAGGTGGAGGGCTCCGGGATGGGACTGAACGTAACCGTGACCTCGGCGAGCTGCATCCAGGTGCCTTCCGCCACACCAATGCTGGCGGGCAGGTCATTGATCTTGAAGCTGACCAGCGTGCCATCGATCATGACCGATGACGGCTGGCTGAAGCTCGCGGTGAAGAAGTCAGGGTTGACGCCCTCCGGATCGTTCACCGTGGCATCAATGCCGAACGTGATGGAGGTCAGCAGAATCGGTCCCACGGCAGGCACGTCGAGATCCAGATAAAAATCCAGAACTGCCGTGTCCGACGCAGTGCCGATCTGTGTCCGCCCATTGTAGTAGGTGAATGTGCCAATGGCGAACGTGTCACCACTGCTGATGCCGGCGAACGCCTGGGAATCGAAGACGACACCCGACTTGAACGAGCCGGTGATGGGCACACCCGTGAAGATGGAGGCCATGCTTCCATCCGGCTGATTCGTGATGACGGTATTACCGACGGATACTTCCTGGAAGTATCCCGCCGTGTTACCGGAGAGGACCAGGGCGGCTTGCGCCGTCCCGGCCATGATGAACAGCCCCATGGCCGCTCCTATGACTGTCTTTATCTTGTATTTCATATTTCCTTTATGGTTGTGATCTGCATGCAAACCCGGCGACGCAGTGTCTCCGGATAAAGTGATGGTGTGGATTGGCGGCGGATGTCCTGCGTCCAGAAACGCGTGGGCCGACAAAAGGAATCGTGACCGGCGGTGGCGAGGATGCGAGGCCCGACCCTTCGCGAGCCCCCTGATCGGAGCCTCGGGGAAGTCCCTACCCGCCGGCTGTACAGCACGGATCGGCGGAGGGGGAAACCCTGCGGATGCCGGCCGGGCGGGCGGACGGGGGTTGTGCATGAAGTATTCATTTTCCAATACCATGGGCCTCGAAGCCCAGTCTTCTCAGCGCGGGAAGATCCAGCAGGTTGCGGCCGTCAAACACGAAGGCCGGCCGGTTCATCCCGGCCAGCACCACGGTGTAATCCAGCGCGGCGAATTCCGCCCACTCCGTCAGGATGACCAGGGCATGGGCTCCGGCCGCGGCCGCGAGGGCGTCCGGCACGACGGTCAGGTGCGTGGTGTCCGCACCGGCCTCGACGAGGGCTTCGCGTATCCGTTCCTCTGGTACACGGGGATCAAAGACCGCGACCTCCGCCTGTTCGGCCAGCAGGTCGCGCACGACCGAGATGGCCGGGGACTCGCGGACATCGTCGGTGTCGGGCTTGAAGGCAAACCCCAGAACGGCGATGCGCTTGCCGGCCAGGGTGTTGAAGAGTGCGCGCACGATGCGACCGGAGAACCGCTGCTTCTGCCAGTCGTTCATCCGCACCACCTGCTCCCAATAGGCCGCGACCATCTGCAGTCCGTAGTGCTCGCAAAGGTACACAAGGTTGAGGATGTCCTTCCGGAAGGAGGCACCGCCGAAGCCGACCGAAGGCCGGAGGCCTTCCGGCCCGATGCGCGTATCCCGGCCCACGGCGACGGCGACCTCGCCCACATCCGCGCCGGTGGCCTCGCAGAGCGCGGCCACCGAATTGATGGAGCTGATCCGCTGGGCCAGGAAGGCATTGGCCACCAGCTTGGAAAGTTCGGCCGACCAGAGGCTGGTGACGAGAATGCGCGCGCGCGGCACCCAGCGCGCGTAGAGGCTGGCCAGCACCGCCACGGCATACTCGCCGTCGGTCGTGGTTTCCCCACCGATCAGCACCCGGTCGGGATCCTGCAGGTCGGCAACGGCGCTGCCCTGCGCGGAGAATTCCGGATTCGACAGCACCTGGCAGCGCGTCGACGCGCAGTTGGCCGCGAGGATCTGCTGGATGGCCTCGGCCGTCCTTACCGGAGTGGTGGACTTCTCCACGATGATCTTGGGGGAGGTCGCCACCTCGCAGATCATCCGCGCAACCGCCTCCACGTTGCGAAGGTCCGCCACCCCGTTGGTGCCGTTTCCACCCTGCTTGGCCGGCGTGCCCACGGCCACAAAGATGATGTCGGACTCCGCCATCGCCGCCTTCACATTGGTCGAAAAGAACAGGTTCCGTCCCCGGGTCGCATTCACGATCTCCTCGAGGCCGGGCTCGTACACGGGCGGCGGGCCCGTGTTCCAAGCCGTGATGCGCGCCTCGTCGAGGTCCACCACGGTGATCCGGATGTCCGGGACATTCCGGGCCATCACCGCCATGCCCGGCACCCCTATGTATCCGGCCCCCACACAGCATATCTTCATCGGACAATGGGGTCGTGTGGTCAATATGCCGCCCTCGGGGGGCGCACCACCTGCGCCGCCGTCATTACAATGATTTTCAGGTCCAGTTCCAGTGACCAGAGGTTCACGTAGCGGAGATCGCGGACGATGCGCTGCTGCAGCAGTTCGGGCCGGCCGGCCACCTCACCGCGAAAGCCCTCGCTCTGCGCCAGGCCGGTGATGCCCGGCTTGACGAAGTGCCGCTGATGATACGAGTTCACCAGGGCCGCAAACTCGCGGTCGTGCTCGAGCAGGTGCGGCCGCGGGCCGCTCACGCTCATGTCGCCCAGCAGCACGTTGAGGAACTGGGGAAATTCATCGAGACTGGTCTGGCGGAGAAAGCGCCCGAAGGGGAAGACGCGCGCATCCGTGCGCGTGGCCTGCCGGTTGCGCTGGTGGTCGGCGCCCGTGTGCATGGTCCGGAACTTGAGGATCTGGAAGCGGCGCCGGTTCAGGCCGGAGCGCTCCTGCCGGTAGAAGACCGGGCCCGGCGACTGCCGGCGCTGGGCCGCCCAGACCAGGATGGTCAGGGGGGGCAGCACCAGGCAGACCAGCGGGATCGCCACCGCGAGATCGAGGGTGCGCTTCAGCAGGCTGTTCAACGGATTGTCGAGCGGTCGGGCGGCCTCGGCGCCGAATGCGTAGTGGTCGTTGCATTCCACCGCCGTCATCCCGCCCCCGAAGGTCTCGCGAAGGTCGATGAAGAACCGGACCCGGCAGGCGGCATGCGAGGCCTCCGTCAGAATGTGCCGCGTCTCGGCCTCGGAGAACCGGCCCTGCTGGACAATCACCTGGTTGACGCGATGGGCTGCGAGAATGCCCCGCAGATCCTCGATCCCGCCGAGGACACGCAGGTCGGCCGGCGCGGACTCGCCCACCGGCAGCACGCAGCCCGCGATGCGCTGTCCGAGAT
>JBGTGS010000053.1:0-22247 GCA_041746615.1 Opitutaceae bacterium | reverse complement strand
GCGCGGCCTCGCCCCGCAGCGGTGGCTGGGTGGTCGACATGTTGGGGTGGAACCGCATCCGCATTGATGCCGAGGCCGGATTGGCCCATGTTCAGGCCGGCGCGAAGATTGCCGACATCCAGCGCGCTGCCGAGGCCAAGGGCTGGTTTTATCCACCCGATCCCTCCTCCAAGGAGTACTGCACCATCGGAGGCAACGTCGCCTGCAATGCGGGCGGCATGCACGGCGGCAAGTATGGCGTCACCCGCGATTTTGTCATCGCGCTGCATGGTTTCCTGCCGACGGGGGAGTACGTGGAGTGGGGAACGGCCACCAAGAAATTTTCCGCCGGCTTCAACCTGCGTGATCTCTGGATCGGAAGCGAGGGCATGCTCGGCATTGTCACCGGTGCCGTACTCAAGCTCATCCCATTGCCGGCGGCCCGCTGGACCCTGCTGACCTCATATCCAGATGAGGCCGCAGCCTTTCGCGCCGTGCGGGCGTTGTTCGCTCTGAGAATCCAGCCGGCCATCTGCGAATTCCTCGACCGCGAAAGCGTGCTCTGCGCCGAGGCTGCCATGAAGATGACGATTTTCCCGGGCCAAGCCGGGCGGCCGGTGATCCTGTTGGAACTCGCCGGTTCTGCCAGCGAGGTCCGGGAGCAAAAGCCGTTGATGCTTGCCTGGGCTGGACGCCATGCCGCCGGGCACCGGGCCGCGCGCAACCGGACGGAGGCCGAGGCGCTCTGGGCGGTCCGGCGCAAGTGCTCCGGCGCGATGTTCCAGCTGGGTGATGCCAAGTTGAACGAGGACATCACCATCCCCCTGCGCGCCTACGAGCCCTTTGCGCGCTTTCTCGAAAAGTTGCGCCGCACGTCGAAACTTTCCATCCCGACCTTCGGGCATCTGGCGGATGGCAACCTGCACGTGAACATCATGTATCACCAGGCGGTGGCGGCCGAGCGACGTGCGGCCGAGAAGGCGGTGAAGCAGCTCATGGTCAAGGTCGTGTCCCTGGGTGGGGCCATCTCCGGGGAGCATGGGATCGGCCTCGCCAAGACGCCCTTCCTGCGGATTCAGCATTCGCCTGCGCAGATCCGCGCCATGCAGGCGGTCAAGCAGGCCCTCGACCCCAATGGAATTCTCAACCCCGGCAAAATGTTCGAGGTCTTCGAGGTCTGGAAACACCAGCGGGTGACGGCATCTTTCCCGTGGGATCACCAGCCCGCCGTGCCGGCGGGCTAGGAAAACCGCTGCGCGGTTTTGCCGGAGTTTTATTTATCTCATTATTCAAGTTTAGATCGATGCTTTTCCCGGCACGAACGAGCCGGCTTAGCATCCTGCCGGGCGGGCGCATCCGTTGCGGGGCGGTTCACCGACGATCAAAAAGCCACGCAGCACATACGGCAGGATGCTTGCTGTTTGACGGGTGCTGACATGCCGTCTGAATCGCGAGTACGATCTTAGTGTCCCTTACCCGCGAATCCGAACCACACCGTCATGAGATTTGGCATCAATACCTTCCTGTTTACGTCACCCTTTACGAACAAGAGCACCCGGTTTTTTCCGAAATTCAAGAAGTGGGGCTTCGAGACGGTGGAGCTGGCAATCGAGGATCCTTCGCACATCGACCCGGCTTACGTTAAGAAGCAACTTGATCGCGCCGGTCTCGTCTGCGGTTCGATCGCTGCGGCCTTCGGGCCCGATCGCGACTTGCGGGGGAATGCGACCCAGCAGCGCACCTCAATGAGGTACATCAAGGCACTCATCGATCACATGGTCGTGCTCGACTGCCCTACGCTCATCGGGCCGTTCTATTCCTCGGTCGGCCGCGCCGACGCTGTCCCGGCGGACGAGTACCGCAAGCAATGGAAGACCGTGGTGGGCAACCTCAGGACCCTCGCCGCCTACGCGGAGAAGCGCGGTCGCCAGATGATGCTGGAGCCGCTCAACCGCTTCGAAACCGATTTCATCAACACCTGCGACCAGGGCCTCAAGATGGTTCGCGACGTTGACAGCCCGGCTCTGCGCCTGCTCCTCGACACCTTTCACATGAACATCGAGGAGAAGAACCAGGCCAAGGCCATCCGCAAGGCCGGCAAGCTCCTTGGTCACCTGCACGCCTGCGGATGCGACCGTGGTACCCCTGGGAATGATCACATCCACTGGCCCGAAATCGCCAAGGCCCTGAAGGATATCCGCTACACAGGCGATGTCGTCATCGAGTCGTTCACCAAGGACGTGAAGGTCATCGCCAAGGCTGCCGCCATCTGGCGTCAGATGGAGCCGAGCCAGCAGGACATCGCCGTCAAGGGCCTCAAGTTCCTCAGGAAGACGCTTTAGCAGCCTGTCGGACTTGCAATGAAGCACCTGCGCCAGAGGTTGATGGTTGCTCCGCGGTCGGTGCTTCCTGCCCGACAGGCTGCTTAACCGGCACTTTGTGCCGGAGCCCATCAATCCATGGTTTCGACTGCAGGTCTGACAGGCTGCTGCCCGGTGGACAGCTTGCGAACAACCCGGTAATAACTCGGTGCTTTTTCCGTTTGCCGCACAGAGGGGCGGCGTCTCAATCGTTCTCCTTTCATGTATCTCAAGGCGCTCAAGCTCCACGGTTTTAAGTCCTTTGCCGACGCAACCACCCTCCATTTCGAACCAGGCGTGACCGCCGTGGTCGGGCCCAACGGGTGCGGCAAATCCAACATCGCCGACGGCATCCGCTGGGTGCTGGGCGAGCAGAGCGCCAAGGCCTTGCGCGGTGGGAGGATGCAGGATGTCATCTTCGAGGGTGCCGACACGCGCAAGCCCTCCCAGATCTGCGAAGTCTCCCTCCTGCTCACCGAGTGTGAGAAACAGCTGGGCAGCGAATTCCACGAGATCGAGATCATGCGCCGCGTCCATCGCGACGGGCAGAGCGAGTATTTCTTCAACGGCCAGACCTGCCGCCTGAAGGACATCCACAAGCTTTTCATGGACACCGGCGTCGGCCGGACCAGCTACTCGATCATGGCCCAGGGCCAGATCGACCAGATTCTGTCCTCCAAGCCCGAGGAGCGCCGCGCGGTGTTTGAGGAAGCCGCCGGCATCACGAAGTACAAGGCCCAGCGTCGCGAGGCCCTCAACAAGCTGGCGCTCACCGACCTGAACCTCGCGCGCGTGGCCGACGTCATCACCGAGGTCGGCCGGCAGATCGGCAGCCTGCGGCGCCAGGCCTCGAAGGCGCTGCGTTACAAGCGCCTCAGCTATCGCCTCCGCCACCTCAGCCTGGCCTACAGCGGGTTTCACCATGCGCGACTCGGCACGGTCATCGCGGAACTTGAGGGTCGTCTCACCGTCCTGCGTACCGAAGCGGACAGCCGCCGCGCCCGCCTCGAGGAGGAGCAGGGCGCCCTGGAGGATCGCAAGACCACGCGTTCGCGGCTCAACCAGCGCGTGCAGGATGCCCAGCAAGGCGCCTTTGACCTTCGTTCGCAAAAGGAGCAGGCCGAGAACGCGGCCAACCTCGCGCAGATCAAGCGCAGCGGTTTGCAGGACCGGCTCCAATCCTCCCGCGACAATCTCGGCGAGCTGGAAATGCAGCTTCGCGAGCTCACCGCCCAGGTGGACAGCGGGTCGCAGGACAAGGAGCAGCAGCTCACGCTCCTCGGCACGTCGGATTCCGTCTTTCAAAACCGCAACCGTGAGCTCGCCGTCGTCGAGGGCGAGTTGAGCAAGCTGGAGCAGGAACTCCAGCAGGCGAAGTTCCAGCTGCTGCAGATGGAGAGCACGATCGCCCGCCTGCGCACCGATTGCACCGGCCACGAGGTGGAGCAAAAGACCTCCGCCCAGCGTCACGATGCGCTCGTGCAGGACATCGAGGCCGTTCGCCAGCAGCAAACGGCCGCCGCCCAGGTGGCGGCTGAGCTGGAGGCGCGCCTGGAAGCTGCCCTTGCGGACAAGAGCAGACTGCACAACGAGGCGACCTCGGCGCAGCAGGCCATCACTGATCTCACGTCTGAATTTCGTGATGCCCAGCGCCGGTTGCAGGATATCGACCGCGGTCTCGCCCAGCGTTCCGCCCGCCTGAAGCTGCTCCAGCAATTGCAGGAAAAATGGGAAGGCTTCGGGGAAGGTGCCAAAGCCGTCCTGCAGGGCCGGCTCGAAGGCGCGCTCGGAGGTGCCACCGCCACTGCGATCACGCACGGACTCGAGGTCCGACCCGATGCCGGCAAGGCCATCGAGGCCCTGCTTGGCTCCGCCGTCGAGGCCATCACCGTCACTGATGTCGCCACCGCCCAGCGGGTGCTCAATCAATTGGAATCCGAGCAGATCGGATCGGCCGTCATCCGCATTGCCGACCTCGGCAATCCCGGCACCGGGGCCGGGGCCGCACTTCCGCCCGGTCTGGTCCCGGCAACGGAGGGACTTGCTGATATCGATCCCTCGCATCCGGCGGCCGCCCTGCTCGGCGCCTGCTATCTGGCCGACGATCTGAATGCCTTCCTCGATTTCTGGAAGGACAACCCCGGCTTCAGCTTTCTCGCCGTCGCCACCCGCAAGGGCGACCTGGTCGACCGGCGCGGTCTGGTTTACGGTGGTTTCCACAAAAAGCCCGCGAACAGCATCGTGCAGCGCGAGATTGACCTGCGGGAAACCGCGCGTGCCCTCGCCGAGGATCAGAAACAGCACGACGGGCAAAAGGCGCTGATCGATGGCATCAGCACCCGGCTCGCCGAGGCCGAGCAGGCGCTGGAGCAGAAGCGGACCGAAGTGCTGGCCGCGACCCAGCAGCTCGCCGCCGTCCAGGCCGAACAACGCAACGCCCAGCGGGCCGTCGAGGAGATTGCCAATCGCCTCCGGCGCATGGAAGGCGAACTCGTTTCGCTGGAGCAGGCCCGCAACGAGGCGCATCAGCGCTTTGAACGCGCCCAGGCCGGGCTCGCCGAGGCTGACACCCAGGCGACCGCCCGCCGCGAGAGTATTCATCAACTGGAGACCCGGATCACCGAGGTCCGCACCGATCGCGACGTGAAGCGCGAGACCCTGGCCCAGGCCCGGCTTGAACTCGCCGAGCGCCGCCAGAAGGTCGAGGTCCTCGATCGTGGCATCGCCGACATGGAGCGTCGCCGCGGCCAGCTCGCCGAGATCCTGGTCCAGCGCCAGCAGGAGATCGAGGTCTGGACCGAGCAGGTTTCCGAGCTGGATCAGGAGTCCGCCCGTCAGCGCGCCCGTGGCGCCCAGCTCGCCGAGACTTTTGTCGTCGCCCAGCAGCAGGTGGAGCAGATCCGGGGCGAGCTCGTCGAAATCGAGCGGGAGATCAACGCCGTGGAGTCGGTCCAGCAGTCGCTCCGTCACGATGCCGACGCCGCCCAGTCAGAACTCGGCCGCTGCGAGATCAAGCTGGCCGAGAGCACCTCGCGCGCCCGTTTCCTCGCTGAGGATGTGACCCGCGAGTTTTCCGCGGACATTGCCTCCCTCGATTGGAAGCAGCTGCTCTGGCACGCCGATGACGAACCGCCGGACATCAAGACACTCGACCTCGATGAAAACGAGGACGGCGAAGAGCCCGCCCCGGCACCCGCTCCGGAGGAAACGGCGTCCACGGAGTCCACTGAAGGCACCCCGGAGGCTGGGGCGACGATTACGGCGCCCACAAAAAGCAAGGGCCGGAAATCAAAGGTCAAGGCACCCAAGGGCGAGCCGGGCGAGACCGATCTCGCTGCCCTGGACCAGACCGAATGGGAGCAGGTGAAGGCCGAGGTGGATGCCCTGCGTCAGCGGCTCAACTCCATGGGAGCGGTGAACCTCGTCGCCATCGAGGAGTATGCCGAACTCAAGCAACGGTATGATTTCCTTCGCGGCCAGAGCGAGGACCTGACCAACGCCAAGGCTGAGCTGATGAAGGCGATCGATGAGATCAACCAGACCTCGCAACGGCAGTTCCAGGTGACGTTTGACCAGATCCGGAAGAACTTTGTCTATACCTTCCAGACCCTGTTTGGCGGTGGTGTGGCCAACCTCGAGTTGATCACCGCGGACGACATCCTCGAAAGCGGCATCGAGATCACCGCGCAGCCGCCCGGCACCAAGCTCAAGAGCATCACCCTGCTCTCAAGCGGGCAGAAGACGCTCACGGCCGTGGCCCTGCTGTTCGCACTCTACATGGTGAAGCCCTCGCCCTTCTGTTTGTTGGATGAACTGGATGCGCCACTGGACGAGTCAAACATCGGACGGTTCACCGATCTGCTGAAAAAATTCGTGGCGGAGTCACAGTTCATCATCATCACGCACAACAAGCGCACGGTCTCGGCTGCACAGGCAATCTATGGCGTGACGATGGAGGAACGGGGCGTGTCGAAGACGGTGTCGATGAGGTTCGACCACGAGCGTGGCGAGCCCGAGGCGCACCCGGAGACCATCGCTGACGCGGTCCGCGGCTCGCGCGTGCATGAGCCCGCCGGCGCCGGCAGTTAAGGATTCGGCTGCGTGGAATCCTCCGGCGGGTTTTTCAGCGAATGGATGATATAGATCACCACGCCCACACAGATGCCGGAGTCGGCGATGTTGAAGGTGGGGTAGGTGTAGCTGCCGAAATGGAAATCGAGGAAATCGATCACATGCCCGTGCAGGAGCCGGTCGACAAGGTTGCCGGTGATGCCGCCGCAGAGCAGGCCGAAGGCCAGCTGCACGACGCGCTGGCGCAGGCCCAGTTCGTGGCGCCACAGGTAGATGGCGCCCAGGGTCACGAAGGCGAGGATGGCCAGCAGCATGCTCTTGCCCGTTAGCATGCTCCAGGCTGCGCCGGTGTTGCCGACGTGTACCAGGTAGAAGAAATTCTCAACAACCGTGATGGCACCGGGCGGTCCGTAAGTGCCCAAAGGCATGCGCGCGTTGATCCAGATCTTGGTGACCTGGTCGAGCGCGAAAACCACGAGTGCCAGGATCCAGAGCAGCCGGTATGCACGGAAGCATGACCACCCTTTGCCATGTCCGCCGGGTCGGGCTGGCGATGACTGTCCGGGACCGGCAGGCGGGTGGTTTTCGGCACTCATGCCTTAGGTCATGGAAAGCGGACGTTGCGGCCGCTTTCCTCAATCGTCATCGCCGTCGTCGCTCGTCATCTTGGCACCGTCCTCGCCGCTTTCGAAGAGGCCGGCCTGGGTGCGGGTGCGGTGATGGTTGCGTTCGATCTGCTTCTGGGCCTCGGTGGAATGGCGGGTAAAGGGAACGGCGAGCAGGCGCTCGCGGGCGATGGGTTTCTGGGTGATTTCACACACGCCGTAGGTGCCGGCCTTGATGCGCTGGATGGCGGCTTCGATCTCGGAAAGGGCCTCCTGTTCATTGGAGACCAGGCTGAGAGCGAAATCGCGATCGAAGGTGTCGGTGCCGGCGTCAGCCATATGCTGGCCGTAACTGGAAAGGTCGCCGGAGTCCTCCTTGGAGGAGCGCTTGAGCGTCTCCTCGGTGTGCTGGTCGAGCTGGCCGGTGACGTGGTTGCGCAGTTGCACGAGGAGTTTGTAGTAGCGCTTGAACTTGTCGGGGATCTCGGCCTCCTCCAGGTCGGTGATGCGGGTGGTTTTCTTGGGATTGAAGCCGAGCACATCGGCGAGGGAGGCGGCCTTGACGTGGTGGGGTTTGGAGGCCTTCAGCGTCTGCTCGATCTTGGCCTGGGACTTGGCCTTTGACGGCTTGGCGAAGGGTGCAACGGATTCGGCCTTGTCGGCCACGGTCTTTGCGATCTCCCGGACCTCGTCGAGGCTGAAGGCGATCGGCTTGGAGGACTTGGCCTTGCCTAGGATGCGGTTGCGCAGGAGGTTGCGGGTGTTCTGCTTGCCTTCGGCGGGTGCCTTGGCGGTCTTGGCCTTGGCTGCGACGGGCGCGGTTTGGGCTGTCTTTGCCGGTTTGGCGGCGGCGGCCGCTTTATTGACGGCCTTGGCCGGCTTGGCGGTGGATTTGGAGGATGGCTTGGAAGAATTTTTCACAGATTGTTTTTTGGTCAGCGGTTTGGGCTTTGCGGCCTTCTTCGCTGCGGGTTTCTTGGCTGAGACCTTCCTGGCGGGAGGCTTTTTGGAAATGGGCTTCTTCTTCTTGATCGTCTTGACCTTGGACTTGGATGCCGGGGCGGGCTTTTTTTTCTGGGTCATGGGAGTTTAGGGGGATGACGTTTAACAGTGAGGGTATCAGGAAAGGGCTTCAGCGCAACGTGGACAGACATCGCCACGGGAAGTTGTTTGCAGGGCGGCCACCCAGCGCCAGCAGCGCGGGCAGCGGACGTAGCCGAGCTCCTCGCAATGGCGGATGGTGACAGCGAAGGTGTCGGCGGTTACCAAGGTGACTTGGGAGACAATAAAGAGTTCGGGCAGGAAGTCGCGATGTTTCTCCAGGATGGCGTGCAAGGCATCGGCGCTGGGAAGGGCGAGAGTCACGGCGGCGTCGAGTGATTTGCCGATCTTTCCGGCCTGGCGGGCGGGCTCGATGGCTTCGTTGACCAGCGTGCGGACTTTGAGCAGGGCGGCGACATCGGCCTCAATGGTGGGATTGCTCCACGCGGCGGGGGCGACAGGCCAGTCCTGCAGGTGGATGGAGTCGTCGGCGAACTCCATCTTCGCCGTGCCGAAGGACCAAGCCTCATCGGTGGTGAAGGTGAGCACCGGGGCGAGGATCTTCACAAGCACACCGAAGATATGGTGGATGGCGGTCTGGGAAGAGCGGCGCAGCGGATGTGCAGAGGCGAGGGTGTAGAGCCGGTCCTTGAGGATGTCGTGATAGGTGGCTGAGAGCGTGACCGTGCAGAATTGGTTGCACAGCTGGTAAACACGGTGGAACTCATACGCGTCACAGGCTTTGGTGCACTCCTCGAGTAACTTCGCGGTCTGATGCAGGGCCCAGCGATCGAGGGTATCGAGTTGATCGACGGACACGGTGTCCCTGGCCGGGTCGAAATCGCAGAGCACGGAAAGCTGGTAGCGAAAGGTGTTGCGAAACTGACGGTAGGCCTCGGCGGCGTTGTTGAGGATTTTTTCCGAGAGCGTGATGTCCTGGGTGAAATCCTGGGAGGCGATCCAGAGGCGGATGACATCGGCGCCGTACTGGGCGATGTAGTTGTCGGAGGTCGGCGGCTTTTCGTATTGGCCGGACTTGGAGATCTTCTTGCCATCCTCGCCGACGATGAAGCCGTGGGTGAGCACGGCCTTGTAGGGAGCGCCGCCCTGGGCGATCACACCGGTCCAGAGGGACGACTGGAACCAGCCGCGGTGCTGGTCGCTGCCTTCGAGGTAGAGATCGGCGGGCCAGGAGGTGGCACCCTGGGCGTTGCGGAGCACGGCGGCGTGAGAGGAGCCGGAGTCGATCCAGACGTCGAGGGTGTCCCGGCCGCAGGTGAGATCGGCGGGCGGAGGCCAGCCAGCGGGCAGGGTGACGCCGTCGAGGATTTCGGCGGGGGTGGCGTCGTACCAGAAATTCGTGCCGCGGGTGGCGATCTTGTCGGCGACGGCACGGACGACCCCGGCGTCGAGCCAGGCCTGCTTGTCCGGCCCGTAGAAGGCGATGATGGGAACGCCCCAGGAGCGCTGGCGGCTGATGCACCAGTCGGGCCGGGCCTCGACGGCACCGCGGATGCGGGCTTCGCCCCAGGCGGGAATCCATTGCACGCCGTTGATGGCTTCCAGGGCGCGCGTGCGGGTGCCGTTTTGATCCAGCCCGACAAACCACTGGTCGACCGCGCGGAAGATGATGGGCATCTTGGAACGCCAGCAATGCGGGTAGCTGTGCGTATACTTGGCCTTGGCGAGGAGCGTTCCCGAGGTTGCGAGCTTCTTTAGGACGGCGAGGTTGGCGGGCGAGGGCTTTTTGGCAGCGAGGTCCTCGACGGTCTCCAAGGTGCTGATACCGACGAGGTCGGCGGGCAATTGATCATCGGCGACATAGCGGCCGTCGTCGCCGACGGGGCAGTAAATGGGCAACTTGTACTTGAGCCCGGTGAGATAGTCGTCGGAGCCGTGTCCGGGTGCGGTGTGCACGGCACCCGTGCCGCTCTCGGTTGTAACGTAATCGGCGAGGACGACGGGTGAAGGGCGGTCGATGAAGGGATGGCGGGCTTGGAGGTGTTCCAGGGTGGCTCCCTTGACGGTGCTTAAAACATTCGGGCCCGATTCGATCTTGGCTGCTCCGAGCACGGAACCCAGCAGGTCCGAAGCCACGATGATGCGCTCATTGCCGAGATCGGCCACGGCGTAGTTAATATCCGGATGCAGAGCGATGGCGAGGTTGGCCGGGATCGTCCAGGGTGTGGTTGTCCAGATGACGATGCTGAGCGGCTTGTCGGTGGGCAGACCAAATTTTTCGGCCTGGGCGACGGGTACGGGAAACTTCACCCAGATGGCGACGGAGACGTGTTCCTTGTACTCGATCTCGGCCTCGGCGAGGGCGGTCTCGAAGGGGATGCTCCAGTACACGGGCTTCTTGGAGCGGTAGACGAGGCCCTGTTCGACGAAGGCGGCGAAGGTGCGGAGGATGTCGGCCTCGTAGGCCGGGGCCTTGGTCTTGTATTCGTTTTTCCAGTCGGCGAGGACTCCCAGGCGTTTGAACTGGGCGGTCTGGCGGGCGATCCAACCCTCGGCAAAGGCGTCGCAAAGCGAACGCATCTCCGCGGTGGAAACCTGGCGGTTCCCGGCCTGCAGCTCCTTCATCACCTTTTGCTCGATGGGCAGCCCGTGACAGTCCCAGCCGGGCACGAAGGGTGTGCGGTGGCCGCGCATCGACTTGTAGCGGCAGACGATGTCCTTGAGCGTCTTGTTGAGTGCGGTGCCGATATGGACGTCGCCATTCGTGAAGGGCGGGCCGTCGTGGAGCACGTAGGGTGTCGCACCGGCGCGCTTTTTCTGGATGGCGGCGTAGAGCCCGAGCTTGTCCCAGTGCTCAAGACGACCGGGTTCCCGGCCGGCAAGATTCGCCCGCATCGGGAAGTCGGTGCGAGGAAGCTGCAGGGTGTCTTTCAGGTCGTGCGCCATGCCGGATAAAAGTCGCAGAGGCTAGGCCGGGGGCGGGGGGAGTCAAGGGTTGCCCGCACCCTTCAGAACAGACGGATGTGGCCCTGTTTGGGTGGCCTATTCCGGGATTCTTTCCTCTCAATCTTTCTTCTTTCTCTTTCTCCCCATCGGAGGATCGAAGGTCGAGAAAGAGCCCAGAGAAAGAATTAAGAGGAAAGAGTCGTTGCGAGACGAGTGCCTGAGGCGATGCAGGCCGTCATGGCGATGCCGTCGCGCACGTGGCCGCCGATCAAGAGGCCCGGATAGGCTTGTTCGCAGCGGGCGATCGTTTCCAGGTGGCGCTCGTAGCCGAGGGTGTATTGGGGGATCGCCCGTGGCCACACGTTGCGTCGGACAAAGACCGGATCACCCCTGACGCCGAGCAGGTCGGCGAGTTCCATGCGTACGAGTGGCAGGAGCTCCTCGGTCGGGAGCCGGGCCAGTTCGGGGTGGCGGATGCCGCCGGTCATGATGGTGAGCGCCACATGGTCGGCGGGAGCCCGTCGTGGGAAGAGACTCGATGAAAACAGGACGCCGAGCAGGGAGCGCTTCTCCACCTGGGGAATGAGCATGCCGAATCCGTCAAGGGGATGCTCAACCTGCGTGCGCGTGTAGCCCAGGAAGAGCGAGGAGACCGGAGGGTATTCGATGGCTTCGAGGGATGCGAGAGGGCGATCTCCGCCGGTGCCGATGCGCAGGCAGGCGAGTCCGGCTGCGGGCAGACCGCTGAGGACGGCGGCGAAATCACCGGATTCAACGACCTCCCCGCGTCTCCAGGTGAGTTTCCACGCGGTGCCGGGGGTGATCTGTTCGACGCGGGCGCCGAGTTCGATGCTGCCGGCTGGCAGACGGGCGGCGAGGGCGCGGGGTAGTCGTTCGAGACCTTCGTCAAAGGAAAGTATGCGCGGAGGCCCGCGGTTTTCCCCGCGGGCGCGCCTCGCCCTGGCCTGGGCGATCTGTGCGCGGATGATCGAGCCGTGCACGCGCTCGGCCTCCCAGAGTGAAGGGAAGGCGTGGCGCGCGGACAGCGTTTCGGGATCGCCCGCGTACACACCGGAGACGAAGGGGTTCAGTGCATAGTCGACGAATTCACGTCCGAAGTGGTCGCGAGCAAAGTCGGCGAGGCTCAGGTCGGCGTCGCGCTGTCTGGGCCGCGTGAAGATTTCCGTGAGGACACGCAGCTTGGCAGCGGTGGAGAAGAGCCCGGTGGTGAGCAGGCCAGGAGGGGAAGACGGGGCGGCGCAGGGACGGCCGGCGCGCAGGATGTAGCGGTTTTTGGCCTCCGGGTTTGCGTAGCATTTGGCGTCATCCAGTCCGAGCTCCGTGAGCAGAGTGGTGAGCTCGGCAGAATTTTCCTGGAGGGAATTGGGTCCGGCCTCGACCAGCCAGTCGTCGGTGCGCTCGCTGCGCACCGCGCCACCGACCCGGTCGGATGCCTCGAAAAGGCGCACGCTCCGGCCCGTGGCTGCCAGACGGTACGCGGCGGTCAGTCCGGTCAGACCCCCTCCGAGAACGGCAACCGGAAGCTCGGAGGATGTTCTCACGGAACCCGGCAAACGTATTCAGGGATTCGGTGCCGGGGGGCGTGCAGTCTGCAATGCCACTTGCCGCCATGCGCCCGCATCAAGACGCCACACCGCCTGGAAGAGCAGTTTGAGATCGGTCGCTTTCCCGTTGATGACTTTGCGTTGATCGATGGAGCCGGTGACCACCACCACTTCAGGGGTGATCTCCCTCGCTTCCAACCGACTGAGATCGAACCGTTCGTAAGCGAGTTTCTTCGTTGAGAACATGTCCATGATGACGCGTTTGTTTTCAACCGAGCCACCGCTGTGAACGTAATGGAGATCATCGGCGAGCAGCGCCTCCAGCGCCCTGACATCACCGGTGAGCAGAGCGGTGCGCCTCGCCTGTTCGGCATTTAGGGCGGCGGTCGTGGATTGGGTTTGCGCGCCCGCCGTCAAGGTGACGAGGGCGATAAGCAGGGGTAACAGGATGGCTTTCATGATGTGGAGCAGGGTTGGGGTGGGAACTCGGCATTCAGTGGACGGATGTGTCCGCTGAATTTCTCCGAGCCAAGGTGACTTTTAATTATTGCGGTTCAGGCGGCAAGGATTGCAACAGCCGTGCGACCACCGCGGGGTGTGCTGCGGCTACATTGTGGGCCTCTGCGGGTACCGTTTCAAAATCGTACAGTTCGACAGCCGGAGTGGTCTCGCCAGCCGGGGCAGGATGGGCAATGAGGCGCCAACGTTCCGTGCGCACGGTGCGTTGTTCTCCCCATAGTCCCCGGGCGGGTTTCGAGGAAGGCACTGAGGGATCCGAGAGTTGTATGGCCAGACTTTGCCCGTCGAGGCCGCCGGGGTTGGGCAGCTGGCAGAGTTCCGTCAGGGTGGGGAAAAGATCGATGCTTTCCACGATGGCCGAGCTTGTCCTGCCCGGTTCCGGCAGGCCGGGGGTGCGGATGAGGAGAGGGGACCGGAGGGCATTTTCATACAAGCAGTGTTTTCCCCAGATGGCATGCTCGCCGAGGAGGAAGCCGTGGTCGCTCCAGACCACGATGATGGTGTTTTCCTCCAATTTGAGCTGCCGCAAGGCATCGAGAACCCGCCCGACCTGGGCGTCCACGTAACTGACGGAAGCGGCGTACGCGTGGCGCAGGGCGTTCGCGTAGTCGGCATCGTCTTCCGGGTCGCGCCCGTCATGACGGTAGGTGTTTCGAAACTCCCCGCTGGGGTGCCAGCTGGACGGAGACTCCGGCCGCCGGGTTACATCCGGTGCCGGGATGAGGGTGGGATCATGGAGATCGAAGTAGCGCTTCGGTGCCGCGAAAGGAAGGTGGGGCTTGAAGAAGCCGACCGCGAAGAACCACGGTGCCGGGGAGTCGGCGAGGGTTTTCAGCGTGGAGACCGCTTCATCGGCCACCCAGGCATCGGGGTAGGCGGAGTCGGGACCATCAAAGGCTTCCAGAGGGGGATCCTGGCCACGCTCGCGTGGCTTCCCATTGGCGTAGCCGTGCATGATGCCCTCGGCGTGCGGCCAGGGCGAAGCCGGTATCCAGGAGCGCTCCCATGAGTCGGGCAGTTCCTCGGGACCGGTATTCCAATCGGGACCCGTGAGGCCACCCGGATGGTGGGTGATCTTGCCCATGGCGAGGGTGCGATAACCGTGACGTTGGAACCAGGCGGGGAGGTTTGCATCGCCCCAGGTGCGGTGGGTATCGGCAATGGCCGCGTTCCCGAGATGGGCGCGTTCGGTCGGATATCTCCCCCGCAGCAAGGCGGCGCGGGAAGCGCCGCAGGTCGGCACCTGGACGTAGTGATGAGAAAATATACGCGATGTCGCCGCGAGCGCGTCGAGCCGGGGGGTCTGCGCATGGGTGGCCCCGAGCACCCCGAGATCGTTGCGCAGGTCATCGATGGCGATGAAGAGAACGTTGGGCGGCCGCGAAGATGACGCCGATCCTGCCTGGAGGAACGGGGCAACCATCAAGAGCAGGGACAGAAATCGAACAGCCTTCATCTTCATGGGGAGGGGGAGTAGCTGATTGATTTTGCGGGAAGCAACGTTCCTGCGAATCCTAAACGAGGAGCAGGGCCGGGGCTTCGAGGAGCTGGCGGAGGGCCGCGAGGAACTGGGCGCCAACGGCACCATCCACCACACGGTGGTCGCAGGACAGGGTGAGGGTCATGCGCTGGCCGATGACGATCTGGTCGTTTTTGACCACGGGCTTCTTTACGGTGGTGCCCACGGCGAGGATGGCGGCATTGGGCGGGTTGATGATCGCGGAGAAGCGGTCGATCCCCATCATGCCGAGGTTGGAGACGCAGAAGGTGCCCCCGGTGTACTGGGCGGGCTGGAGCTTCTTGTCCTTGGCGAGCCGGGCGAGGGACTTGACCTCGCTGCTGATGGCGAAGACGGACTTCTCGTGGGCGTCGCGGACGACAGGGGTGATGAGCCCGTCTTCGATGGCGACGGCGAAGGAGACATGGGCGGCGGCGTGGTGCTTGACGGCGGTCTGCTCCCAGGAGCAGTTGACGGCGGGGACGCGACGCAGGGCCTCGGCGCTGGCCTTGAGGATGAAGTCGTTGACGGAGAGCTTCACGCCGGAGGAGTCCAGCGCGCCGTTGAGCTGTTGGCGGAGTTCGAGCAGCGGGGCGGCGTCCACCTCGATGTCGAGGTAGAAGTGAGGAATGGTGGTCTTGGACTCGAGCAGGCGCTTGGCAATGACGCCGCGCATCTTTGAGACCGGGACGGATTTTTCCTCCTGGATCGGACCCGGGCGGGAGAATCCTGAAACCTGAGGGCCGGAACCCGGGGATGAACCGGCCTTGGCGGATCCGGATTTCTCCGCGGCGAGGACATCAGCCCGGACGATGCGGCCGCCGGGGCCGGAGCCGGTGATGCGGGAGGGATCGAGGCCTTTTTCGGCGGCGAGCTTTTTGGCGAGGGGGGAGATGCGGATGCGGCCTTCTTTTGCAGCCGGGGCTTCGGGGGGAGGGGCGGTTTCCTTTTTCCCCGTGGAGGATTCGGACTTCGGGGCGGGATCGCCTTTAGGTTCTTCCGGTTTTTCCTCCTTGGGCTCCTCCGGCTTTTCCTCCTTGGCGGGCGCGGCCTCAGGAGCCTTGGATTTTGGAGCCTCCACCGTTTCGCCGGGCTTGCCCACGGCGCAGAGAGGTTCACCGAGGGCGACCTCGCTGCCCTCGGGAGTGAATATCTTCAGGAGGGTGCCATCGAAGAAGCACTCCAACTCCATGGTGGCCTTGTCGGTTTCGACTTCCGCGAGCATGTCACCGGACTTGACGACATCGCCCTCCTTTTTGAGCCATTTGACCAGCGTGCCCACTGTCATGGTGTCGCTGAGTTTGGGCATTTCAATGATTTCGGCCATGGTAGAAGGAAAGACTGAAGGGCTGAAGGGTGGTGAAGGGCTGAATCAAGCCAAAGCGGCGAGGGCGGCCTTGAGGATACGCTCGGGGTTGGGGAGTTGTTCGGTTTCGACCGGCGGACTGTAGATCGCGGGGGCGTCGATGGTGGAGAGCCGGTGGATGGGGCCGTCGAGTTCGTCGAAGGCGGCGCGCTGGATCATGTCGGAAATCTGAGAGCCGACGCTGGCGAAGGGCTTTTGCTCCTCGACGATGAGAACGCGGTGGGTCTTGGCGACCGACTTGAGCACAGTGTCGATGTCGAGCGGGCGAATGGTGCGCAGGTCGACGATCTCAACGGAGATGTCATGCTCCTTTTCGAGGACCTCGGCGGCCTTGAGGGAATGGAGGACGCAGCGACCGTAGGTGACGATGGTGAGGTCCGTGCCCTCGCGCTTCACATCTGCCCGACCGAGGGGGACGATGTGCTCACCCTCGGGAACCTCGCTCTTCTCACCATAGAGGAGGGTGTTTTCGAGGAAGAAGACCGGGTCGTTGTCGCGGATGGCGGACTTGAGGAGGCCCTTGGCGTCGGCGGCGGTGGCGGGGACGACGACCTTCACACCGGGGTGGTTGGCGAGGACATTTTCCGGGGTGTGGGAGTGGGTGGCGCCGACGTTGGTGCCACCGTTGGCGGGGCCGCGGATGACGATCGGGCAGTTGATCTGGCCGCCGCTCATGTAGCGGACATTGGCGGCGTTGTTGAGGATTTGATCGAAGGCGACGGAGTAGAAGGACCAGAACATCAGTTCCATGACGGGGCGGACGCCCAGCATGGAGGCGCCCACGCCCATGCCGATGAAACCGGCCTCGGAAATGGGGGTGTCGACGATGCGCTTGGGGCCAAACTTGGCGAGGAGGCCCTCGGTGACCTTGTAGGCGCCGTGAAACTGGGCGACTTCCTCGCCCAGGATGACGACGTTGGGGTCGCGTTCCAGTTCCTCGGCCATGGCGTGGCGGATGGCTTCGCGGTAAGAGATGACAGGCATGAAGAAAAAGGCTGAAAGACTGAAGGGCTGAAAGGCTGAACGTCCGGCTCAGTTGTCGAAGAACAGGCGGCCCTCGGACGTGCGTTGCGCGGGGTTATCGACTTCCCAATAGACATCTTTCTGGATGTCCTCGACGGTCGGGAAGGGGCTGGCCTCGGAGAAGGCGGCGGCGTTTTCAGCCTCCTCGCGGGCCTCGGTGTCGATCTGGCCAACGAGTTCGTCGTTGAGCACACCTTCGTTGCGCAGGGTTTGCTGAAAGAGGGTGATCGGATCCTTGGTACGCTGGTACTCCTCGACCTCAGTCTTCTCGCGATAGGTCTTGTCGGGGTCGGCGACGGAGTGGCCGCGGTAACGGTAGGTGTCGATCTCGACCACGGCGGGTTTGGACTCCTCGCGGGCGCGGGTCAGGAATTTGTCCATGGTCGCGCGGACGGCATAGACGTCGTGGCCGTCGCACAGGGCCCATTCCATGCCGTAGGCATCGGCGCGCTGAGCGAGGCCGGGGCCGGCGGAGGAGCGGTCCTGGCTGGTACCCATGGAGTAGCGGTTGTTCTCGATGACGAAGATGACGGGGAGGTCCCAGAGGGCGGCGAGGTTGTAGGCCTCATGGACGGCACCCTGGTTGACGGCACCATCGCCCATGAACGCCATGGCGGCACCCTTGAGGCCTTGGTACTTGATTGCGTAGGCGAGACCGGCGCCGAGGGGAACCTGTCCACCGACGATGCCATGACCGCCCCAGAAATTGCGGGTGGGGTCGAAGTAATGCATCGAGCCGCCCTTGCCCTTGGAGCAACCGGTGACCTTGCCGTAGAGTTCGGCCATGAGCGGCTTGGTGTCCATGCCGACGGCGATGGCGTGACCGTGGTCGCGGTAGGCGGTGATGATATGGTCGTGCTTGCCCATGAGGGAGCAGCAGCCCACGGCGACAGCCTCCTGACCGATGTAGAGGTGGAGGAATCCGCCGATCTTCTTGCCCTGATAGGCGCGCAGGCAGCGCTCCTCGAAGCGGCGGATGCGCACCATCTTGCGGTAAAGCTCGATGCGCTGATCCTTGGTCAGTCCGGCGTTGACGGGTGCCTTGGCCGCCAGATTTGCGTCCTTTTCGGCTTTTTTCTCGGCAGTGGCAGTCGTCTTTTTGGTCACGTGAGGGCGAAGATGAGTGTTAAAAGGTGAAGTCTTTGGCGGATAGTAGGGAAATCAAGCGTTGTTTCGTCCGTCGGGGGTGATCTGCTCGATGGTGATGTCGAGCGGCTGTCCCGGCATGCATTCGGCACGCAAAGCCACGAAGCAATCCTTGTACCGGTCGTAGATGGGCCAGAGTGCGGCCCGGTCGGTGTCAGGGAGGGGCAGGGTGTTGATGGCATCGCGGGAATGAAACCCGAAGCTGCCCTCGCTGATCGTGGGCGGCAGGGCGGGGATCGGGCGGGCGCAGCGGAAGAGGAAAAGGAGCCAGTGGGAGGTGCCCTCATACGCCTTCTCGGCGATCATGGCAAAAAGGTGCAGATCGTCGGGGGTGATGACGAAGCCGGTTTCCTCACGGGTTTCGCGGGCGGCGCACTCGAAGGGGGATTCGCCCAAGGCAGTCTCCAGTTTGCCCCCAATAGGACTCCAGACCCCGAGGTTGGGTGGCTTGGCGCGCAGGAGCAGGAGTTGCTCGCCGGCGTCATTTTCGATGAAGACCAGAACAGCGATCTTGTGGGAGAGGGGTGCGGGTTTGCGGTTGTCACCAGGAGTCATGGGCAAATCGGCAAACCTGACGCCGACGCAGGCCGGCTCAACGCTTTTAGATGGTGGGCCCCTACGGTCACCCCGCAATGGGCAATCAATTTGCACTTGCGCTGGTGCGGTGTTTCTGGAATCGACGGGCTTCCCCTATGCTTTTGTCCCCTGTTCTTGCGGTGGACAGCGGCGCGAACCACGTCTCCGGTGCGTGGTTTTCGTCAGCTGACTCCGGCCGGCTGATCCTGAGGAGCTTCGCCTGCGTCGCCCGGGCGGCGGATGACGCGGCCGATCCGGCCTTCGCCCGGCTGGCTGCGCACCTGCTGCCCTCCGGCGGTTGTCGCCTGTCCCTTTCCGACGGATCCGCCCTGGTCAGGGTGATTCGCATCCCGGACATCGACCCCCGAAAACGTGCCCGCCTCATCGCCTTTGAAGTACAGCAGGCGGTCCCGTGGCCCATGGCCGAGGTGGCGTGGGATCATGCGCTGTGGGGGGCCGGTGAAGGGGAACTCACGGTGCTGCTGGGTGCGGCCCGGACGGAACGGTTGAACGCCCTGCATGCGGAGGCGGCCGGGGCGGGATTTTCGCCGGAACGGATGGAGCCGGCGGCAACGACACTGTATCGTTGTTTTGACTACAACTATCCGGAGAGGGCTGGGGAGGTTTGCGTGATCGCCCATGCCGGTCCGCGGGACCTGCTGGTGCTGCTGACCGGCGATGGCAGCCTGGCCATGCGCGTGGCGACCGGGCGGGGCTCTTCCGATGGCCTGACGTCGATCAGGGAGCGCCTGCATCTGGAAGTGGCCCGGATTCTGTCCACCCGGCGCGGCCCCGCCCCGGTCCGTGGGCTTTTCCTGAGCGGGAGCGAGGTCGGCGGGACGGGACTGGCCAGCTGGCTTGGGGAGAGGCTGCACCTTCCGGTGGAACCCCTCAATCCCTTGCGTCGGGTGGAATTGAGCCCAGAGGTACAGGCCTCCGGAATCCGCCCCGACACCCCGGGAATCGCCCAGCTGGTCGGGCTTGCGGTACCGGTGGCCGGGGGATGCGTGGGGCTGGATCTGACGCCTCCGGCGATGCGGCGGGCAAGAGAGGATCGTCGCCGGCGACCCTGGCTGCTGGCGTCGGCCGCCGCCCTGGCTCTGGCGTTTGTCCTCCCCGGCTGGCAGGCGAGGCGTGCGACCGCCGCGATGAGAGGGCAGATTGCACATATCGAGGCGATGACCGCTCCGATGTTGATCTGGCGGGATCGCAACATCCGTCAGCTGGAGGCGATTGAGGCAGCGACTTCCCAGCTGAAGGTACTCGAAGGTATGTCCGGTAGGCGAGCAGGCTGGGTTTCTTTGCTAAGCGACCTGCAGGCCCGGATCGGGCCGGTGGGTGATGGATGGCTGAATTCGTTCAAAGTGGTCCGGATCACCAGGGAACCTTCACGGAAGGCAGGAGCCCGAGAGTCGGCGGAACATCGGCTGGTCATCACCGGTTGCCTGCTCGACCGTTCATCAGGGGACGATGCGGGTGCCGATCTGCACGACCGGATGCAGGCCCTGCTCATGAATCTGGTGGGCTCCCCCTATCTCGCGGGGCTGGAAAGCGAACGCTTCGATCTCCTGCACCGGCGCCTGCTGCATTTTGAAGCGACCTTTGTGATGAATCCGCAACCCCTGCTTTGAAGCGGCTATCATGAAGCTCCTGAAAAAAATGCCACCACCGTGGTGGGTCCGGGCCGGTTGGATTCTCGGCGCGCTACTCTTGATGGGATGGAGCCTGCAGGGTTTTGTGAATGAGCGTGACGTGGGGCATGAGCGGGACCGGCGGGCACGGGATCTGGCGGTATTGGTGGATATAGTGCCTGCGCCAACCGGGGAAACCGCCCGACATTTGGAGGAGGTGCTGGCCGGGCTCGAGCAGAGCATCGGGGCCATCCGAAAGGAATTCGAGGTTCAGGCCACGCAAGCGCCGGTACCGGAAAACCGCTCCGAAGCCTTCTTCATGCTGGCGCGGTATGTTGCCGACATGCGCGCGCTCGCTGCCGCGGCCGGTGTCATTTGCCGGGACGATGAACCCTTCGGGTTTGGCACGCATGCGCGTTCCGGACCGGCGAACCCACTCATGGTGCCGGTGCACCGCCAACGCCTGGCTGCGGAGGCCCTGCTCACGGTGTTGTTCGCCTCCGGACCAAGCCGTTTTGAAGGACTGCAACGCGAACGGCCAGAGCCCGGATCGGTACGGGATGACAGCGATTTCTTTGAGATCGATCCTGAACTGAGCGTGCGGGCGCCCGGCTTGGTCGAGACCGTGCCGCTTCGTGTCGTGTTCACGGGACAGACAGGGGTGCTGAGGGACTTTCTCAATCACCTGGTGGGCGCGTCGCCACGGTTCCTGGTGCGGGAGGTGTCGGTGGAGCCCCGGTCGCAGTCCGTTCCCGCCGGGGAGCCGACTTCCTGGGTGCGGGCGGACGACTCGCGGTTTGCCGTCACGGTGGAGTGGGTGGAACTGACAGCAGCCGGCGACGGGCCGGACGTGAAATGAAAACGGTCGGGTATCATCAGGTGATTGCGGGGCTGGCGCTCCTGTTGATGGCCGCATCGATCATGGGGAGCATCGGCAGGGTGGATCGGATGACGCGGATGGAGCCGAAGGCGACGATCATCGCATTAAACACCGCATCCGGGCCGGTCACGGGGACGACGGGGCCGGCGGCAACCCGCTGGAGCGAACCCGGCGATGTTGGTGACTGGGTCTTTGATCTATTCACCCCACCGGCCATTTATCTGGATCCGGGCACGGGCCAGCCCCTCCTGAAACCCAGGGAGTTGGAATCCGGGACCGGACCCAAGCCGGAAGCCGCGATTGAACTGGTTGCAATCCATGTGCCCGCGTATCCGCTCCAACTCGTCGGTCATGCCGGCAGCGGTCGCACGGCCCGCGGGGTGTTTGCGCTCACGGTCACGGGTGAGACGTTCCTGGCTGCGGCCGGCCATCATTTCACCGGACCGGGCCTGACCCTGCGGACTTTCGAGGTGAGTCGGCCTCGGGGTGGGCTGCCCGCGACGGCCACGGCAATCCTCGTCGATGAACTTTCGGGTGAGGAAGTCGTGCTGACCTCGCTGGAACGGAAGACCCTCGGTCCGCCGTTGGCGGCCTTTCGCGTGATCGCATCCGGTGAACAGATTGAATGTGCCGAGGGCGGAAGCTTTGAAGCCGATGGCTTCACCTGTGAGGTGGTGAAAATTTCAACCGAACCCGGCGAGGCGGACGTGCGGTTCACCGCTGTCGGCGGGAGTGACGCGGTATTTCGGACCCTGCGGCCCGTGCGCGGACCGCATTGAGCGGCTCTGTATTTTAATTATCATGACACATTCCCGACTATTGATCCGCTTGCACCCGGCCCTGCTGCTGGGGTTGTCCCTGTTGGTTGCGTCCCCCTCTTCTGGCCGGGAGGACGCGGTGGAAGCCAGCCTCACCACGCTGGCGGAGGCGCTCATGGAGGAGGAGGCGCAGCGTCTGGCGGCATTGATGACCGGGGCCGATACGACCCTGCACCGTGCGCGGACCCTGGCGGCGGAGGGACGGCTGGATGAGGCGCAGCGTCTGGTGAGTTCGACGATCCAGGTCCTGCCGGTCAATCTC
>JBGTGS010000052.1:0-9363 GCA_041746615.1 Opitutaceae bacterium | reverse complement strand
GCGGGGGCGCCGAGATGCGCGGCGAGTCCCTCGGCGGCGTGGGCGGACGAGGCCAGCCAGAGCGTTTGCCCGGCCGCTGGCAGAAAGTGGGCGGCGAGGCGCTTCACGAAGGGATGCACCACGAAGCGCGGATAGCCGGACGTGAGGTGGCGGAGGATCTCCGGGTCCTTTTCCTCGTAGCCGATGACGGCCTTCATAGTCGGCAGGCTGCATGAGACCCCGTGCACGCTGGACGGGATGCGCTGGCCGAGCGGGAGGTGGGAGAAGGCGGACATGGAACAGCCAGCATTGCGGTTTTGCCGGAGCGGAAGCAACAGGGAAGACGACAAGGAAAGGCGGGAGAATGCACAAAAAATATCGCCTCCCACCGCAGCTCCGGCAGGTTTTGCGCCCATGAAGTTGATCTCGTGGAACGTGAACGGCGTGCGGTCGGCCCTGGGCAAGGGTCTGCTCGACATCATGGCCGCCAGCGACGCGGACGTCTTCTGTCTGCAGGAGACCAAGGCCATGCCGGGCGACGTGCAGCATGTGACCTGGCCGTCCGGCTACGAGCCCATCTGGTACAGCGCGGTGAGGAAAGGCTACAGCGGCACGGCGGTGTTCTCACGGGTCAAACCCCTCAGCGTGAGCCTTGGCCTGGGCTCGCTTGACCACGATGCGGAGGGCCGGGCGATCACGGTGGAGTTTGCGGATTTTTACCTCGTCAACGTCTACGTGCCCAACGCCCAGCCCGAGCTGGTGCGCATCGGTTTCCGCCAGGCCTGGGACCGCACGCTGCTGGCCTACACGAAGAAACTGGAGCAGTTTAAACCAGTGGTTGTTTGCGGCGATCTCAACGTGGCCCATGAGCCGATTGACCTGGCGCGTCCGCGGGAGAACGTGGGCAACCCCGGGTTCAGCGACGAGGAGCGGGCGGGATTTCGCGCCTATCTGGAGGCGGGCTTTGTGGACACCTTCCGGGCGTTCGAGCCGGGGCCGGGACACTATTCGTGGTGGACCTACCGGGCGGGCGCACGGGCGAAGAACGTGGGCTGGCGCATCGACTACTTCCTGGCCTCGGAAAAACTCCGCCCGGCACTCAAGCGTGCGTGGATAAGCCCCGAGGTGATGGGCAGCGACCATTGTCCGGTCGGACTTGAACTTTCATGAGCAAACCAACGCCCCCCGCCACCACGTCACCCTGGGTTCGCCGGGGCCTCTCCGGCATCCACGGCAGTGGACTTTACGCCATCAAACCCATCCCCGCGGGCACGCGCATCATCGAGTATGTCGGTGAGCGCATCACCAAGCGTGAGGCCGACCGCCGTGATGACCTTCGTCGGGCGAAGATCGAGGAGGGCGGCGACGCCTGCGTGTACATCTTTGAGCTCAACAAGCGGCATGACATCGACGGCGATGTACCGTGGAACACGGCCCGGCTGATCAACCATTCCTGCAAGCCCAATTGTGAGCCGGAAGTGCTTCGCGGGCACATTTGGATCATGGCCACCCGGGACATCGCCACCGGCGAAGAGCTGGGCTACGATTATGGATTCGATTACGAAAACTGGCAGGAGCATCCCTGCCGTTGCGGGGTACCGGACTGTTTCGGGTACATTGTACGACGCAACCAGCGCTGGCGGGTGCGCCGTCAACTGATGGTGGCGGCCGCAAGCTGAGCGGACGCTTGATCGCCACGGAATCACAAGGGCGGCTCATGAGCGCTTGCGGGCGGCTCCGCCCCGGGTAACGGTTCCGTGTGCACGAACTCAGGGAGCTCATGGGGCGGGAACCGCGGCTGACGCTGGCCGTCGCCGAAAGTGTGACCTGTGGTCAGGTCCAGGCCCGCGTGGGCGCGATCTCCGGGGCCTCGGAATTTTTCCTCGGTGGTATCACGGCCTACACGCTGGATCAGAAAGTGCGCCATCTCGGGGTGGACCGGGCGGCCGCGGCGGCGGTGGACTGCGTCTCGGAGGAAGTGGCGAGGCAGATGGCCCGGGGGGCCTGCGAGCTTTTTGGCAGCGACTTCGGGGTGGCGACGACCGGCTATGCCGAGCCGGCGAGTGGAACGCCCGAACCCTTTGCCTGGTGGGCGGTGACGCGGCGTGCGTCCGGTCAGTGGACCGATCGCACCGGGCGGTTGGATTGCAGCGGTCTGTCGCGCACGGCGGTGCAGCAGGTGATCGCCGAGACCGTCATGAAGGAATTAGTGGACGCAGTGCGGGCGTTTCGCGGCTAGCCCATTTCACCATCCACGATGCGGTGTGCGGTGGAGTGAATGTAGGAGCGGCTTTATGCCGCGATGCGCCGCCTCGCGGCGGCGAGTGACAAGGGATCAGAAATCGCGGCGTAAAGCCGCTCCTACATTGATTTCCCCTTCCGTATGGTGGCGCCCTACCACGGCCACCTTAACCCGCTCAGGGGGAGATCCGCTGCATGTAATTCATCAGCGGCACGACCTCGGCGGGCGGGGTGATCCAGTCGCTGTAAAGAATCTCCGGCATGGTGTGGGTCGTGTTGTAGAAGGCGCGGTTGGCGATCTCGTTTCGGCTGAGGGTGCCGGCCTTGACGGTGGCGCCGGCGTAGATGCCGTTCGACTTGGTGTACACCAGAACGGGAGCGGCGATGATCGCCCGGTTCTGCGCATCGCGCTCGGCAATCCGCGGTCCGGCGATGGCCCGGACATCGGCGCCGATGTTGAAGCGCTGGCCGTAGAGCCGCCGGGGGGTCTCGTCGTCCATGATCACATAAACGGTCTCAACCGTGGTTGCACCGATCTGGAAACCGATGCTGGCCTCGCCTGCATTGAGAAAGACCGGCACACTCCAGCGGCCATCCGGCTTCTTGATCATGAGGATGCCATAGCCGTCCTTCACCCCGAGGATGAAGCCGGCCTTGAATTGGTTGGTGATCACAATGGCGCGGGCCTGGGCCAGGATCTCGGCGGGAATGGCGGTGTCCGGCCGCAGCATGAATTCCTGGATGATGGCTTCGCAGGATTCGATTTGCGTGACGTAGTCTTCGCGCGGGAGCGGGGCCCGGGCGGCGAAGACATTCGCGGCGGAGATGGAGACGAGCAAAAGGAGGAGGAGTTTCTTCATGGCACCTAAAGGTTTGTCGTACTATGCACGGGTCTACCTGCTTGGAAAGCGCGGAGTGGCGATGGTTCCGGGATCAGGGACGATCCGATGCTCAACCCAGCCCCCGCAGCTCCAGGTCGTTCTCGTCCCACCCGAAATAGTGGCCGAGCTCATGGAGATAGGTGATTCTCACCTCTTCACGGAAGGCCTCCGGGTCGCCTTCAACGTATTCCATGATGTTCTCAAGGAAGAGCATGATGTGCGGGGGGAGGGCATTGTTGTCGCCCGAGCCCTCTCCATGGGCATGACCGGCGAACATGCCGAGGATGTCCGGCTCGAATTCGTTCCCGAGGATCGCTTCGCTGGGACGCTCATGGCAGACCACCGGGATGTCTGCAGCGAGTTTTTGCAGGTCGGGCGGGAGCCGGCGGAGGGTATTCGCGACGGTTCTTTCGGCGGTGGCGGTGAGTTCACCCGGGGTCATGGAGGAAAGGGAAAGGTCCAAACGCCAATGCTCAAACGCCAAAAATCTTTCCAACGAAATGCCTGCGGCCTTTTCGAGGTTTCCTCTTGGATACGTGGAGGCGGGTCCGCACGCTGCGCGCCAACATGGATCGTCCACGTATTGTCATCGCAGGAGGGGGAGCCGCCGGGTTTTTCGCGGCGATCACCTGTGCGGAGGCGAATGCCAGCGCAAGGGTCACGCTCTATGAGGCCACCAGCCATCCGCTGGCCAAGGTGCGCATCTCCGGTGGCGGGCGGTGCAACGTGACTCATGCATGCTACGAACCGCGGGAACTCACGAAGCGTTACCCGCGCGGCGGGCGCGAGCTGCTCGGGCCGTTCCATCGCTTCGGCCCGCGTGAGACAGTGGCCTGGTTTGCCGCCCGCGGGGTCGTGCTCAAGACCGAGGATGACGGGCGGATGTTTCCCGAGACCGACGACTCCGCCACGATTGTGGACTGCCTGCAACGCGCTGCGGTGGCGGCGGGGGTGCGGGTGGTCACGACCTGCGGTGTGCGCACGGCTGAGCTGGTTCATGCAGCCGGCGCGGAGCCGGGGGAGGCGCGCTTTGCCGTGACGTTGACGACCGGAGAGGTGGTGCCGGCCGACCGTTTGCTGCTGGCCACGGGTGGCAACCGGGGATCCGCCGGCCTGATCATCGCGGAGCAGCTCGACCACACCATCGAGCCGCCGGTGCCGTCGTTATTCACTTTCCACATCGATGATGCCCGCCTGCGCGGGCTGGAGGGCTTGTCGGTCCTGCAGGTGGCGACGGCGGTGGCGGGCACGAAGCTGCGGGAAAGCGGACCCATTCTGGTCACGCACTGGGGGCTCAGCGGCCCGGCGATCCTGAAATTGTCGGCCTGGGGAGCGCGTGACCTGCATGCGATGGATTATCGGTTCACCCTGCTGATCAACTGGGTGGCACCCCGGCCCCCGGCGGCGGTGTTGGCGGGGCTGGTGGCGGCGCGGATGTCCAATCCGAAGAAGCAGATCACGACCTGGAATCCCTATGCACTGCCCTCGCGCTTGTGGGAGCGGCTGATCGCGGCGGCGGGGATTGCCCCGACCGCGGTGTGGACCTCGGTTGCGAACACTGCGTTGCAGGTCCTGGCCACGCAGCTCTGTGCCGGCGAGTTTGTGGTCGAGGGCAAGAGCCTCAACAAGGAGGAGTTTGTGACTTGCGGCGGCATCCGCCTGCGCGAGGTGGATTTCAAGACGATGGAGAGCCGGGTGCGCCCGGGTCTGTATTTTGCGGGCGAGGTGCTGGATATCGATGGCATCACCGGTGGCTTCAATTTCCAATCAGCCTGGACGACCGGCTGGCTCGCCGGCCGGGCCATGGCGGGGTAGGGGTTTAAACTCCAAACGCCAAGGTCCAAACGTCAAAGAAATCTCAGCATTTGAAACCTCCCTGGCGGCATCTGCCTATTTGATCATCATGTCCGTTAATTCCGGATTCTTTGGCGTTTGGCATCTGGAGTTTGGATTTTTCCCAAGTGTATTGCTGCTTGCCGGACCGGGTGCCGGCCTGTGTTCTCTGGCCTCCGGTTCGCCGGGCTTCCTCCATGCCATCCTATTGGGAACTCATGCAGTTGATCCTTCCGGTCTTCGCGCTGATCGCCATCGGCTCGGGGTTGCGGCGTGCGCGGGTGCTCAACGCCGAGGCGGATGAGAGCCTGCTGAAGATGGTGGTGAACTGTCTCTATCCCTGCCTCATCTTCAGCACCGTGGTCGGTAATGCCGCCGTGCGTGTTCCCGCCAACCTCCTGTGGGCTCCCTTGGTGGGTTTCGTGACGATGACGGCCGGAATCGGCGTGGCCTATTATGCCGGCCGGGCCATCGGCCTCACGACCGGTCGGGGTCTGCGGACGTTTGCCTTTGCGGTCGGAATCTACAACTACGGCTACATTCCCATCCCGCTCATGACCGGTCTCTACGGCCCGGAGAGCGTCGGCGTGCTGCTGGTGCACAACGTCGGCTGCGAGGCGGCCATCTGGACGGTTGGGATCATCGTGCTCGTGGGGGTGAAGCTGCGCGACGGCTGGCGCAAACTCGTCAACCCGCCCGTGGTTGCGCTCATCGCAGCGGTAATCCTCAACCTGTCCGGCCTGAACGAATTCCTGCCCGGTGTCCTGATGGAGGCGATTCGACTGTGCGCGGTCTGTGCGATTCCCCTCGGACTCATTCTCATCGGAGCTACGCTGATGGATTACTTCGGAAAACCGCGGGAAATGTGGGATATGCGAGTGACGGCGGCATCGTGTTTTCTGCGGCTCGGGTTGCTGCCGGTAGCTTTCCTGCTGCTGGCGAAGTTCGGACCCTTTCCGGTGGAATTGAAACGGGTGATTGTGATGCAGGCGGCGATGCCGGCAGGAATTCTGTCCATCGTAATCGCGCGGCATTATGGCGGCCAGCCGCTGACAGCGGTGCAGGTGGTGGTGGGCACGACGGTGGTTGGCCTCCTGGCGATCCCGCTCTGGCTCAAGCTCGGTTTGGCCTGGGTGGGTGTTTGACCCCGATCTTTCCTCTTTAATCTTACTCTTTCTCCCAACTGGGTGAATCGGGCTGATCGAGCCTGGAAATGTGGGAGAAAGAGAAAGAGTAAGATTAAAGAGGAAAGATTAAGCTCACTCCGACCTGTGCTGCGGGCTCGCCAAGACGGGGGACGGCTCGCCATAACGGCGGCATGGCGACATTTTCAGACATGGGGTCAGGTGGCGGATGGGGCAAACGGCGTGTGATCGGCTTGGTCCTGCTGACCGTGGCTGGCTGGGCACTGCTCGACCGCTACACTTCCTTCAATGCCCAGCTCGCCGTACCGCTGCTGCTGGGGGTCATCTTCACCGGCTGGTCGCTGGTGACGCGCGAGTGGGGATTGCTGGTGCCGGGCGGGATCCTCACCGGCATCGGGGCGGGTGTGCTGTTGGCGCGCTCGACGGACTTGAGCCGCGTGGGGGATTCCGGGTGGTTTCTGCTCTGTTTTGCGGGTGGCTGGGTGCTGATCACGGTGCTGTCTGCCACCCATTTCAAGCGGCGCGTGCTCTGGCCACTGATCCCGGCGGGTGTGCTGGGGGTGATCGGTGCCTCGCATCTGGCCGGCCCGGAGATCCAGCGTGGCGTGCAGGTGATCCAGGATTTCTGGCCCTGGGCCCTGCTGATTGTCGCCGCCTGGCTCCTGTTCGTCAAAGGCCGGCGCTGAACCCGGCAAATGGTTCAATCCATGGGGCGGCCGGTGCGGGCGGCGACGGCCCAGCGGTAGAGGTCGACGTAGTGCGCGGCGCTCCGACCCCAGCTGAAGTCGCGGGCCATGCCACGTTGGCGGAGGGCGGCGAATTCCGCCGGGCGGTCGTACCAGGTGGCGCAGGCCCAGCCGATGGTGTTGTACAGCGCCAGCGGGGTCGCGTCCTTGAAGATGAAACCGGTGCCGGTGTCCGTGTCCTCGACGTATTGATCCACCGTGTCGATCAGACCGCCGGTTGCGCGCACGAGTGGAGGCGTACCGTAGCGCATGGCGTACATCTGCGTGAGTCCGCAGGGTTCCGAGCGGCTGGGCATGACGAAGAGATCGCTGCCGGCCATGATGAGCCGGGCGAGACCGTCATTGAAGCCGATGTGCACACCCACACGTCCGGGGAAATCCACGGCGGCCTGGCGGAAGGTCTGTTCCAGACCGGGATCACCGGAACCGAGAAGGGCGAATTGCACATGCATGCGGTCGAGCACGTGGGGAAGGGCCTCGGCGAGGAGGTCGAGACCCTTCTGCGCGGCGAGGCGCGAGACCACACCGAAGACGGCCATGTTGGGATCAACGTGCAGTCCGAGGTGCTGTTGCAGGACAGCCTTGCAGGTGGCCTTGCCGGTGAGGTCGGCGGCGGAGTAGCGGGCCGGCAGCTGCGGATCGCGCGCGGGATCCCAGGATTCCGCGTCGATGCCGTTGAGGATGCCCACGAGATCGGCGGCGCGAAAGTTGAGGACGTCGTCAAGCCCGCAGCCCCCTGCGGGCTCACGGATCTCCTCCGCGTAGCTGGGGCTCACCGTGCTGAGCTTGGTCGCGTGATAGAGACCGGCCTTGAGCATGTTGACGGCACCGCCTGACTCGATGCTGTCGGGCCGGAACTCGCTCCAGGGGATGTGCGCGAAGCCGACGGCGCGGCGGTCCGCGTAGCCTTGGTGCTCAAGGTTGTGGATGGTGAAGACCGAGGCGGTGTTGCCGAGAGCGGTGTCCCGCAGCGTGCTGTTGAGCAGGACGGGGACGAATCCGGTGGTCCAGTCGTGGCAGTGGACGACGTCGGGGATCCAGTCGAGCTGCTGACACAGGGTGAGGGCTCCACGGCAGAGGAAAATGAAGCGCAGGTCGTTGTCCGCGTGTGCGCCCCACGGACCGTTGTACACCTCGGGCCGGGAGAAGAAGTCGTCCCGTTCGAGGAAATAGGCCGGCACGTGTGAGCCGGGCAGCTCGGTCTGCCAGACCTTGGCCCAATGGGTACCGGCACCGACATCGACGCCGAGCGGCTCGGGGCGGGCGCGCCATTCGCCCTGGACCTTGAGGGATCCATAGGCAGGACAGACCAGGCGCACGTCGTGACCGAGCGCGGCGATCTCCTTCGGCAGGGAGCCCGCCATGTCAGCGAGTCCACCGACCTTGATGAACGGCTCGACCTCGGGAGTGACAAAAAGGACTTTCAACGGTCGCACGGCAGGAAGGAATCCGAAGCCCGGTTGGGTGCCGAGCGAAAACCAGCCCTGGCCTGCTTGAGGCCCCGGCCGACAGTGTCACGTATTATGTGACACTGTCGCCGGGTTGGGGCGGGGTGGTGCGGGTGCCCGCCATCCGGAAGCACGGAGGGACTCTTTCTCTTTTTGCCTCCGGTCTTCCGGTGATGGAGGCTGAATTTTTGTCCCTCACGGGGGGAGGGAGGAAGGCATTTGGACCTTCCGCACTAAACCCACGAACCGTAACGTGAGAGACGGTCGTGTCGCACGTTTACGACCGATCAGGATGTTATGCGGCGAATACGATTACGAAATAGGGAATGATGCTCCCTGGGCACTCAGCCACTCGCCTTTGTCACCCGGGTGGCCGCCGCCCGACTTACGGAATCCGCACCGGGTGATCGTGGGTTTCCAGTATCTTGTTGCCCGGGCCGAGCAGGACGACCCGTGACTGATGGGCGGGGATTTCCTCCGGGGTGAGGGCGACGTAGGCTGCGATGATCACGAGATCGTCCTTCGCGACCAGGCGGGCGGCGGCACCGTTGATCTGCACCTGGCCGGTTTCGCCGAAGATCACGTAGGTGGTGAAGCGCACGCCGTTGGTGATGTCATAGACATCCACCTGTTCGAACTCCAGCAGGCCCGCGGCTTTGCACAATGCGCGATCAATCGACACCGAGCCCTCATAGTCGGGATCGGCCGCCGTGACGGTGGCGCGGTGAAGCTTGGTGCGGAGGAAGGTCCTATGCATGGTTCGCGGAAATGGCGGCAAATTGCCTAAGGCCGTGTAAAATCAGATCGGGCGCATGCAGCGTAAAGAGTTTTTCTCGGGCGAACAACCCCGCCTGGCCGCCGGTGCCGATGATCGCGGGCTTCGCCCGTGGCCCGAAGGCTTCGCGGGCAAGGCGTTGCGTCAGTTCACGGATGGCTCCGAGGTGCCCGATAACAATGCCACTGTGCAGGCCGTCAACGGTTGAGCGGCCGAGAGCGACACGCGGGGGGCGCAGGTCCACGACCGGCAGGCGGGCGGTGCGCCGGGCAAGCATGGCTGACCACAGGTTGATTCCGGGGAGAATCGCCCCGC